>DATGHY010000206.1:0-3358 GCA_035307625.1 Actinomycetota bacterium
CAGCGTCGCTGCCACGGCGAACAGAGCGGCGATGACCACGCCCGCGACGATCGCCTGTGGATGTGTCGCCGACAGGTTCCCGGTCACCGGGTCGACGCGCGCGGGGTAGAAGATGGCCCCGATGGCGGCGCCGATCCCCGCCCAGACGACGAAGAACACGAATACGTAGAAAACGGCCTTGCGCTTGTTGGCTGCGATCTGCTCGTACATACCTCAGATGATAGAAGCCTAAGGGGGCATCCGCTTCAAGCGGGTGCGCGACTTACCCGCTTTGGGCTCGGCTGTGTGGCCGCGGGATCGGCGGCTTCCGCGGATGCAGGAAGTAGACCAGCGGCACCTTCGTGAACTGCTCGGCTCCGCTCAGCTTGTACGCGTTCATCAGCCAGTACGTCACGGCGCCCGTCACCAGCGGCGTTACTATCACCCCGATCCGGAGCACCCACGTGATCGTCTCGACCGGCACGCTGAACCACTTCGCCATCAGGTCGTTCGCTCCCGCCAGGAACAGCACGATGTAGAAGGTCAGCGCCGTCACGCCGATGGCCGAGCGCACAGGACGGTCGTGCGGCCGCTCGAGCAGATGGTGCGCCGCATAGTCGCCGGTGAACCTGCGCTCCACGATCGGCCACGCGTACAGCAACCCGAACGTGATCCCGGGCAACAGCACGCCGGGGAAGAACGGGTTCGGGATCACGACTCCGTGGATGCGTATCTCCCACGACGGGAAGATGCGCAGCGCCCCCTCGAGCCATCCGAGGTACCAGTCGGGCTGCGCAGGACCGCTGACGTTCGCAGCGTGGAACGGGCCGTACAGCCAGATCGGGTTGATCTGCGCCAACCCGCCGAGCAACGTCAGCACCGCCGCGACGCCGAAGAACAAACCGACCGACTCGGTCGCGTACGACGGCCAGAACCGGATGCCGTGCACGTTGCGATCGGTGCGGCCGCCGCCGGGGAACTGCGTGTGCTTCTGCCGCCACACCAGGGCCAAGTGCACGCTCAACAATCCGATGATCAACAGCGGCACGAGGAACACGTGCGTGAAGAACAAGCGGCTGATGATCTGGTCGGAGGGGAACTCGCCCCCGAACAACAAGAACGCGATCCACGTGCCGATGAACGGGATCGACAACGCGATCGAGTACGCGATGCGCAAGCCGGTGCCGGACAGGAGATCGTCCAGCAGCGAATAGCCCGTGAAGCCGTTGAACAGCGCGAGCAGCATCAGCGTCAGCCCGATCCACCAGTTGATCTCGCGCGGCTTGCGGAACGCGCCGGTGAAGAAGATCCGGCACAGGTGCACGACGATCGCCGCGATGAACACCAATGCGGCCCAGTGGTGCGTCTGCCGCATGACGAGGCCTGCTCGAACGGAGAACGAAAGATCCAACGCCGAGCCGTACGCAGCCGACACCCGCACGCCGCGCATCGGCGCGTAGGCACCGTGGTAGACCTTCGTCGCCAGCGATGGGTTGAAGAACATCGCCAGGAAGATCCCGGTCGCGACCAGCACGACGAACGCATACAAGGCGATCTCGCCGAACAGGAACGACCAGTGGTCGGGGAAGACCTTGTCCAGCGTGTGGTGCGTGAAGCCCGAGATGCCCGCCCGCTCGTCGACCCACTTGACCGTGCGCCGGACGACCATCAGTGCTCTCCGAAATTCCAGAACTCGGGGCCGACCGGCTCGTGGAAGTCGCTTTGCGCGATCACGAAGCCGTCGGCGTCGACCGCGAGCGGAAGCTGGGGGAGCGCGCGCGTCGCCGGCCCGCTCGTCGGCTGGCACGCCTCGGCTACGTTGAAGACCGACTGGTGGCACGGGCAGAACAGCTGCGACGTCGCCGCTTGGTACAGGCCGACGGGGCAGCCGGCGTGCGTGCAGATCTTCGAGAAGCCGACGATCCCGTCGGGGCTCCAGTTTTCGCGGCCGTGCTTCGGATGGAAGACGCCCTGTGGCGTTTTGATCAACAGCGTTTGCGAGTCGGCGGCGTCGGTATGGCCTTCGGGGAACACGGTCAGCACCGAGTTGTCGGCAAGCGACGCCGCGCGCACCGGTTGCCCGTCCTCGGTCACCGCGCGCGCGCCTTTCGTCCACGACGTCTTGAAGAGCGCGCGCCCCGGCGCCTTGCCGAGGGACCGGATCGGGAACAGGAACGCGACGCCCAGTGCGCCCACCGCGGCGACCAAGAGCTTGCCGAGGAAGCTCCGGCGCCCGATCTGCTCGGCGCCCTCGATGAACGACTCTTCGGCTTCCTCGCGCTCTTCGGGTTCGTCGAACGTGAGCTTGCGATCCTCGACGTAGATCGTCTGCGGCATCAGCTGATGCGACCACAGCACGAGTCCGATCGCGATCCCGCCCAGCGCGACGAACAGCATCGCGCCCTCCGCTTGCGGCTGGCCGCCGAGCGCGTAGATAACGGTCAGCGATACCGATGCCCCGGCGCTCAGCATGAACGCCAGCGCTATCGCGCCCGGCCGCCGTCGTCTGCGCGCGCCGGCCATCAATGCGCCTTCTTCTTGTCGTGCACGGTGCGCCCGATCAAGCGAACGAACAGCAGCAGCAGTCCGAGGCCGACGATCCACCCGACGGCGCCCTCGGCGACGGGCCCGATGCGCCCCAGATCGGTCGCCCCCCCGCGGTTCTGCGTGCGCATGAACAGGACGTAGCGCACGATCGAATCCACGTCGTGATCGCTGAACGTTGTGTTCGGGAACACCGGCATCGTTCCCGGTCCACCGCGCATCGCTTCGGCGATCTCGAGCGGCGTCGACTTCAACAGGCTCGGGATCTGGAATCCGGTCCTGTTCTCCGACGCGGAGATGGCCTTCCCTTCGGCGAGCGTCCCTCCGATGCCGGTTGCCGAGTGACATGCGGCACAGTTCGCTTGGAACAGCTCTTGGCCGTTCGCGAGGTCGCCCGCGGCGACGTTAGGCACGGGCAGTCCCGCGGAGACCGGGCTGAACGTGCCGACGAATGCCACGATCTTCGCGATGACGTCGGGCGGATACGCGGGCGGGCCGCGGCGGATGACGTCGCGCGGATCCGTGATCGGCATGCGGCCGGTGTGCAACATGAAATCGGTCAGCGCTTGCATCATGTCGTCGCCCGTAAGGTCCGGGCCGCGCGGCGTGCCCTGCCCTTGATTGCCGTGACAGAAGGCGCAGTCGCGCTGGAACCACTCCTGGCCGGTCACCGGTTGCCCGACCGCTTGGATACCCGGCGGTTCGTACCGGCGCGTGTGGCCGTTGAACCAACCACAAGCCGCAAGGAACACCAGCGGCAGAGCCGCGAGCCGTCTCACCGTTGCACCGCCGTCGGCGTCGGCGCGTAGCGCGCGTCGAGCTCGCGGAACCACCG
>DATGHY010000207.1:0-8360 GCA_035307625.1 Actinomycetota bacterium
AAGGGCACCACGATGTACTCCGCCCACGCCCCGTCGTACATGAACCCCATGATCTGGAACGCCAGACATTCCTCGAGCAGCCCTCGCCTGCAGTTGGCGCATTGCATGCACGGCTTGCCGCCGGCCATCGTGACGCGATCGCCGACGTTCCAGCCTTCGATCAGTTCGCCGGTCTTCGCGATCGTGCCGGAGGCTTCATGCCCAGGGGTCACGTCGGGGATGACCGCGGGGATCGAGTGGTCGATCAGATGCACATCCGACAAGCAGATTCCGCACGCCTCCACTTTCACCAAAACTTCCATCGGTCCCGGCACGGGGATCGGCACCTCTTCGATCGCGAGCGCACCCGTGGACGAGTGGAAGCGCACCGCGCGCATCGTGCCGCTCATGCGGGCAGCATCGTGCGCAGCTTCTTCCGGTCGACCTTGCCGACCGGCGTCAGCGGAACCGCAGGGACGATGTGGATCTCGCGCGGGTACTTGTACGCGCTGAGCTTCGTTTTGGTGAAGTCGATCAGCTCTTCCGGCGTCACCGTCGCGCCCGGCGAAAGCGCCACGAACGCGACGACTTCCTCACCCTTCGCCTTGTCGGGTCGCCCGACCACACCCGCCATCGCCACCGCAGGGTGCTCGACCAATGCATCTTCAACGTCGCGCGGGAACACGTTGAAACCGCCGCGGATGATGAGATCCTTCTTGCGGTCGACGACGAACAAGAAGCCGTTTTCGTCGAAGCGTCCGATGTCGCCTGTGTGCAGCCAGCCGTCTCGCAGCGTCTCGGCCGTCGCCTCGGGCGCGTTCCAATAACCGAGCATGACGCCTTTCGAGCGGCAGCAGATCTCGCCGAGCTCTCCTTGCGGGACCTCTTTGTCGTCGTCGTCGAGGATCCGCACTTCGCACCCGGGGATCGGCTTGCCGACCGAGCCCATGCGCACGTCTTCGGGCGCATTCGCGGAGATCACGGCACCCGATTCCGTGCAGCCGTAGCCCTCGCGGATCCCGACGTTCGGCACGCGCTTCATGAAATCGTCAGCAACCTCGCGCGGCAGTGGCGCGGCGCCGCAGACGAAGAAGCGCAACGACGAAAGGTCGTAGTCCTCCAGCGGCATCCCGAGCAGGATCTGCACCATCGACGGCACGACCGTCCCAACCTGGATCTTGTTCTCTTGGATCAGCTGCAGGAACTGCACCGGGTCGAACCATTGCTGTAGGACCGCCACGCTCGGCTCGGGGTTGTGCATCCCGACGACCGTGACGATGAGGCCGAATGCGTGCGACAGCGGCAGCGGCACGATCGTGCGGTTGATGTCTGAGCGGAAGCCGTGCTCATGGGATGCGCGCGCCGTGACGAACAGGTTCTCGTGCGAAAGCATTACGCCTTTCGCGCGCCCCGTGGTCCCGCCTGTGTAGAGCAGCGCGGCCAGATCGGTGTCATCGCGGTCGACGATCGGCGCCGGCTCCGCGGTTTCCAGCGAGGACAACGGGATCGCACCGTCCTGCTCCGGGCCGCTCGAGATGATCCATTTCAGATCCGGCAGTCCTTCCGTCGCGGCTTTCACGGTGCCGAGGAACTCGGGGCTCGTGATCACCGCGCGCGCACCCGAGTGCGACACCACGTGCCGGAGCTCGTCCGGTGGCAGCAAGAAGATCGCCGGAGTGATCGCCGCGCCGGCGCGCCACAGGCCGTTGTACGCGATGCCGACGTCAGGCGAGTTCGCCATGAAGACGACGACGCGATCGCCGGGTGCGATGCCGAGCTCGGTGAAACCGGCTCCGAGCCGGCGCGAACGATCGAACAGATCGCCGGTGCGGTACCAGTTCCCTTCGAAGAGAAGGGACTCGCGGTCGCCGAGCTTCGCGAACGAGTCTTCCGCCAGGCGCGCGAGGTTGTGCGGTCCGACCGGCATCAGGCGGCGGCGAAGAAGCCGCTGACGCGCTGCGCGAACATCAGATCGCCGGCCACCTTCAGCTTGCCGGTCATGAACAGCTGCGGTCCCTGAGCTTGGCCCATGATCAGCCGCACGAACGTCACGAGATCCATCGTGAGCGAAACGCGCGGCGACGCGGCCTTGCCCGCGGTGATCGCGCACTTCCCATCGGCGATCGACGCCGTGTACGCGAACTCTTCGCCTTGGTCCGTCACCACCCACTGCACATCGGCAGAGACGCCTTCCGCCTTCTCCGGCAGGAAGTGCTCTTGCATCGTGTTGAACGTGCGGTCGAGCGAGTCTTTCACGCCAACCGCGCGGAACCCGTCGAGGACCTGTTCGTCGGTAGCCGCCTTCAACGCCTCGGCGATCTGCTCTTCGGGGATGCCGCTCAGATCGATCTCTGCCATCTGCTTCTCCTTCCGTGTGCGCTATGCGCGCGCGCCTGCGAGGAACACCGACCGGAGCAGATCGTCTCTCCCCCGCAGCTTCTTGGCCGGGCCGGAGAACCGGATCTCACCGCGTTCAAGGAAATATGCCCTGTTGGCGATGCTCAATGCCAAGTCGACGTGCTGATCGACCAAAACGACGGCCACGCCCTCGCGGTTCATCCGCGTGATGATCTCGAGCAGCTCCTCGACGATCTTGGGCGCAAGCCCCAGTGAAAGCTCGTCCACAAGCAGCAGCTTCGGCTCGACGATGAACGACTTCGCCAGCGTCAGCATCTGCTGCTGCCCGCCGGACAAGCTACCGGCAACCTGGCGGCGCCGCTCGGCCAGCAGCGGGAAGAACTCGAGCACCGCTTCGATCCGCGTTCGCAACCGGTCGGCGTCGCGCCCGAACGAGAATCCCGCCACCTCCAGGTTCTCCTGGACGCTCATCCCGGGAAACACGCCGCGGCCGCCCGGCATCTGGACGATGCCGCGGCCGAGCACCTGCGGCGGCCGCAGGCCTTTGATCGATTCGTCGTTCCACACGACGTCCCCGATCGCCGGCTCTTTCACGCCGGAGATCACGCGCAGGATCGTCGTCTTGCCCGCGCCGTTCGTTCCGAGCAACGCGACGATCTCGCCGTCGTTGACTTCGAGATCGATCGAGAACAGGACCTGCACGGGCCCGTAGAACGCGTGCACGTTGTCAAGCCGTAGCATGTGTCCTCCGCGTGCGACCGAGGTACGACGACAGCACCTGCGGGTCTTCCGTGATTTCGTCGGGCGACCCTTCCGCGATCACGCGGCCGAAGTCGAGCGCATACACGCGCTCGGAAACGCTGAGCAGCAAGCTCATGTCGTGCTCGATCAAAACGATCGAGCAGCCGGAATCGTCGCGGATGCGCCGCAGTAGCGGGCCGAGCGCTTCCACTTCTTTCTGCTGGATGCCCGATGCCGGTTCGTCCAGCAGCAGCACCTTCGGGTTGAGCGACAGCACCGAGGCCAGCTCCAAGAAACGCGTCGTGCCGTACGACAGCGCCTGCGGGTACGCGGCCTCCCACGCACGCAGGTCGATCAGGTCGAGCATGCGTTCTGCGCGCGCCAGCGCCTCTGCTTCGTCCTGCCGCCACGCGCGCAGCCGCAACATCGCCGACAGCGAGCCCGACGACAGATGCCGGTGCTGCGCGACCAAGAGGTTCTCGCGCACCGTCAGGTTCGTGAACAGCTTCACGTGCTGGAACGTGCGTCCGAGACCCGCGGCGACGCGCTCGTAGGGCAGCAACGTCTGGATGTCTTGCCCCTCGAGGACGATCCGCCCTTCGTCCGGCTTCTGGAAGCCGCTGATGGAATTGAACAACGTCGTCTTTCCGGCACCGTTCGGTCCGAGCAGCCCGACGATCTCTCCCGGTGCCACGTCGATGCTCACGTGGTCGAGCGCGGTGATCCCACCGAAGCGGACGGTGAGGTCGCGGATCTCGAGCAGCGGCTCGCTCACGACAACCTCACGAACAGCCACGCGAGCCCGACGTTCAACCCGATGATCAAGGCAGTCGAGATGATCCCGACACGCGGGCGCGTTTGGATCAGCCGCCACTGCAACCGGACGACCTGCATCAAACCGCCCGGCCGATATAGCAGGAACAACACGAGCAGCGCCGCGCTGTAGATGCCGAAGTACGCGAAGAAGAAGCGCGCGCCCTGGAAAACCTGTTGCTGCACAACGAGCGCGACGGCTCCGAGGAAGGCGCCGAGCGGGCGGTCGATCCCACCGATGACGACGACCGTCACGAGGAGGATCGACGTCGCCTCGACGAGCGGCGACTGGAACGCCGACCGTGTGACCTGCTTCAGGAGCAAGGCAAGGAAGCTCCCGCCGATGCCACCGAGCGCCCCGCTGATCAAGAACGCCGTCAGCTTCGTCTTGTACACGTTGATCCCGAGCGCTTGAGCTTCGCGCTCGTTGGTTCGCACAGCCAGCATCGCGCGCCCCACGCGGGACGACCGCAACCCGGTCACCATCCAGACGAGTCCCATCGCGACGACGAGCAGCAACACGTAGTACGACGCGTCGGACCGGAACGGGTGCGGCCTGGACACCACCCAGCCGGACAATCCACCCGTCGCCCTGTCCCATTTGAAGAACGTCTCGCCGAGCGCGTCGGCGAACGTCAGCGTCGCGATCGCGAGGTACAAGCCTTTGAGTCGCACCGACGTGACGCCCACGATCACCGACACCGGGATCGTCGCGGCGGCCGCAAGAGGCAGCGCGAGCCAGAACGGCCACCCCCAGGACGCCATCGCGATGCCGGTCACCATCGCGCCGATGCCTGCGAACGAATACGTCATCAGCGAAACCAGACCCGCGTAGCCGGTCACGACGACGACGGACAGGCCGAGGATCGCGTAGATGAGCGCGAACTGACCCACGAAGAAGCCGAATGATCCGAACGGGATCGGTAGCAAAGCGATCGCGCCAAGGCCGGCGAGCCCGGCAAGCTCGGCACCGGTCAGACGCCGGCGGACGACCGCGGGCAGCTCGAGCGGCTTCATCACTTCGACGGCTTGCTGGGTCATGCTTCGAGCGCCTCGCGTTCTTGGGCGGTCACGAAGAAGCGCTCCGTCCGAAGGATGAGCAGCACCAGGATCAGAACCGCCGCTGCGACCGAGCGCATGTCGCTCCACGGCCTCGGCGCGAGCACCAACAGCTCACGCACCAAGCCGAACGCGAACCCTCCCGCTAAGGCCATCGGCAGGTTCACCAACCCTCCGACAAGCGCGGCGCCGAAGGCGGGGATCAGCAACGTGCCGAACGGGGTGACATCGAATGTTGTGATCAAGCCGCCTTGCTTCCCGGCCACGTGTGGGAGCACCAATAGCAGGGCAAGCGCCGCGAGCGCCGACCCGATACCCCACGCGATCGTCGCCGACCGAACGTCGTCGATCCCGGCGAGCATCGCGGCTTCGCGGTTCTGCGCCACCGCGCGCAACGCACGCCCGGTGCGTGTGAACCGGAACCACGCGAGGAACCCGGCCGCGATCCCCACGGCGACGATGATCGTGACGACGTCGGTCGTGTTCAGCTCGGTTCCTGCGAACGAAACCTTCCCCTGCGGCAACCACGGCGGCAGGCGCGTGAACTGCTTGAACCCGAGCACCATCGCGGCCAACGACGCGAACAGCTGCGCCACGCCGATGGTGATCAAGATCGTAACGACATGATTGGAGCGCGGGATCTTGCGGAACACGTAGCGGTACGCGGCGATGCCCGCGATCGGGCTCAACATAAGTGCGAGCAGCATGGCCAGCACAACCGGCACACCCTCGTTCGCCAGATAGAGATACGCGATCACGGCGAGCAGCCCGATCGCCCAGTGCGCGAAGTTCATCGCGCCCGTCGTTCGGTAGATCAAGACCAACCCAAGCGCGAGCAGCCCGAACGTAGCGCCGGACGCAAGGCCGAACGCGGTCACTTGGATTACCGGATGCGCGGCGATCATGTCTTGACGAAAGCCCGGTACAACCAGTCGATGCCGGCGAAAGGCTGGACGCAGCACACCTTCCGGCCCCACGCCCACCTTCGAGACCATCGCAAGAAGATGAGCAGCATGGCCGCGAACCCGGCCGCGAGGATCACCGTGATCGCCACAAGACCCGTGTCGTACATGCGGATCGCGAACTGCGGCGCCGCAACGGGCCGGCCGACCGGAGCCGGCGCTCGCGGGATCGTCTGAAGCGGCGGCGGAAGGACGGACGGGATGGCCACCGGCGGAACGATCCCCGGCTTGAATGGGTTGAAGGACGCAGCCGGCTCACGATCGAAGGTTCCGTAGAGCTCGGCACCACCGAGGAAGATGCTCTGCTGATCGCTCATCAGCGCAAGACCCGGCGCCATGATCGAGATAGCGTGCCCGCCGTTCGACGGCGCGACGTACGGAGCCACGAGCCCGATCGTTATGCCGTTGACGGGGATCGTGGCTCCGCCCGGGAGCGCGACCTTCTGTCCGGCGATCGTGAGACCGGAAAGTGTTGTCGCTACCGACCACGCAAGACCCTTCCCCGTCCCGTCGCTGTGGATGGAGACGTACGTCTCCAGAAGGTCGATGCTCGCAACACCCGGGATCAGGTTGACGCCCTGAAGCTCGGATCGGATCGTTCCGACGACCTGACCGGCCGTTTCTCGCAGATCGACGATCTCGAGCGCATGCTGGACCGAAACGCCGGCCCCGAACGTGCATTCACTCCCAAAGCATTCCGCCAGGTGATAGGTCGCCGGCCCTTCCCCGGAGCGCGAGAGAAGGTGCTCGTACGACGATGTGTTCACCGGTGTCGGGTTACAACGTTCCTCGTAGTCCGGAAGGTTGGAGAACGCTTCGCTCTGCGTGTGAGCAGCCGGCGTCTGCCTGCCGTTGAGATCGACGTACTCGTCCGACGCGAGACCACCGGCAGATGGGAAATCGCCGCTGTTGCCCAGACGGCCGATGACGAGCAGCTTGTTGAGACGCACGGGGCTCGACTGGTTCGGCACCGATCCCACGTGGTTGGACTCGCCCCCGCTCACGATGACGCTCGTGCTCGGAGGAGCCGGCTCAGGTCCAGGCTTCGTGCGACCCAAAGCGATGCTCGCAGGACAGTTCGGTGTGTGCTCGTACTGGCTCGTATCGCAGCCGTACGGATCCGTCTTCGGGTTGCAGGGCGGGATCAACTGCAGCTCCTGCTTGGATAGGGAGACTTTTAGGGCGAACGCGCGCGCCTCACGGATCGAATACGTGAGCACCAACGGTGTCGACGCGCGAGCCGGAAGACCGGCACACAAGACGAACCCGGCCGCCAACGCCGCAGCGGCGCGCAGCGATCTCCTCTTCGTCATCCGCGCGCCAGGGAGTCGGGCACGCCCACCTGGTCGAGTGTGAGGAAGCCGTGCGACACGTCATCGAACCATGGAGCTGCGCCGGTGAACTTGATCATCCACACGCTGCGGCCGCCGAAGTGATCGAAGCTGGATGTGTTGAGGATTGGCCCGATACCGGAGTTGAAGTTCGTGAGGTTACCGAGGGTGTGACGGAAGGTGTCGCGTGATAGATCTGGGCCCGTCGCCCACAGCCATAACGCGAGGCCGGCCGTGATCGCGATCGGCGCGTAGGTGAGGATGTCCTCCGGGTCTCCGCTCAACCCCCCGCGCTGGCGCCAATCGCGGAAGAAACTCACGGCCGGATATTTCGCTGGGTCAGCCCACGGCACGCACGGCAATGTCGCGCAGTCGGTCGTCATCCCCGTGCAAGCATCGCCGCAGAGTTGCGCGAGGGTCGTGACCCAGCACGACGTGCCCGAGCAATCCCATTGAACGCCGTTGTCGGCGCCGCGCCAGTTCTCATCCTTCGCTTCGAGCGCGCCGAAAGTCGCGTTCAGCGCATCGAGCGCCATCACCGCGTCCGGCTGCGAGTTCGACCCGTAACAGCCGCGGATCTGCGTGATCTGAGAGCGCATGCCGCTCGACGTGTCCTGTGCCTTCGTATAGACGATGCAGCCATCGGGGATCGGGTGACCGAAGTGGGCCGCCACACGCTTCACGACCGCGACGAGGTTGCTCGCGACCGAAGGGTCCGCGAGTATCGCGAGCCGTTGCTTCCCGAGCGTCTTGAGGAGATATCCTGCGTGGATCGCGACGGTCGCGTCGGAGCTCGTGCCGGGTGAGTAGTTCCACGGTGCCAGCTGCGGCTCGGGCATCTCTGAGAAGTAGCACCACACGCCGGGAACACCGGCCGAGTTCTGATATTGCGTCGCCGGCCCCATTAGGTTCGACTCGAGATAGCAGTCGCGCACGAGGAACGCGTGGTCGACGTCGATCAAGCGACGCATCCCGGCCAGCGCCTCTTCCGGCGTGTTCGACTGCAATGAGAAGATCTTGAGCTTGATCGTTCGCCCGAAGATCCCGGGGCGAAGTGGACAGCTCCAGTTCGGCGACACCGAAGTCAACTGACCGACCTGATTGAGCAGCTGGATGG
>DATGHY010000208.1:0-3597 GCA_035307625.1 Actinomycetota bacterium
GAGTTCTTCGAGGCGCCCAAGGCGGAAACGATCGCGCTCGTGTCGGATTCCGCCGTCGCGAGCTTGCATGGTGAGGGTGCGCGCGCAGGGCTCTCGTCGAAGGGCGCGCGGGTCGAGCAGTTCACGCTTGAGCCGGGCGAAGCATCGAAGAGCACCGAAACGCTCGACTCGCTCTGGCGGTGGCTCGCCGGGATCGGTATGCACCGAGCGGACGTCGTTGCTGCCCTGGGGGGCGGCGTTGTCGGCGACGTCGCCGGATTCGCCGCTGCAACGTTCAACCGTGGTGTTCCACTCGTGCAGATGCCGACCACCCTCCTCGGCCAGATCGACTCGGCGATCGGGGGCAAGACCGCGATCGACCTCCCCGAAGGGAAGAATCTCGTCGGCGCGTTCCATCAACCTCGTGCCGTGATCTGCGATACGACGACGCTGCAAACCTTGCCGGACGATGTGTTCACGACCGGCATGGCCGAAGTGATCAAGCACGCGTTGATCTCGGAGGGAACGCTGGCCGACCGGCTCGGTGCACAATCCAACGCGATCTCTTCACGCGACGCCGAGACCTTGACCACGTTGGTGGTTGAAGCGGCAGCCGTGAAGGTCCGCGTCATCGAAGAAGATGAGACCGAGCAAGCCGCACGCGCATACCTCAACTATGGACACACGCTGGCACACGCACTCGAAGCGCTGGCCGGATACTCAGGCCCGACGCACGGAGAAGCGGTCGCGATCGGGATGATGTTCGCGGCGAACCTCGCAGCCGAGCTCGGGTATGCCGACCGCGTAGGTATCCATCGCTCGCTGCTCGAGACGTACGGCTTGCCCACGACCGGCGCGGGGTTCGACTACGAGGACGTCGCGCGCGCGTGGCTGAGCGACAAGAAGTACGACGCGGGGATGCGTTTCGTCTTGCTCGAGGATCTCGGCCGGCCGCTGCTCGTTCGCGACGTCGCCGAGAGAGCTTTGCGGAAGGCATACGAGGCCGTGCGATGAAGGTGCTCGTCCTGAACGGGCCGAACCTGGGACGGTTGGGCACCCGCCAGCCCGAGATCTACGGGCGGACGACGCTGCCCGAGCTAGAGGAGATGCTGCGCGCGCGCGGCGAAGAGCTCGGCTGCGACGTGGAATGCATACAAAGCGACGAGGCGGCGAAGCTGATCGCAGCGATCGAGAACACCGACGCCGACGCCGTCATCCTCAATCCGGCCGCGCTGACCCATTACTCGAACGATCTACGCGAAGCCGTCGCATCGTTCAACGGCCCGGTGTACGAAGTGCACATCTCCAACATCTACGCGCGCGAGCCGTACCGGCGTCATTCCCTCATCTCACCCGTTGCGCGCGGCTCTATCATCGGGTTGGGCATCAATGGATATCTGCTTGCACTAGAAGCGGCGGTGGAGGCCTCATGAACGCACGAAGGGATCGGATCCGCGCGCGGCTTGGAACCCTGGGGGCCGATGCGCTGCTCGTCACGAAGCCCGTCAACGTTCGCTACCTGTCCGGCTATTCGGGATCCAACGGGCAGCTCATCGTCGGAACCGAAGACGTGTTCATGACGGACGGGCGCTACGAGGAACAGTCACGACACGAAGTTCCAGACATCCGGCGCGAGATCTACGGCGTCAGCTCCCGAACGATCGGCGAAGCGGCGGGGATGTACGGAACGGTCGAGAGCGTCATCACCGGCTTGAACGTCCGCCGTCTCGCGGTCGAGGCCGGTCACATGACGCTGGAAAGCGCGCGCGCCCTGCGGGACACGGTCCCGGGGCTCGAGCTGGTCGAGACATCGGAGGAGGTCGAAACCCTCCGTGCGGTGAAGGACGAGCGGGAGATCGCATCGCTGGAGCGCGCGTTCGGTATCGCAGACGACGCGCTCACGTCCCTTTTGGGTCGTCTGAAAGAAGGGATGAGCGAGATCGAGCTTGCTGCGATCCTAGAGTTCGAGATGCGGGAGGCTGGTTCCGAAGGCGTTTCGTTCGACACGATCGCGGGCTTCGGCGAGAACGCGGCCGAGCCACATCACCATCCCACCGGCCGCGCACTCAAGCGCGGGGACATGATCAAGGTCGACTTCGGCGCGATGGCCGACGGATACCACTCGGACATGACGCGCGTGATCGCGTTCGGTGAGCCGGCAGACGAGCTGGTCGATATCTACAAGCTGGTGAAGGCCGCCAACCAAGCCGGGCTGGAGGCGGTGCGCGCGGGTGTGACGTCCGGTGAGGTCGACGCTGCTGCGCGCGATGTCGTGCGCGCGCGCGGGTACGACTACGGCCATGGAACCGGGCACGGCGTTGGACTCGAGATCCACGAGTCGCCGCCGGTTCGGCAAGGTGCGCAGCTTGTTCTCGAGGAGGGGATGGCTCTCACCGTGGAGCCCGGCATCTACCTCCCCGGTACCGGCGGTGTCCGTATCGAAGACACCGTCATCGTGCGTCCCGATGGCTGCGATATCCTCACCCGGTCCACGAAGGAGCTGGTGATCGTCTAGATGGTTTCAACGAACGATCTGAAGAACGGAATGGTCCTGAATCTCGACGGGCAGCTGTGGTCCGTCATCTGGTTCCAGCATCACAAGCCGGGCAAGGGCGGCGCCGTGATGCGTACGAAGCTAAAGAACGTGGCGTCGGGTGCCGTTGTCGAGCGTACCTTCCGGGCCGACGAGAAAGTCGATCAAGCGGTCGTCGACAAGCGCGAGATGAGCTACCTGTATCACGACGGAACACACTACGTTTTCATGGACTCGCAGACGTACGAGCAGCTGTCGGTCGAAGAAGACGAGATCGGCGAAAACAAGAATTGGATCACCGAAGGTCAGGTGGCGACGCTGTCGCTCTATGAAGGGCGACCCGTCGCGGTCGAGCTTCCCGCCTCGGTCGAGCTGAAGATCGAGCACACCGACCCCGGCGTGAAAGGTGACCGCGTCTCCGGCGCGATGAAGCCTGCAACGCTTTCCACTGGGGTCACCGTCCAAGTGCCCCTGTTCATCGAAAGCGGCGAGACCGTGCGAGTAGACACGCGCACGGGGGAGTACATCACGCGGGTCTCCTAGTGGGCGGGCCATGACCCAAGGGGACCGGACACCGCGCGGGGGAGACCGCCTCATCGCAAGAAGGCGCGCGCTCGAGCTCTTACATGGGGCCGACGTCGGCGATGCAGATCCACGCGACGGGCTGACCGGTGAAGACCAGTACTACGCGCGTGCTCTCGTGGAAGGGGTGGTTGCGCACCGTCCGGAGCTCGACGAGGTCATCCGCAAGAGCGCCGAGCACTGGACCCTCGAACGCATGCCGGTGGTCGACCGCAACGTGCTGCGCATCGGGATATACGAGCTGATCTACACCGATGTGCCCTCGGGCGTGATCATCGATCAAGCGGTGCGTCTGGCGAAGCTGCTGTCGACCGAAGATTCCGGACGTTTCGTGAACGGGCTGCTCGGACGGGTCGCGCGAGAGCGCCGTTCGAGCGGCCCGTAGGCTCAGAGACCGTACGTGGTCGCCACGAACGCGCCGTTCTCATCATCGATGGGTGTTCGCGAATGAGTCGCTATGTCGAGAATCGTCGCTGATCCTGCCGCGGTTTGAAATGTTCCGG
>DATGHY010000209.1:0-2975 GCA_035307625.1 Actinomycetota bacterium
GCTCATTTCTTCGATCGCAACAAGCCGGTCGGCGCGATCTGTCATGGGACGCTGCTCGCCGCGCGCTCGCCGTCGCTCGAGAACCCGGAATGCAAGGGCCGATCGGTGCTGTGGGGGAGGCGGACGACGGGCCTCACGCGCAACCAAGAGATGGCCGCGTATTGGCTGACGCGCGCGACGCTCGGCGACTACTACCGCACCTACGACATGCCGATGATGGACGACCTGATCTCGCACCTGCGCGCGCCGACCGACTACACGTCCGGCCCGGGCCGCCCCGTACCGAGGGTTCGCGACACGGCGGAGAACCCCAACGGGTTCACAGTGCACGACGGGAACTACCTATCGGCGCGGTGGCCGGGTGATGCGCATACGTTCGCGCGCGACCTCGTAGCGATGCTGATCAACGCTTAGCGAACGAGTCGCGGAAGCAAACCGGCGGCGACCGCGATGCCGACCACGAGCCACGCGGCCAGCACGACCAGATCGAGCAGCACGTGGCCACTCGTACGGATGAGCATCGCGCGCAATCCATCGACCATGTAGGTCAGCGGGTTGACGCGGCTGATGACCTGCAGCCATCCCGGCATGAGCTTTACCGGATAGAGCGCATTCGAGCCGAAGAACAACGGCATCGTGATCGCTTGTCCGATCCCCATGAGGCGTTCCTGCTTCAGCGCGAGGCCCGCGACCGAGATCGACAGCGTTGTGAAGAAGCCGACGCCCAGAACCACGAGGACCAGCGCGATGAGCAGACGGAAGGCGTTCCAGTCGAGGTGTACGCCGAGGATGAGGCTCAGGACAAGGACGACGAGAACCTGCGCGATAGCGCGGACGCTGGCAGCGAATGCCTTCCCGACGACAAGCGCGCTTCGGGATGTCGGTGTCGCCATCAGCTTCGCGAGCACGCCCGCGTCGCGCTCCCAGATGGTAACGATGCCATAGAAGATCGCGATGAACATCGCCGACTGCGCCATGATCCCCGGTGCGAGATAGTCGAGGTATGGCACGCCGCCGGTTGGTATCGCGTGGATGCGCGTGAACGTCTCGCCGAAGATCAGCAACCACAGCGCCGGTTGGATCGCGCGCGTGAAGAGCTCGGTTCGGTCATGCGAGAGCTTCTTGAGCTCGACGAGCCAGAGCGTCGCGATACGGCTGAAGAAGGTCGCTACCGACGACGGCGCGCTAACCGAGACGTCGTGCGGTTCTGCGCGCGCTACGGACATCGCGCATGCTCCCTTCGTCATCGATGACGCTGCCCGAGAAGCGACGGAAGACGTCGTCGAGCGTCGCCCCTTGGCCGATATCTGCTTTGAGCTCAGCAGGTGTGCCGACCGCTCGGATGCGACCGTGGTGCATCAGGGCGATCCGGTCGCAGAGCTCGTCGGCTTCCTCCATATAGTGCGTCGTCACGAGGATCGTGACGCCGGTTTCCTCGCGCAGCGCGCGCACGCGTTCCCAAAGCCCGGCGCGCGCGATCGGATCAAGGCCGATGGTCGGTTCATCCAACACGAGCAGCCTGGGCCGGGGCACCAACGCTTGCGCGAGCTCCAGTCTGCGCAGCATCCCGCCCGAGTACGTCGAAGCAGTTCGCTCGGCCGCGGCCTGCAGTCCCATCGTGGTCAAGACTTCATCGATGCGTTGGGCTCGCTCGCGGCGAGGCACATCGAACAGCCGGGCGAACAGCCACACGTTCTCGCGCCCGCTGAGCGCCCCGTCGGCAGACAGTTGCTGAGGGAGGTAGCCGATCAGGCGACGGACGGCCATCGCCTCATGCGCGACGTCGAGACCGAAAACCGTGGCGGAGCCGGAGTCGAAGGGAAGGAGCGTTACGAGCGATCGCAGGATGGTCGTCTTTCCAGCCCCGTTCGGGCCGAGCAGCCCGAACACCTCGCCTTCCTCGACCGAGAAGCTGACGCCATCGACGGCCCGAACGGAGCCGAACGTCTTGACGGCATCGGTGCAAACGACCGCGTCGCTCATAGCGGGTTCTCCAGAACCTCTGTGAGGCGGATCAGCGCGGGGATCGAGGCCTCGAGCGCAGCTTGCTCTCGCTGGGAGAGCGAGCCGACTGCCTCCTCGAGGATCGAGCGGCGCTCGTCGCGCCTGCGCGCGATGCGCTTTCGCATCGCAGGCGTTAGGCGCAGGCGCGCCACACGACGATCGTCCTCATCCGTCTCCCGTTCGACGTTGCCATCGCGGACGAGCTGCTGCACGAGCGTGCTCACCGTGTTGGGTGCCAGTCGCAGCGCGGCGGCGACCTCTTGAACCTTCAGGTCGGGCCGCTCGTAGAGGAGGCGCGCGATCTCAACGTGCGAGTCCGGCAGCAAGGAGGGGGAGCCGAGCCGGCGTTTCAGAGCCCTTCGGAGCCGCCCGACGACCGGTCCGAGATCTCCGACCTCTTGTCGCGAAAGTATGTCTGTCACAGACAGATATAATAGAACCTGCGGCGGCGAACGGCAACCAGAGAGCCCCTCAGCGCCCCCGCTTTGGGCACCGCTGGAGAGCGGTCCGAGATACGCCGAATAGCCCATTGACGCCCGCTTCGTCCGGCGGGAATCTGCCGGCAGGGTGAGAGATGGCTGACGCGGGCCCCATCGCTCCTAGTCGGGAGCCGGCGCTTCGGCGCGCGAAGGTTCCCGTCGTCGTTCTTGCGGTGATCCTGGCCCTGGCTGCGCTCGTGGTCCCCTGGCTTGGGCGGTGGACGCGTGCGGGCGCGCCGTTCCCGGCGTCTCTGATGAGCCTCAGTCTCGACCTCTCCGTCGTTCCTGTGTCTCAGTTGGAGCCCGTGATCGAAGGCTTCGGTGTCCCCTCGGATCAAGTCCGCGTGATGCAACCCCTGTCGGTAGATCAGGAGGCGATCGTTGGGCAACTGTCATTTGGCGTCCCGAGGCGGATCCCTTCCGGCAGTCAGCTAGCCTTGTTCGTGATCGACGAGCGCTCGCATCGTCTTACCCAGTCGGCCTGGGGCTGGA
>DATGHY010000210.1:0-19820 GCA_035307625.1 Actinomycetota bacterium
CGACGGCTACGAGGCCGTCTATCGCCGCGTCGCGCGTCATGAGTAGCGCAGCCGCATCGCTGGAACGCGATGTGCGCGCGCTCGGCGCGATGGCATCGCGCGCAGGGATCTTCTGCGACTTCGACGGTTCCCTGGCGCCGATCGTGCCCGACCCCGGCAAGGCGCGCGCCGTCCGCGGCGCAGGTCGCGTTCTGGAGCGCCTCGCGCGCCGCTATGCTGCTGTCGCCGTCGTATCCGGCCGCCCCGTGTCCTTCCTCGCGAAGAGGCTCCACCCGCGCAAGGTGCGTCTCGTCGGCCTGTACGGCATCGAAGAGCGCGTCGGCCGAAGCCTGCGCGTGCTCCCTGAGGTCAGCGCCGCGCGCACCGCGATCGACAAAGCGGCCGAGCGGCTGCGCGCAGAGCTGAGCGACGTGAACGGCGTCTTCATCGAGCACAAGGGTTTGGCCGTCTCGGTCCACTTCCGGCGCGCGCGCGACAAAGACGCGGCGTTGGCCCGCGCGATCCCTGTGGTCGAACGCGTAGCGAGCGAGGAAGGGCTTGCGAGCGTAACGAGAGGGCGGCTCGTGCTGGAGATCTCGCCGCCGGTTCAGGTCGACAAAGGCGACGTCGTGCGGCGTGTCATCGAGGAGAAGCATCTGGCCGGCGCTCTGGTGGTCGGCGACGACGTCGGCGATCTGCCGACGTTCCGAGCCGTGGACGGGTTAGAGCGCGCGATCCGCGTTGCGGTGGCGAGCGACGAGTCGCCGCCGGATCTGATCGCGGCGGCCGATCACGTCGTCGTCGGCCCGCATGAGCTGATCGAGTTGCTTAAGTCGCTCGTCGACGCTGCACGTCCCTGATCTGACGACCGAGCCACTCGCCCGGCGGCACGCCCGGCGCCAGCTCCTTCAACGCGATCGCACGTTCGTGGCGTTCGCGCGCGCTCAGTCCCAGCGCTCGATCGATCGCATCTGCGGTCCCATCTGCATCGAAGGGGTTCACCAGCAAGGCCGGGTGCAGCTCCGCCGCAGCGCCGGCGTTCCGCGACAGCACGAGCACGCCGTCCCGCTCGTTCAGCACGGGCCCTTCGCGCGCGACGAGGTTCATGCCATCGAATACCGGGTTCACGACGAGAACGTCGTACCGGCGGTATGCGGCCAGTGTGGCCGGGAAGTCATCGCTCTCGTCCACGATCAGTGGTTGCCAATCCGGCGAGGAGAATCTCTCGTTGATCTGTTCCGCGCGCGCGATACACACGCGCATGTATTCGACGTATTCGGGGATCGCGCGCCGCGACGGCGTAAGCAGAGCCAGCTGCACGACTCGCCCGTGCAGATCCCCGCGTCGTTCGAGCAGCCGCTCGTACGCGATGAACCCTCGCAAGATGTTCTTCGATGGCTCGGTGCGGTCGACGCGCAACAACATCGTCCGATCGCCGACGAGCTCATCGATGCGCTTTCCTGCGTCGGCGACCTCCGGCTTCGCCGCTTGCATGCGCAGCAGATCGACGTCGACGCCGACCGGGTAGACGCCGACGCGCGCGCTGCGGTCGCCGGCCGACACGTAACGTCCTTTGATCGTGGCTCCGAGCACCTCGCGGCAGCAGGCCGTGAAGTTGTCGGCCCAGCGCTGCGTCTGGAACCCGATCGCGTCTGCGGCGAGCATCCCGCGCAGGAGCGCCGCACCCCACTCGTCGGGCAGCACACGGTATTGATCGGGCTGGCAGAACGGGATGTGCCAGAAGGTGCCTATGCGGAGGTCGGGCCGGTGCGCGCGCAGCACGCCCGGCACGAGCGATAGGTGATAGTCCTGCGGTAGGGCGGTCGCGCCCTCGGGCGCCTCGTCCGCGATCAGCTCCGCGAAGCGGTCGTTCACAGTCCCGTAGGCCTCCCACGCTTCGCCTTCAGCGGGCCCGGGCTCTGGGGCGCGCGGCGTGTCCCACAGGTAGTGGTGCAAGAACCAGAGGATCCTGTTCGAGAACTCGTTGTAGTAGGCGTCGTAGAGCTTCTCGTCGAGCGCGGCGAGACGGACCCGAACCCTCGTCCCGCCGACCTCGAACGCGAACGGGCCGCGCGCGGCCTGCTCGCGATCCTCTTTGGTGATCGCAGCTGCGACCCACGCGGCTTCGCGACCGCGCAGGGCGCCGCCGACCGCGGTGACCAAGCCGCCGACGCCTCGGCGTTGCTCGATCGTCCCGTCTGCTGCGCGCCCGAACGCAACCGGCCCGCGATTCGATGCAACGACGATCGGAGCTTTGCGGGCCACGTCCTTCTAGGCCGACAGTTGCTCGAAGAGATCGAGGAAGTCGGCCAGGTTGCGCGTCGTCAGGAAACGCTCTCGGACGCGCGCGCGTGCTGCGATCCCCATCGCCGCCGCACGATCGGGCTCCAAGAACAGCTCGACGAGCCGCCTGCCTGCTTCCTCGATCGAGTCGACGAGATACCCGGTTTCACCATCGATGATCTGCAGGCGGATCCCGCCGACGTTGCCGCCGATGACGGGCTTGCGCTTCCACATCGCTTCGGAGACGGTCAGCCCGAAGCCTTCGCGGATCGACTTCTGCAGGATCACATCGGCGGCGCGTTGGAAGGCGTTCACCGCGAGCGAGCCGACGTCTTGCAGGTTCGACAGCAAGTAGATGTCGGGATCGCCGGCGCGATGCTCTTCGGCGACCTTCAGGTAGTGCCAGCCCTCCGGATCGTCGTGCGCCATCGATGCGATCATCACCAGCTGCAAGCCCGAGATCTCGTCCTTCGCCATCCGATACGCGTCCATCACCCCGGTCGGGTCTTTCCAGGGGTCGAAGCGTGAGACTTGCAACGCGATCGGCCGCAGCGGGTCGATGCCGTACGTTCTGATCACTTCGGTCACGGCCTCTGGCTCGAGCGAGACGTTCTTCATCGACAGCGGGTCGATGGTCGGCGTCTGAAGCACCAGCAGCGGCACGCTGAGGTCCGGCGGCACGAAATCTTGCATCGTGAAGATCGCGGCGTTGTACCGCGATATCAAAGGATTCAGGAAGTCCCACACCGGCTCGAACCGCGACGTCAGATCGATGTGACAACGCCAGATCCACTTGCCCTTCTGCTCGCCTTTCGTGTCTTGCAAGACCTTGAGCATGCCGGCCGGCTGGGGGTCGTGGATGATGATGAAGTCGTAGTCCCCGTCCAACGCTTCTGCGTTGTCCTCGTTGACTTCGAAGAAGAGCGAGGCCATCTCATCCGTCCACGGCACTTCGGCGCCCTGGAGCCCGTTGTGCATAGCTTTCGTGACGGTGAAGAAAGCTTCGTGTCCTTCGAGCAGCCGCCACTCGACGTCCATCCCGAGGTCCCGCATGAGCGGGATCTGCGTGTACATCAGCTCGGCCACACCGCCACCGAAGGCGGTGCTTGAAACATTGAGGACGCGCGCGCCCTTGAAACGCTCCGCACGCTGGCGGAGCTCGGCGACGGTTTGCGAACCGACGACGGCAGAGTAGTCGCCTAAGGATTTCGCCGGGGTCGGGACGAGGTTCAGCACGATGCGGTTCCGATTGACATGGGTCTAATGCTACCCACGACGGCCGGATGACACCCTCTCCGCGGAGCGCTCACGCTTGCTTCGCGATCAGCGCCAGCGTGTCGGCCCATCCGAGGTTCTGCGGGCGGTCGGTCACGAGCACGTTGTCCATCCCGCGGACGCGTTCGGCGAGCGGCGGGTCGTCCGAGAGCGCGTCGCACACCATCACGAACACGCCGACCTCGCTCGCCAGCTCGAGATCCGCGAATGCGTCTCCGATCGCCACGGCGTTCTCTCGCGCGAACCCGCGCCGCTCGCGATCGAGCCGCACTGCGATCCCTTTCGACACGCCTCGCGGGATCAAGTGGTATGCGCGCGACGCGCCTTTGGGGATCCCGAGGTACTCGCCGTGAAGACGCCCGTTGTCGTGGAGCGTGCACCACCCGAAGCCATTCTCCGTCAACGCCGCATCGGCTTCGGCCGTATCGACCCTGCCGCGGAACAGATGCGTGCAGTCGCGCCAGCCCGACCAAGGCGTGTGATGTTCGAGCAGCCCGTCGAACCGCTCCAGCAACAGCTTCACGGCTCCGACCTCCTCCATGATCGCCGCCGGCATGCCGGGTTTCGGCGTCTCGCCGAAGTTGTCGACGACGGTGCGGCCGAAGTCGTAGGAGATCTGTGCGCCCATCTCTGCGACGACGGTCGGAAGCCCGAGGAGGCGCGCGTCCGTCTGCAGGCCGCGCAGCGCGCGCCCCGAGACGGGCACCACATCGACCAGCGCAGCGCGCGCTGCGAGGAGCGCCTCCGCAGGCTCAAGCGTCGCCGCACCGCCGGGATCGTGCAGGAAGGAGCCGTTGCGCCCCAGCATCGTCCCGTCGAGGTCTGTGTAGACGACCTTGATGCCTGAAAGCTGCTCGGAGAGCTGCGAAACCAGCTGCTCGGCCATCATCGTCATGCTATCCGCCCCGGTCGAAACGGATACGCGTCCCGTTGCCTTTTGACCTATCCTTAGAGCTTCATGGGCTCGATCCTCGGTCTTCGATGTCGTGAATGCGCCCGCGAGTATCCCGCGGAGCCGATCCACGTGTGCGAATACTGCTTCGCGCCGCTCGAAGTCGTCTATGACTACGACGAGATCCGCTCCGTCATCTCGCCCGAGCGAATCGCCGCCGGTCCCCGCTCGATCTGGCGGTACACCGACCTTCTGCCGGGCGGAGAGAAGCGCGTGGACCTCGGCGCAGGCTTAACGCCGCTGGTACCGGCGCCGCGTCTCGGGGCCGAGCTCGGCCTGCACGACCTGTGGATAAAGAACGACACGCTGAACCCCACGCACTCTTTCAAGGACCGAGTCGTCTCCGTTGCGCTCACCGTCGCGCGCGATTTCGGCTTCAACACGGTCGCGTGCGCGTCGACCGGGAACCTGGCGAACGCGGTCGCCGCTCACGCTGCGCACGCGGGCATGTCCGCCTACATCTTCATCCCTGCGGACCTCGAGCAGGTCAAGATCGTCGCGACGGCTGTCTACGGGCCGCAGCTCGTCGCGGTGCAAGGCAACTACGACGACGTCAATCGTCTCTGCAGCGAGATCGCCGGGCAGTATGAGTGGGCGTTCGTCAACGTCAACATCCGCCCCTACTACGCCGAGGGCTCGAAGAGCCTCGCATTCGAGATCGCCGAGCAGTTCGGATGGCGCGCGCCCGACCACGTGATCGTGCCGATCGCGAGCGGCTCGTTGCTGACGAAGATCCGCCGGGGCCTCGATGAGCTGGTGAAGGTTGGGCTGCTCGAAGGGCATCAGACCAGGATCTCCGGCGCGCAAGCGGAGGGCTGCTCGCCCGTCGCCACCGCGTTCAAGGCCGGAGAGGACCACGTCAGGCCGGTGAAGCCGAAAACGATCGCGAAATCGCTCGCGATCGGCAATCCTGCCGACGGCTACTACGCGATCAAGGCCGCGCGCGAGTCGGGTGGCGTGATGGAGTCGGTGACCGACGAGGAGATCGTGGAGGGCATCTCGCTGCTGGCACGAACCGAGGGCATCTTCACCGAGACGGCCGGCGGCGTAACGATCGCGACGCTCCGCAAGCTGGCCGAGCGCGGCGATGTGAAGCCCGACGAGCGAACCGTCGCGCTGATCACCGGTGACGGCCTGAAGACGATCGAAGCGCTTGTGGATAAAGCCGGTCCGACGATGACGATCCCACCGTCGCTCGACGCGTTCTCTTCGCAGCTGGAGTCCCAGCGATGAGCGTGTCGGTCCGTATCCCGACGCCGCTTCGCAGCGCGACCGGCGGCGTTTCCGAAGTGACCGTCGAAGCGGCAACGGTCCGCGACATGGTCGCCGATCTGGATCGGCAGCACCCCGGCATCCGCGACCGCATCTGCGAAGAGTCCGGAGAGATCCGTCGGTTCGTCAATGTGTTCGTCGGCGACGAAGACATCCGCTTCTTGCAAGGCCTCGACACGCAGATCCCACCGGGCACGCAGGTGTCGATCATCCCGGCCGTCGCAGGCGGCCGTTGACCCTATCTACGTCTCGGGCTACCATTTTCCCAGGTAAACGGGCTCTTTTCTCGAGGCCTCGATGAAGTTCACGCCATGAAATTCACATTGGGCACCGAGTACGGCATCCGCGCATTGATCGAGCTTGCCGCGCGTTACGGCGATGGGCCGGTTCCGGCGCGCACGATCGCGACGGCGCAGGGCATACCTGTGCGCTTCCTCGAGCATCAGCTCGCTGCATTGCATAAAGCCGGGATCGTCGATTCGCAACGCGGCGCGAACGGCGGAGCCGCGCTCGCGCGCGATCCGAGTGAGATCCGCATCTCGGAAGTCATCGATGCGCTCGAAGGGCCGCTCGCACCGATGTATTGCTTGGAGCCGCACGACGAAAGCTGCGTGCAGACGCACCAATGCGGCGTGCAAGAGCTGTGGATGAGGGTCGAAAGCGCGGTGCGTACGGTGTTCGAGCAGACGACGATCGCCGATATCGCGACGCGTCATCGCGAGCTGCAACCGTTGCTCTGGCCGTCGCTTCTGACGCGCGCAACGCCTCAGAACTGATCGACGCGCGTTTCGGACGAATCCCTCCGTCTGAAAAAACTTCCCAGAATCCTTGAACACGACTTCTCACAGTTTTAGACTCGCACACTGTGTGTGGCGCTTCACAAGAAGTGAAGCGATGTCTGCCGGAGGAGGTGGAGCCTAGTGGCCGCCAAGAAGAAGGCAGCAAAGAAGTCGGCTAAGAAGCCGGCCCGTCGTAAGGCTGCGAAGAAGAAGACGACCGCGGCGAAGAAGCCCGCGAAGCGTAAGGCAGCCAAGCGCAAGACAGCGAAGAGGGCCAAGAAGAAGTAAGGCCCGTTTCTCGGAACGACGTGAAGAGGCCCTATGGGGCCTCTTTTCGTTGGGCCTCGTTTCGTTTATCCACAGGTTGCGTGCGACGATGATCGCGATGGCCGATTCTCTGAAAGCGGTGCGCGACGACGTGATCGCGTGTGTGCGGTGCGCTCGCCTCGTCGCGTGGCGCAACGAAGCCGCGCATGAGCCGCCGGCGCGCTACGCAGGTCAGAAGTACTGGGCGAAGCCGCTCCCAGGCTTCGGTGATCCGAACGCGCGGCTCATCGTCGTCGGTCTCGCGCCGGCCGCGCACGGGGGCAACCGCTCCGGCCGCATCTTCACCGGCGACCGCTCCGGCGACTGGCTGTTCCGTGCGCTCCACCGTGCGGGCTATGCAAGCCAGCCGACGTCGATCGCGCGCGACGACGGCCTGAAGCTGAAGGACTGCTACATCTGCGCGATCGTCCGCTGCGCGCCGCCGGCTAACAAGCCGCTCCCCGACGAGCGCGACAACTGCATCGGCTACACGGTCCGTGAGCTCCGCCTCCTGCGGCGCGCGCGCGCGATCCTGGCGCTGGGGTCCTACGCCTGGGACGGCGTGTTACGAGCAGCCTCCGAGCTCGGCGCCCACGTGAAGCCCAAGCCCCGGTTCGGGCACGGGGCGGCCGTAGAGGTAGGACGATGGACGCTCGTGGGGTCTTACCACCCGAGCCAGCAGAACACCTTCACAGGGACGCTGACCGAAGGGATGCTCGACCAGGCCGTGGCCATGGCCCGGAAGGCCAGCCGGCGGCGCTGAGCAGGGCCGGACTTGCGCCCCCGGGAACGAGGGCCGTATAAATAGCGTTAGCACTCTTACCATGAGAGTGCTAGCACTCCTGGGGATAGGAGTGCCAGGCCGGGAGCCTCAAACGGGAGCGCCTGGCCGCACAGCGAACAAGACGCCAAGAGAGGATAGGGAGGGGCCGATGTCTGCAAAGCTCATCATGTTTGATGAGGAAGCGCGTCGCGCGCTCGAGTCTGGCATGAACCAGCTCGCCGACGCGGTGAAGGTCACGCTGGGCCCGAAGGGCCGCAACGTCGTGATCGAGAAGAAGTGGGGCGCACCGACGATCACCAACGACGGTGTGTCGATCGCCAAGGAGATCGAGCTCGAGGACCCGGCCGAGAAGATCGGCGCCGAGCTCGTGAAGGAAGTCGCCAAGAAGACCAACGACGTCGCCGGGGACGGAACGACCACCGCGACGGTGCTCGCGCAGGCGATGGTGAAGGAAGGCCTTCGCAACGTCACGGCCGGCTCGAACCCGATGGGCATCAAGCGCGGGATCGAAAAGGCGGTCGATCGCGTCGTCGAGCACATCAAGGCGGCGTCCAAGGAAGTTGAGGACAAGGACGAGATCAGCCACGTCGCTGCGATCTCGGCCAACAACGACCCGGAGATCGGCGCGATGATCGCCGAGTCGATGGACAAGGTCGGCAAGGACGGCGTCATCACGGTCGAGGAGTCGCAGACCTTCGGGCTCGAGCTCGAGCTGGTCGAAGGCATGCGGTTCGACAAGGGCTACATCTCGCCGTACTTCGTCACGGATCCCGAGCGCATGGAAGTAGCACTCGAGGACCCCTACATCCTGATCGCGAACTCCAAGATCAGCGCGGTGAAGGACCTCGTTCCGGTGCTCGAGAAGGTCATGCAGACCGGCAAGCCGGTGGTGATCATCGCCGAGGACGTCGAGGGCGAAGCGCTCGCAACGCTCGTCGTGAACAAGATCCGGGGTACGTTCCGGTCGGTAGCCGTCAAGGCCCCCGGTTTCGGCGACCGCCGCAAGGCCATGCTGCAGGACATCGCGATCCTGACCGGTGGCCAGGTCATCTCCGAAGAGGTGGGCCTGAAGCTCGAGAACACCACCGTCGACATGCTCGGCAAGGCGCGCAAGATCGTCGTCACCAAGGACGAGACGACCGTGGTCGAAGGCGCCGGCGACTCGGAGCAGATCAAGGGCCGCGTCAACCAGATCAAGGCCGAGATCGAGAAGACGGACTCGGACTACGACCGTGAGAAGCTGCAGGAGCGGCTGGCGAAGCTCGCCGGCGGCGTTGCGGTCATCAAGGTCGGAGCGGCGACTGAGGTCGAGCTCAAGGAGAAGAAGCACCGGATCGAGGACGCCGTCAGCGCGACCAAGGCTGCGGTCGAAGAGGGCATCGTCGCCGGTGGCGGCGTCACGCTCCTCCAGGCCCAGAAGGCGCTCGACAAGCTGGACCTCGACGGTGACGAGAAGACCGGATCGAACATCGTCCGGCGCGCGCTCGAAGAGCCCGTCAAGCAGATCGCGGTAAACGCCGGCCTCGAAGGCGGCGTCGTGGTCGAGAAGACGCGCTCGCTCGACACGGGCTGGGGTCTGAACGCAGACACGGGCGAGTACGTCGACCTGTTGAAGGCCGGCGTCATCGACCCGGCGAAGGTCACGCGTTCCGCATTGCAGAACGCGGCGTCGATCGCGGCGCTGTTCCTCACGACCGAAGCGCTCGTCGCGGAGAAGCCGGAGAAGAACCCGCCGGCGATGCCTGGCGGCGGCGGAATGGGTCACGAGGACTTCTAAGTCCGTAACAGCTTCACCGAAGGGGCGGCGTAACGGCCGCTCCTTCACTTTTCTGTCGAGCAGCCTTTCGCGCGCCGCTCGCGTCCGGTTACTCTCACCGCAGCCGGGCGAGGAGGGGACATGTACGGGACCGTCGCGCGCATGAAGGTCAAGGCCGGAGAGGTCGAGCAGTTGCAGAAGACCATGCTGGAATGGGACGCGCAGGGCGGCTCGGTCGAAGGCGCCGTCGCGACCTACGTCTACCAGACCGATAACGACTCCAACGAGCTGATCATGGCCGTCCTCTTCAAGGACAAGAAGACCTACATGGCCAACGCCGACGATCCATCGACCGACGAGTGGTTCCAGCGGATGCGCGCGCATCTCGAGGCCGACCCGGAGTGGAACGACGGCGAAGTCATCATCGCGCAGCAGTACTGAGGCGTAACGAGACGAGGGAGCGGCGCGTAGCCGCTCCTTCGTCGCGTTCCGGGCCGGTCGTGCGAGTTTCGGGCGCGCGGGCATACGCTTAGGGAGTCGTTCCTTCGAGGAGGCATCTATGGCCGTCACCGAACGAATCGCTCAGCTGCTCCCGGAAGTGCAAGCGTTCCTTGCCGAAGAGAAGAAGATGCTCATCGGCGGGAAGTGGGTCGATGCAGCGTCCGGCGAGACGTTCGCAACGATCGACCCCGCGCGCGACGAGGAGCTCGCGCAGGTTCCTCTGGCGGGGCAAGAGGACGTCGACCGCGCCGTTGCCGCCGCGCGCGACGCGTTCGAGGACGGTCGCTGGTCCAACCTCGATCCTCGCAAGCGCGCAGGCGTGCTCTACAAGATCGCCGACGCCCTGCAAGAGAAAGCAGCAGCCTTCGCGCAAGTCGAGACGCTGGATCAGGGCAAGCCGGTCAACTTCGCGATCGGCGAGATGATCCACTCGGCGTTCGTGTTCCGGTACTACGCCGGCTGGTGCGACAAGATCTACGGCGAGACCAACCCGACGGGGACCGACACGTTCGTGTACACGCTGCGCGATCCGGTCGGCGTGTGCGCGCAGATCATCCCGTGGAACTTCCCGCTCGTGATGGCATCGTGGAAAGTGGCGCCGGCACTGGCCTTTGGGAACACGTCGGTCCTGAAGCCGGCGGAAGAGACGCCGCTCACGGCGCTGTGGCTTGCGAAGCTCGCACAAGAAGCGGGAGTGCCCGACGGCGTGCTCAACGTCATCACGGGTCCCGGCGAGACGACCGGCGCCGCGCTGACGAAGTCGCCCGTGGACAAGATCGCGTTCACCGGCTCGACGGCGGTCGGCAAGCTGATCATGCAAGAGGCTGCGAACAACCTTGCGCGCGTTTCCCTAGAGCTCGGCGGCAAGTCGCCGAACATCGTGTTCCCCGACGCCGATATGGCGAAAGCGATCCCGCAGTCGGCGTTCGCGATCTACATGAACGCCGGTCAGGTGTGCACGGCGGGCAGCAGGCTGCTCGTCGAGAAGGATGTCCACGACGAAGTGGTCGACGGGCTTGTCACCGCTGCCGGGACCTGGAAGGTCGGCGACGGCTTGGATCCGTCGACGATGGTCGGCCCGCTCGTGTCGACGACGCAGTTGGAGCGCGTGACGAAGTATCTGGAGATCGGCCCGTCGGAAGGCGCAGAGCTGCGTTTGGGCGGACACCGCGTCGCCGGCGAGAAGGGCTACTTCGTCGAGCCCACGATCTTCACCGGCGTGAAGCCTGATATGCGCATCGCGCAGGAGGAGATCTTCGGGCCGGTGCTGTCGGTTATCCCGTTCACGGACATCGACGACGCGATCCGTATCGCGAACGACACGATGTACGGGCTGGCGGCCGCAGTGTGGACGCGCGACCTTTCGACTGCGCATCGCATGGCGCGCGGGATCCGCGCGGGCACGGTGTGGGTCAACGGGTACGGCGGATCGGACCCGGGTGTGTCGTTCGGCGGTTACAAGCAGTCGGGATTCGGCCGCGAATTGGGCGTGCACTCGATCGAGCTGTATACGAGCACGAAGAGCGTCTGGGTTTCGCTCTAGAGGACCTTCGCCAGCTCCGGTTCGATCTCGGCCGCGACGACGGGACCCTCGAAGCGCGCGCGCACCACGCCGGTCTTGTCGATGACCCAGACCCACGGCTCGCTCGGGATCTTCCATTTGTTCGCCGTCGGCGAGAGGATCGTCGCGGTGTTGCCTTGGTACGGCTCTGCGTGGATGAAGATCGCGTCTTTGAGATGGCGCGCGCGCACGTCGAGGACTTCATCGACCACCGGCCCGCACGTACGCGATGTACACAGAAGCGGCGACGCGATCGTGAACACGATCGGCTTATGCGCGAACAGCGCCTTGTCCAAAGAAACTGCGTGCATCGGGCAGATGGGCTTGCGGGTGCACAGGCTTGCGACGCCGCCGAGGTGGCCCGGCGTTGGCGTCGTGATCGATACCGCGCGCTGTCCGATGCCCGGTGTCGTGGGCGAGTCGATCACCGCGATCGGAGAGATCCCGTAGATGCCTTGGCTTTCGACCAGAACCCAGGCGAGGCCGCTCGCCGGCATCTGCAACGTCACGACGTAGAAGCCGGGCGGATCGCCGGGCTGGTCGAGCGTGCGGTATCTCGCGAGCGAGGCGCCGAACGGGCCCTGGGCTGAGGACGTCGAGCCGGCCTGAGGAGCGATCCATACGCGCGCCGGCGGCCCCAGGATCTGCGCACCGTTCTGATCGGTAGCGCCGAACGGGAAACGCTGTGGCCGCGACGACAGGAACTCTTGCCCGCCCGGGAACAGCTGCAGGGTTGGTTTCTCCGACCCCAGCCCGTTCGCCACCGACCTCAGCGTCTCGGGGATCGGCACCCCCGATTTCGAGCACGCCTCGAGGATCGGTGCCATCGCGAGCGCGCCGGCTCCGAGCGCCGCGAATCTCAGGAACTGCCTTCGGTCGATCGTCCCGCCGCCGGAGGCGGCTGTGCTCACGTAACGACCACTTTCCCATTCATGAATGGGTGGACGATGCATTGGAAGTAATACGTGCCGGGCGCCGGCGCGGTAAAGGTCCACGTCTGCTTCGCGACTCCCGCGAAGGGATCGACCCCCTTCTCGATCGTCGAGCCGTTTGCGCTGGTCAGGATCTCTAGGTTGTGGGGGATCCCTGCGTCGCGGTTGTCCAGCGTCAGCGAAACCGGCGAGTTCGCCTTCAGGTCGATCTCCTTCGTGTTGAAGGCGGTTCCTTGCGCGACCACAACGACGGTCTGTGTCTGACCACCGGGCGGCGGCGTCGACGCCGCTGCGGGCGGCGACGTTGGCACGGTCGTCGGCTGCGTGGAGGGCGAACCGCCCGGCGGGCCGCCGACGATCAGCGTTCCGTTCATCTGCTTGGGGTGGATATCGCAATGGAAGTAGTAGTGGCCGGGCTGTAACGGCGGGACCGCGTATGCGATCGACCCCGGTCCAGTGATCACGGTGCCTTGGAACAGCGACTTGCTCTGCGTCTCGTCGGTGAAGATCGCCACGTTGTGCTGCACCGAGGTGTCGTTGTTCGTGAAGCGCAGAGACACTTTCGTGTTGGCCGGGAAGTTCAGCTCTTTCGTGTCGAACGTGATGTTCTTCGCGGCTATCGACTCTGGTACGCCGATGACGAGCTCTTCGTGGCGCGTACCGATCTCGGCGCTCGCGGCACCGCCGCTGATCAGGCCGAGGGCAAGGACGAACATGAGCACGCGCTGCGCGGGCTTGGTGCGAGACGTCGCGGCGATGACTGAGGCGATACCGAGCACCTCCGCAGCGGCGACGAGCGCGAGGAGCGTTGATCCCGCGACCGGCACCGCGAGCAAGATCCTCGACAGGCTGATCACGAGCACGCCTACGAACAGGGCGGCCAGCAGTGGGAAGCTCAGGGGTCGAAGGATCCGCTTCCTGAACTCACCCATGCTTCGTCAGCTCCATGCGGTTCATCGTCCTCTCTACGTCGCGATAGCCGAGCAGATCTACTCCTTCACGGTTCTCGATGCGATACCACTTGATGAAGATCGCCACGAGCATCGCCCACAGGATCGCGCCACCGAGCAGCTTCATCTCGATGCCGGCGAAGCGCTGGTCCGCCAATGCCGAGATCCCCATCCGTGGGAACGTGGTGTACACGTGATAGAGCGGCCTGCTCCCGAAGGTCAGGAACGACGCAGGAATGGTGGGCACCAACGACTGGAGGAACAGGTACAGCATCTGCCCGGGGTACGAGAGGCGCGGCAGTTCCAGGATCGGGCTCAACACCGGCATCCACATGATCATTGCCGAGACGTAAAGCAGGGCGTGGAGACCGAAGTGGGCCCACTCCGAGTGCACCGATGCATCCACCATCGTCGGCCAGTGCGTGAAAACGAGCACGCTGTTGAAGAGGATCAGCGCCGGAAGCGGGCGGGTCACAAAGCGCGCGGCGTTCATCAGCTTGCCGGGGAACAGGGCGCGCGCCATCCACGGCGGTGTCGCTGCGACCATGAGCGGCGCGGCAACCAGCACCAGCATGAGGTGCTGGAGCATGTGGACGCTGTAGAGGTAGCGCTCGCTGAGCGTGTGGATCGGCCATTCGGCGGCCACGAGGATCGTTAGCACCGACAGGATCGCGTTGCGCTTCTGCCCGCGTGTAGCGACGGGCTCGCCGGGATTCACGTGCTTGGGCCCGATGTAGTCGAGCGCCAAGTAGTAGCCGCACAGCAGAACCACGCACAGCAGCCACACCATCGGGTGCCACTGTGGGTGTGTCCAGCTCCAAGGCATGGTCGGCTACTTCGGCACGTTCGAGTGCAATGTGAATGCCAGCAGCACGATCGTGTACACACAGCCGGCGAGGATGATCCCCGTGATGAATGGCTTGCGCAGTGCGGGGTTATCGAACTTCAGGTGCATGAAGTATCCGACAACGACGGCGAACTTGATCGCAGACAGGAAGACCAAGGCGACGATCTTCACCGGGTCTGGCATCTTGATGTAGCTGATGGTGATCTCGACACCGGTGATCAGGGCGAGCCACACCGCAACGATGACATAGACCCGCTCTTTCGGGTGCCCATGCTGCTTCGCTGCTGTTGTGCCGCCTGCTGCCATCCGCGTCTCCTACTTCGGCGCCGGGATCAGATAGACGAGCGTGAAGATCACGATCCACACGATGTCCACGAAGTGCCAGTACAAGCCGACGTACTCGACCGCCGTTGCCTTCTCTTGCGGGAGCATCCCCCGCGTCGACATCCCGAACAATGAGAGCAGCATCAAGATGCCGACCGTGACGTGCGCGCCGTGGAAGCTGGTCAGGATGAAGAACGACGCACCGGCGACGCTCGAGTGAACCGTGAAGCCTTTATGCACGAAGATCGTGAACTCGTATACCTGGCCCGAGATGAATGTCATGCCCAGCAGGGCCGTGGCAAGGAGCCACACGCGCAACCGGTGCTGGTCTCCGCGCTGGATTGCCGCCAAGGCCAAGACCATCGTCAGCGAGCTCATCAGCAGCACGAACGAGCTGACCGACGTGAACGGGATGTCGTAGACGTCGTGCAGGCGGGCGCCGCCCAACGAATGGTTGCGATACAGCAAGAACACCGAGATCAGGGCGCCGAACAGCAGACACTCTGAGCCCAGGAACACCCACATCGCGAGCTTGGTGTTCTCGATCCCCGTGCTCGTCTGGTGAACCTCCACCGCCGTTGCCTGCTGTGCCACTGCGCTTCCTTTACTCGGTGCCGGGCTCGAATGCCCAGCCGTATAGGCCGCCGAGCAGGATCAGCCCGCCGACGATGCAGATGTAGTACCCGTAGATCAATCCGTAGCCGATGATCGGCAGACCGAGGCCGGCCAGGACCGGCATGTACGAGGGGGACGGCAAGTGGATGCCGTGACCTCCTCCGTGCGCTTCCTCATGCTGCTCGGGATGATGTTCAGCCTCTTCGGTCGCGCCCCCCGAAGGCACGGGAACGAGCTTCCCGGACTTGTCCTCCACGTACTTCTTGTGCCAGAAGTCGTCCAGTGCGTGCACCACCGGGATCTCGTCGAAGTTGTGCTCCGGCGGTGGTGAGGTCGTCATCCACTCGATCGTTCGAGCATCCCACGGGTCGTTGCCCGCGATCTCGCCATGCTTGCGCGAGTGCCACGCGTTGTACATGAACAGCAGAACGGACCCGGCGATCATGAACGAGCCGATCGTCGAGACCATGTTCCAGAAGTCCCAGCCCATGTTGGCCGGATAGGTATAGATCCGTCGCGGCATGCCTTGGAGCCCGAGGATGTGGAACGGCCCAAAGGTCACGTTGAAGCCTATGAGCATCAGCCAGAAGTGCCACTTGCCGATCCGGTTGTTCAGGATCCGACCGAAGATCTTCGGCCACCAGTAGTAGATGCCGGCGAACAAGCCGAAGATCGAGCCGCCGAAGAGCACGTAATGGAAGTGGGCAACCACGTAGTACGTATCCGTCTGTTGATAATCACTCGGAACGATCGAATGGGTGACGCCGGATAAACCACCGATCACGAACATCGCGATGAAGCCGATCGAGAACAACAACGGTGGGTCGAACCGAAGGCGGCCGCCCCACATCGTTGCGATCCAGTTGAAGATCTTCACCCCCGTCGGAACCGCGATGAACATCGTCGAGACGGCGAACGCGGAGTTCGCGACCGGGCCGAGGCCGGTCGCGAACATGTGATGCGCCCACACGCCCCACCCCATGAAGCCGATCGCGATACCCGAGAGCACGACGACGGGGTAGCCGAACAGCGGCTTCCTCGAGAACGTCGGCAGGATCTCGGACACGATGCCCATCGCGGGCAAGATCAGGATGTACACCTCGGGATGGCCGAATAACCAAAACAGGTGTTGCCATAAGACCGGATCGCCGCCGTTGGATGCGATGTAGAAGCTGGTCCCGAGGATCCGGTCGAAAAGCAGCAGGAATAGAGCCACGGTGACGACGGGCAGCGCGAACACAAGAAGCAGCTGAACGATGAACGCCATCCAGATGAACACCGGCATCCGGAAGAAGCTCATGCCGGGGGCGCGCATGTTGATGATCGTCACGGCGAGGTTCACGGCCGAGACGGTGGACGCGATGCCCAGGATGATCAGCCCGATCGCGTAGTAGTCCATGTTGTGAAGGAACGGCACCGAGCCGGTGACCTTTTGGACGCTGAGCGGCGCGTAGCCGAACCAGCCACCGTTCGGAGCACCGCCGAGAAGGAAGCTCGAATAGAGGAACAGGCCGCCGAAGAGGAAGACCCAGTAGCTGAACGCGTTGAGCCGCGGGAACGCCACATCGCGCGCACCGATCATCAGCGGGATCAGGTAGTTGAAGAACGCCGCCGACAAAGGCATCACGACGAGGAAGATCATCGTGAGGCCGTGCATCGTGAAGACTTGGTCGTATTGGTTGGCATTGAGGATGTGGCCGTTCGGTCGTGCGAGCTGCGCGCGGATTAGGAGCGCCTCAAGGCCGCCGATCAGGAAGAAGCCGAAGGCAGTGAACCCGTATAGCACGCCGATGCGCTTGTGATCGACGGTGGTGATCCAGCTCCATGCGCCCTTGTGCGAGGGGCGGGGGCGCGAGAAGAGCGGCTGGCGTGTGACGGTCGCAGTAGCCATCTAGCGGTCTCCCATGCTGCTCGCGTTCATTTCAACGACTCCAGGTACGCAACGATCGATTGGATATCGGCATCCGAGATGCAGTGGAAGCCGGCCGGAGGTTGGTAGTTCGTCTCTCCGCAGCCGAACCGGGGCATGATCACGCCGGGTTTCAGCAGCGACGTCTGGTGGATCCACGCGTCGACGTTCGCGGGGGTGTTGTCGAACATCGACCCGGCGAACGTTCCGCGGCTCGCGAAGTGCGTGAGGTTCGGTCCGACCTGGCCGGACGCCTGCGTCCCCGCGATCGTGTGGCAGGTGATGCAGATATTGCTCATGAAGATCTGCTGGCCCTGCTGAGCCTGGGTGGTCGTGGGCTGGGCTGCGGGAGCCTGTTGCTGTTGGAGCCACGCGTCGAAATCTGCCTGTGTCTTCACGATCACCCGCAGCCGCATGTTGGCGTGCGAAAGCGAGCAGTACTCGGTGCATTGCCCGTAGTACTCGCCCGTCTCGAACGGCGTGAATTCCAGCGTATTCGTCCGGCCCGGAACGACGTCCTGCTTCCCTGAGAGCTTGGGGACCCAGAAGCTGTGGATCACGTCAACCGAGTCGAGGGTGAAATACGCGGGCTTGTTCACCGGAAGGACGAGCTCATTCGCCGTGATGACTTCCGGGTTCGTGCCGACGTACTGGTACTCCCACCACCACTGGTGCCCGACGACGTGGATCTTCACCTGGTTCGGCCCCGGCTTCGCAGCGACGCTGAAGATCGTAAGTACCGTGGGGACGGCCACCACGGCGAGGATGAGCGCGGGTATCGCCGTCCACGTCAGCTCGAGCGCGGAGTTCCCGTGGATCTGCTTGGGCTCCTCACGGCCCGGCCGGTCGCGGAACTTGACCGCTGCGAAGACGACGAGGCCTTCGACGAAGAAGAAGACGAAGGCCGCGATCCAGAAGACGGGAGTGAAAAGCCTGCTGGCGCTCCGCGCCTCCGAACCGGCCAGGTGGTGTAGGTAATCCTGGGGTGCGTGGGACGCGCAGGCAGTGCCGAGGAAGATGAGCGCCAGGATGATCGCCGGCCGCGCGAGCCGGCCGAGGCTACGTCTCTCCATCTCCCCTCCGCACCCGGCGTCGCGCGGTCCGTTCATGAGCAAGATGGGACCTCGCGGTCCCGATCAGAAGGATCATTCTTGCCCAGCCTGGCCGCCTGCGCCGCGCAGGTGTTTCCCGTCACTTCGATGGGTTCGGTGGTGCCCGTTTCCAGGGCGAATAGGTATCACACCCAGCGGTGTTACTCCAATGGGCGAGTGTGCGTTTGTGCAGTGCGCGCGCGCTACGCGGCGATGTGGATGACCGCGTCGACGCCGAGCGCGGCGAAGAGCAGCGCGAGGTATCCGAGCGAGGCCTTGAAGACGCTCATGGCGGCCGCAGGCGATCCCGTTCGCCACAGAGTGAGCGCGCGCTGGATGAACCAGACGCCCAGCGCAGCAGCGGCGACGACGTAGATAACGCCCATACGGGCGACCGGCAGCAGCAGGAGCGTCGTGGCTACCGTGATCAGCGTGTACAGGACGATCTGGCGTTGGGTGGACCGTGCGCCGGCGACCACGGGAAGCATGGGGACTCCGGCCGCTCGATAGTCATCGGAATACTTCATCGCGAGGGCCCAGAAATGAGCCGGGGTCCAGAAGAAGATGATCGCGAACAGCACCACGGCCGGCCAACCGACGCGTCCCGTCACGGCCGCCCAGCCGACGAGCACCGGTACGGCGCCCGCCGCGCCGCCGATGACGATGTTCTGCGAGGTCGTGCGCTTCAGACCCATCGTGTAGACGAAGACGTAGAAGATCACTGCGCTCTGCGTCAGGAGAGCAGCCGTGAGGTTCACCGTCGCGACCATGAAGAAGAACGAGACGGCCTGGAGCGCGACGCCGAACGCGAGCGCGCGCTGCGGCGCGATCTTGTGCGCGGGAAGCGGCCGCTTCGATGTTCGCGCCATCACGGCGTCGATGTCGCGGTCGAGGTACATGTTGATCGTGTTCGCGGCGCCGGCGGCGAGCGTGCCACCGAGAACCGTCGCAAAGATCAGCCAGCCCGACGGCCAGCCGCGCGCAGCGAGCAACATCGTCGGCACCGTCGTCACGACGAGCAGCACGATGATGCGAGGCTTGGTCAGCGCAACGTACGCGCGCAACGTAGAGGCGAAGCCTGCGCGCTCGATCGCGGGTTCCACGTCCGCGCTCTCTGCCGTCGCGACGGGCCGATGCAAGCCGCGCGCGACCGCATACGCCGCGACCAATGATGCCAAGAGGAGACTCGACAGCACCACGTGCGCGACGACCGGCGCCACCGCCAGCTTCGTCAGCACCTGCAGCCCGCCCACGATCACTTGTGCGACGTACACAAGGCCCGCGATGTTCGCGAAGATCCGCACCGCCGCGTCGCGCGGGCGCGCGCGGTTCGCGCGCCAGATGAAGGCGGCGATGATCGCACCGGTCAGAACCGCGGCGAACCGATGGACGAACATCATCGTCGCGTGGCCGCCGAGCGCCGGGAACAGCGTTCCGCGCATCAGCGGCCAGTCGGAGAACGCCAAGCCCGCGCCTTGGCCGCGGACGTACGCGCCGACGAGGATCAGCACGAAGGTCGCGATCGCTGAGGCAGCAGCAAGATTTTCGACAGAGCGCGCGACCGGCTCCTTCATCACGCCGGCCGACGCGCGCGCACGACAGTACGCGCCGACGGTGATCCAGACGAGCAGCCCGACGAGGAGCATCGCCGTGCCGATATGGGCGGTCACTAATGTCGGGTTGAGCCCGGTCTTTACGACGACC
>DATGHY010000211.1:0-3640 GCA_035307625.1 Actinomycetota bacterium
AGGAACTCGCCGGACTCGGCACCCTGGATGACGCGGTGGTCGTAAGTGCTCGTCAGCGTGACGACCTTGCCGACACCGTGCTCGGCCAACATGCGCGCGTCGGCGCCCTCGTACTCGGCCGGGTACCCGATCGCGCCGACGCCGATGATGGCGGCTTGGCCGTTCATCAATCGCGGAACCGACTGCATCGTGCCGAGCGTGCCGGGATTCGTCAGCGACACGACCGTCCCACTGAAGTCGTCGGGCGTCAGCTTGTTCGCGCCGACGCGTTTGATCAGGTCCTCGTACGCGCTGAAGAAGCGCGCGAAGTCCAAGGTGTCGGCTTCCTTGATGTTCGGGACGAGCAGCGTCCGCGTGCCGTCGTCTCGTTTCACGTCGACCGCGAGGCCGAGGTTCACGTGCTCGTGACGCACCGCGGCCGGCTTGCCGTCCACAGGCTGGAAGACGACCCGCATCCCGGGCATGTCCTTCAAGGCCTGCACAACGGCCCAGCCGATCATGTGGGTGAAGCTGACCTTCGCGCCTCGGGTGCGCGCCAGGTGACGGTTCAGGATGTTGCGGTTTATCTCGAGCAGCTTGGCGGGAACCGTGCGTACGGAGGTCGCCGTGGGCACGGTGAGCGACTGCTCCATGTACTTGGCAAGCGTCGCGTCGGCGCCCCGTAACGGTGTGGCGCCCGCGGCAGGGGTTTTCGAGATCGCCTCGGGGGCCTTCTTCGGCTCAGCCTTGACCGGCTCGGCGGCTTCTTGTTGCTTCGGCGGTTCGCTGACCGGTGCCGGGCTCCCGGGGCTGTAATCCGCGAAGAAGTCTCGCCAGGCTTCGGACACGGAGTCCGGGCTGTCCAGGAACTGCTGGTACATCTCATCGATGAGCCAGCTGTTCGGCCCGAACTGTGCCGGTTCGCGATCCATATACGTCACTTTACCGTTGTGACTGGGAACGACACCGTCCACCTCTGCGCCTGGTCCGGATCTGCCCCGGGATACCGTGGTAGATCCGGGCCGACCGTTAGCCGCGCGCGATCGACGAGCGGCCCAGGATCACCCGGAGCGGCGGCCGCTCCTCGCCGCGTCTGCGCATCTCGGTGTCTTCGGCGATCGCCGCCGCGTACGTCTCCAGCGTCCGATCCACCGAACCGTCGGCGATGACGACTTGCTTGTCGGAAGGCAGCTCGAACACGGTTTCGATCTGCGCGCGCACGATGTCGTCCGGCACGATCGTTTTGCGCGACTCGTAGGTCAGCCACCACTCCGCTTGAGCGACGAGCCGCCCGGTTTCGTCGAGGTCCCCACCCGCACGCCCTTCTTCGCAGGACGCCAGGGTCGAGGCCATCGCGATCTCGAACACGGACTTCGCGGCGGCTGCAGCCCACGCCGTCTCCCAGCCGTGTGCGTGGATGACGTCGAAGGTCGTCGCCGTCGCCAGCCGGGTTGCGCGCTCGAGCATCCCCGCGCTCAGCTGGATCGCCCAGGCGAGGCGGTCGCTTTGGGGAACCAGCGGGGGGTATTCGGGCACGCGCGCGATGCGCATGCCCGGCAGCGTGGAGGCGTCGGGTGAGGGCTGCTCGGGCGCGATCAGATCGACATCGTGGCCTGCGCGCGCCAAACCGGACGCTAGAACGTGCACCCGTTCACCGGGTGCGGTGTCGTGTGCCGAGAACATCAGGATCCGCATGAAGGGCCGATTGTGACACGCCGTCCGTTCCCGCATCCAAATAGGCCGAACGCGCCTTGTCCGGTGGACGGACGCTCCCTAGCGTCAGACCCGGCGCGCCGGGGTTCCTGGGGAGGTGGTGGCGCTCGAGAGGCGACGCCGCGGCCGATCAGCCTGAAGGAGGGCACATGAACGGAGCACTCATCGTCACGTGGGGCAGCAACGTCCCCGGACGCGAAGCGAAAGGTCTCGAGGTCTTCGGCAAGGCGCTGGCGCACTTCGACGAGCTCGCCAAGAAGGGCCGTATCCACGGGCACAAGGAGTACCTCGCACTGACCGGCAACGTGGATCACCTCGCCGGCTTCATGGTCGTCGAAGGTCCGGTGGAGGAGCTCATCAAGCTGCAGACCGAGGAATCGACGCGCGCGCTGCTGATCGAAGGCGCGAGCATCGCGCAAGATTTCACGGCAACGCTGACCGCGGGGGGCGACGAGCAGACGCTCACGCAGGAGATCACCCTCTTCACCAAGACCCAGCAAGGTCTGGGGTATATGTAGCCTTCGGATCTGAACGTGCGACGAGGGGCCGTTCCGGCCCCTCGTCCGTGTGTACGGGGGTTGTTGGATGCCGAGCGGCCTGTACCGGCTCTCCGACGGAGCTGCGACCGAGCAGTTCCGCTGCGCGCCGGGGCCGATGGGTTGGCGGTATTTCTCGACGGTGCAGGATGCGCGCGGCACGACCAATGTCGACCTGTCGGTCGATGCCGCATGGCGGCCGGTGCGCGTGCGCATCCAAACGCCCGAGCATCACCTGTTGCTGACTGCGCGCGGAAGCGTCCTCGATGACGAGCAGCTTGAAGTGGCCTTCGATCCAGAGGTGCAAACCGTCGACTTTCCCTCCCCGTGCTTCCTCTTAGCAACCGCGAGACGACAAGGCGCGTCGAGTGAGATCGAGGCGATCTCGTTGGATCGCGAGACGTTGAGGCCGTCGACCGAGCAACATAGCTACGAGTTCGGCAGTGAAGAGGAGGTCGCGACACCGGTCGGGCGGTTCGTTGCGCGCGCGTGGAGGCACATCGCAACCCGGCCGCATTTCTCGCGCGCGCTTTGGATCGCGGGAGACGTCGTCGTCGCCGGCGATGGCTTGGAGCTGACCGCGTACGACCCGGGCGGCCAAGGGCCGCGACCTACCTCCTAGCGAACCCAGGCAGGCCACAGATGTGGCCGGTAGGCTCTCGCAGCCATGAGATTCTTCAAGAAGAAAGAGAACGAGATCGCGGCGGTGCAGCCGGAACCGCTCTCGCCTGCACCGCCGGTGCACTACAGCGATTGGCGCGCGTACGACGACGTCGCCGACGACTATGCGCGCGCGGTCGCGCCGAACTTCGCGCCGGTTGCAGCCGATCTCGTTGCTTTCGCCGAGATCCCCGACGGCGGCAGGCTGCTCGACGTTGGAACAGGCACGGGAAGCGTGCTTAGAGCTGCATCCACCTTCGAGTCCTTCGGGGTGGATCCGTCCATCCCGATGCTGCGCCAAGCGAAGGGCTTGAAGGTTGCGGCTGCCGAAACCCACAACCTTCCTTTCAACAACGACACGTTCCACGCCGCGACCGCGCAGTTCGTCCTTCCGCTCTTCACGAAGCTCGACACCGCGCTGTTCGACATCGTCCGTGTGCTGCGTCCCGGCGGGGTGCTCGCCGTCGCGACCTGGGAGGCAGGCGAGGACGAGCTGACGAAGACGTGGCGCGAGCTCGCGGAGCGCGCGGTCGGCGAAGAGATGATGCGCGACGAGCTCCGCGACGTTGAACCGTGGTCCCTGGTCGCGGGAGATAAGGATCGTCTCGAGCAGGCCTTGCGCGACGCCGGCCTTCATCCCGTGCGCGTGGAGCGCCGCAAGTACAAGCTGACGATGACGCGCGACGACTACGTCACCGAGAAGACGACAGAATCGAGCGGCCGGTTCGTGCGCGCGATGCTGCGCGCGGAGT
>DATGHY010000212.1:0-11844 GCA_035307625.1 Actinomycetota bacterium
GATCACCTTCGGCAACGGTTGTCCGTCATCTCTAACGTCGTGATCGGTGACGATCCAGCCGCGCAGTACGACGATGCGGTCGCGCGCGCGGAGGCATTGGTCGCGCGCATCGGCGCCGCGACGGGGCCGGGTGGCCTGGGCGAAGCGCCGCACCTCGACGGGCCGGTGGGCGACATCCGCTCGAATCAGACGCCGGCCGAGTACATGGCGAAAGTTGAGAAGGCGAAGGAGCACATCGCCGCGGGCGACATCTTCCAAGTCGTGCCGTCGCAGCGATTCGAGACCGACACAACCGCGAGACCGTTCGACGTCTACCGCGTGCTGCGACTGGTGAACCCGAGCCCCTACATGTTCTATCTGCAGTTCCCCGATGTCGCGATCGTCGGCTCGTCGCCGGAGCCGCACCTGCGCGTGTTCGGGCGCGAAGCGACGATCCGGCCGATCGCCGGCACGCGGCCGCGTGGCACCAGCGACGAGGAAGACGAGAAGCTTGCGAGCGACCTCTTGGCCGACGAGAAGGAGCGCGCGGAGCACGTGATGCTCGTCGATCTCGCGCGCAACGACCTCGGGCGTGTGTGCGAGCCGGGAACGGTGCGCGTCGAAGAATTGATGCAGATCGAGCGCTACTCGCACGTGATGCACATCGTGTCGAGCGTGCACGGCGAGCTGGCCGGCGGGATGAGCGCGTTCGACGCGCTGAAGGCGTCGTTCCCGGCGGGGACGGTCAGCGGGGCGCCGAAGATCCGCGCGATGGAGATCATCGACTCACTTGAGCCGACGCGGCGCGGGCCGTACGCAGGCGCGGTCGGGTATTTCGACTTCAGCGGCAACCTCGACACGTGCATAGCGTTGCGAACCGGCTACCTGCGCGACGGGAAGGCATACCTGCAAGCCGGCGCCGGGATCGTCGCCGACAGCGTGCCGGAGCGCGAAGAGCAAGAGACGCGCGACAAGGCGCGCGCGTTCTTCGTCGCGGTGAAGGCGGCCGAGTCGCTGTCGTGACGTCGTTGTGAAACCGGCTCCTCGTCTCGCGACGTTGCTCTCCGTCGCGGTGGTCGGATCCGGTGTCGCGGTGATCGGTGCGGCGACGACCTGGTACCGAACCATCCAACCCGACCGTGCGATCACATCGGCGATCGGTGTGGTTCGAGTGCCGGGCGCGGTTCACTCCTATTCGCCGAGCGATTTCGGATCGTCCTTGTTGCCGATCGGGGTGCTGTGTCTTGTGTGCGGGCTGCTGGCCTTCTTGGTCGGGCCGCGCGCGCGCGCGGTCTTGATCGGTTTGGTCATCGTCGGAGCCCTCGCTTTGATCCCCCTGATGTTCACCGTCAAGAAGCCGGTGGAAGCGGGGGCGCGGGTGGAGAGCGCACCCGGGCGGATCGTCACCCCGATCGGCGCGGTCGTCGCTGTCGCAGCCGCGGGAGCGGCCTTCCCGATCTCGACGAAAGTTCGCCGCGTTCGCATGCCGGAGACGGGGCCGAGCGATGAGTGAGGGTCAGTCGCGCACGACGCTGATCGTGATCATCGTCCTGTCGCTCGCGGTCGCCGGCGGGGTGGCGGCGCTGGGCGTGCATCTCGCGCGCGATCACTTCGATCGCTACCCGCCGGCCGCCGAGGCCGGCTTCCTAACCCAATGCGAGCAGAGCGGGTCGGCGCAGTTCTGTGGCTGCGTGCTGAACGCGATCGAGAAGAAGTACACGTACAAAGAGTTCAGCGCATTCGCCGACAAGTTCTCGAAGTCCGGCGCGCTGCCGCAAGGAGCCGTCGAGGCACTCGGTACTTGCAGTCGCTGACCACGAAGTTTTCGATTTCACTTCGTTTTCACAGACGCCCCACGGCCTTCTCATCCGGCTGCTCGACCATCTGAGCAGGCACAACGAGGAGGCTCACATGAAGTGGTACTGGAAGACCGCCATCGCCTTGGGGTTCGTCGGCGTTGTCGCGATGGGCGCCGCTGCGTTCGGCCAGTCCGGTTCGACCAGCCCGACCCCAGGCGCATCCGGAAGCACGCAGGCCCTGGGCAACCCGAGGCCCGGCCGGTTCGGCCACATCGTGCACGCCGACGCGACGCTGAACACGCGGAGGGGTCTCGTCACGGCCAAGATCGACGGGGGCACGGTTACGGTGGTCGACGCGAATGCTCACACACTGACGATCAAGCGCGCCGACGGCCAAAGCGTTTCTTTCACCGCGACCGACGCGACGCGCGTTCGCAAAGACCGCCAGAAGGCGACGTTCGGCGACATCACGGTCGGCGACCTGGTCCAGGTGATCCAGATCGACCGCGGGAACGGCTTCGTCGTCGCGTTGATCCGTGACCGCAGCCCAGGCGCGAGCCCGCAAACGCTCGCCCCGGCCGACTCGGCTGCGGGAGCGCTCTGAACCCACGGAACGCGAGGTACGGGGCTCCCGAAGGGAGCCCCGCTACTATCTCCGTGCCAGCCATGAGCGATGCAACGATCCTGCTCGTCGAGGACGAACAGAACATCGCGTCCCTCGTCGAGCTCTACCTCAAGAACGACGGCTACACCGTCGAGCACGTCGCCGACGGTGTCAGCGCGCTCGCCGCCGCCGACCGATTGAAGCCCTCGCTCGTGATCCTGGACGTGATGTTGCCCGGGATGGACGGCCTCGAGGTGTGCCGCCGGCTGCGCGCGACGTCCAAGGTCCCGATCATCATGCTCACGGCGCGCGACGGCGAGGTCGACCGGGTGCTCGGACTCGAGCTCGGCGCCGATGACTACGTGACGAAACCGTTCAGCCCCCGCGAGCTGGTCGCGCGCGTCAAGGCCGTCCTCCGCCGCGCGGAGCCCGACGATGCGCCCGCTGAAGAAGACGAACGGCTCGCGCTCGGACCGGTCCGCATCGACGGCGCGCGCCGTGAAGTATTAGTGGGCGAGCAGCCCGTGGAGCTCACCGCGCGCGAGTTCGACCTCCTGGCCTTCCTCGTGCGGAACCGGGGGATCGTATTCAGCCGGGACAGGCTGCTCGAACGGGTATGGGGATACGAGCGGCCCGTCGACACGCGCACGGTCGACTCGCATGTGAAGTCGGTGCGGCAGAAGCTCGGCGAGGGGGGCGCGATCATCAAGACGTTGCGCGGCGTCGGATATAAGGCCGATGCGTAGCCTCCGCGGGCGGCTCGGTGTCGCGATCGGCGTCACCGCGGTCGTGTCGGTCTTCTTGACCGGCCTCGTGGCGATCGGATTGCTGCGCCGGTATTCGGAGAGCAACGCGCGCAACGACCTTGCGAAGATCGCGCGCGCGATCGCCGCCGACGATCCGACCACGATCGGGGACACCGTCAGCCTTCCGATCATCCGGCGAGTGCTCGCGATCAACGGCGATCAGGCGGCGCTCGTGACGCGCGGCGGCTTTACCCTTGGAGCTGCGTCGTCGATCGCGCAGAGCATCAACCTGCAGCCGCTGATAGGCGGACAAGAGATCAGCGGCACGGCGCGCACGAGCTCCGGCAGTGTGGTTTACGTCGGTGTGCCGCTGGCGCTCCCGAAACGGCCGAACGTGGTCGGCGTGGTGCTGACGCGACCGGTTGCCATCGCGCGCGGGCTGCTCGGGCCGCTGGTCTTCCGCATCGCGTTGTCGGCCTTGATCGCGCTGGTGGTCGGAATCATCGTCGCGGCCGTTCTGGCGAAGCGCCTGACCCGTCCGCTGCACGACGTGTCGGAGGCGGCGGCGCGCGTGTCGCAAGGCGACCTATCGCAGCGCGTTCCGATCGCGGATGACGAGGAGCTCGCATCGCTGGGCATGGCGTTCAACGAGATGGCCGGCGCGCTCGCCGAATCGCAGCGGCGTGAGCGCGAGTTCCTCGCGAGCGTGTCGCATGAGCTTCGCACCCCGATCACGGCGATCCGGGGCTACGCGGAAGCGATCGAAGACGGGGCGGTGAAGGGCGAAGCGGGTCACGCCGAAGCAGTTGGTGTGATCCGATCTGAGGCCGACCGGCTCGAGCACATGGTGCAGGACGTGATGGATCTGGCGCGGGTGGGGTCTGCGGAGTTCCACCTCGACGTGGGTCCGGTCGACCTGAGTGAGACGCTGCGAGATGCGGTTGCGGCACATCAGAAAGAGGCGGGGGAGGCAGGCGTGTCCTTGACGGCCGATATGGCCGCCGCGATCGAAGTCGAGAGTGATGCGCACCGTGTCCGCCAGGTCGTCTCCAACCTCGTGCAGAACGCGTTACGTGTGACGAACACAGGCGGAAAGATCCGCGTCTCGGCGCGCGCCGAAGGCTCGGCGGTGGTGATCGAGGTGGCCGACACCGGGCCGGGTATCGACGCAGCCGACCTGCCGCACGTGTTCGAGCGGTCGTACCTATGGCGCGCGTCGAAAGGGACGCGACGCGTCGGGACCGGTCTCGGGCTGGCGATCGTGCGCGAGCTCGTGACGGCCTTGGGCGGGCGCGTCACCGTTGAGTCGGTCATCGGGCAGGGGTCGACTTTCCGCATCGTGCTTCCTGCGCGCGCGCCGGCGCCTGCGAAGCATGCGTAGGGCCGGAGTTCTCTCGCTGCTCGTTCTGTTCGCCTGCACGACGCATCCTGCGGCCGCGCCAACGAGCAGCCCGACGCCGACCCCGACGCCGACTCCCACGATCTCGCCGTCACCGTCGCCGATCGCTCCGGCGTTCTCCGCGATCAACGCAGTAACGACGATCCGGGAGCTCGTCACTCGCGCGCCCTACCGCGAAGCTGCAAGCGCCGCGTACCGCGTCGCGGCGGGGATCATGCGCGATCACTTCAAGATGCTCGGGTACACGGTGGCGTATCTCTCCTTCCCCGTGCCGGCCGGCAACGTGAACAAGATCCCCGAGAAAGCAGGCACCAGCATCGACGTCGTCGCGACGCCGCCGGGCTTCGATGCGCGCAAGCCGCACCTCGTGGTCGGCGGGCACCTCGATACCGTCCCCAACACGCCCGGCGCGAACGATGACGCCAGCGGTCCCGCGGTGATCTTGGAATTGGCGCGGCTCGCGCGCCTCACCCCGACCAAGATGCCGGTCGTCTTCGTCGCGTTCGGTGCCGAGGAGCGCCGCCGCCAGAGCCCGACGCAGAGCGAGTACGCGCTCGGCTCGAAGGCGTACTTGAACTCGCTCGCGCCGGCCGAGCGCCGCTCATTGAGAGGCATGATCAACATCGATATGGTCGGCGCCGGGCCCGACGTCCAGATCATCGGCACGACCGGTTCGATCGTCGCGTCGATGTACACGGTTGCCCGCCGGCTTCACATCCTCGCCGAAACGCATGCCACGATCTCGCAAGGATTCAGCGACCACATCACGTTCCAGGCGGCCGGGATACCGGCGGCATGGCTGTGGGCAGGCGATAACCCCACGCTGCACACGCCGCGCGACACCATGCGGATCATCCAGCCGGCGGAGGTGGCGCGCATCGGTGCGGTTGCATGGGAGACGCTCCGCACGCTCAGCCTATAATCCGCGTCACCGTGGCTTCTTTCCTGGAACAAGTGACCGCTTCTCGCCTTTCGGATGCAGAATCGCGAGCAGCCGATGGCGGCCTCGAGCGCGAGCGCGAAGCCGCCGCGGCCACGTCGCCGGCACGCGATTTCGCCGGAGCTTTGTCGAAGCCCGGCCTCTCGCTGATAGCCGAGATCAAGCGAGCGTCGCCGTCCGCCGGGCCGATCAACATCGACGTCGATGTCGTCGCGCAGGCGCGCGCCTACGAGCGAGGCGGTGCGTCGGCGATCAGCGTGCTGACCGAGCCCGATCACTTCATCGGCTCCCTCGTGGACCTGCGGGCGGTGCATGAAGGCGTCTCGATCCCCGTCTTGCGTAAGGACTTCATCGCGCATCCGTTCCACGTCTGGGAGGCGCGCGCGGCCGGCGCCGACGCGATCCTGCTCATCGTCGCTGCGCTGGATCAACGGGATCTCGTCTCGCTGTACGACCTGGCCGAAACGCTCGGCATGGGAGCGCTCGTCGAGACGCACGACGCCGATGAGGTGGCGCGCGCGGTCGATGCAGGCGCGCGCATCGTTGGGATCAATACGCGGAACCTGGCAACGTTGGAGGTTGATCCCGCCATCGTCGAGAAGGTGCGCGCGTCGGTTCCCGACGGTGTGACGCTCGTAGGGGAGAGCGGTGTGACGTCGCGCGCCGACGTCGATGCGATGCTCTCGGTCGGCGTCGACGCGGTGCTGATCGGCGAAGCGCTGATGCGCGCGCCCGACCCGGAAGCGAAGGTTCGCGAGCTCCTCGGTGGCTGAGAAACCGGTCATAGCTGCTCTGCTCGAGTACCGCGCGACCGAGCACCCGGATCGAGTCTTCGTGAAATGGCGCGACGAACGCATGTCGTGGGGTTCGTTCTACGACGGCGTGCTTCGCATCGCGAGCGGCCTGCGCGCGCTCGGCGTCGAAGAAGGCGACTGCGTCGCAGTGATGATGCCGAACCGGCCGGAGTTCTTGCTGGCGCACTTCGGCGCGATCTGCGCGGGCGCTGCGCCCGTTCCGGTCAACACAGCGCAGCGGGGAGACACGCTCGCGTATCTCCTCAAGGACTGCGGTGCGCGCGCGATCGTGATCGACGAGTCGCTGCGCGCGCAGTACGTGGAGACCGGGACAAGGCTGCTCGAGATCGTCCGCGGCGAACCGGCGAACAGCGGCGCAACCAGATTCGAAGACCTCCTTGCGACTCCTGCGACGCCCGTCGACGCGGAGGGCGGCACGTCCTTCGGCGTCCTCTACACGAGCGGCACCACCGGACCCCCGAAGGGTGTCGTTCCGATACGCACCGACATCACGCCGCTGCTCGCGATGTGGGACGCGATGAGCGTGAAGGCCGGCGAAACGATCTATACGTGCCTGCCGCTGTTCCACGGCAATCCTCTGGCGATCTCGGTGCTGGGGGCGATGTTCCTCGATGCTCAGATCGCGATCGGCGATCGCTTCAGCGCGAGCCGTTTCTGGGGCGAGGTTCGCGCGTTCGACGCCGTTGAGTTCAACCACGTCGGCGCCGTCATCCCCATCTTGTTGAAACAGTCCGAGCAGCCCTCGGACCGCGACAACCCCGTGCGCACGGTGCTGTCCGCGGGGTGCCCTCCACATTGCTGGGAGCCGTTCCAGGATCGCTTCGACGTGCGTATCGTCGAGCAGTTCTCAATGGTCGACTCGCCCGGATACCTGATCAACCTCGATGGGAAGGTCGGCTCGATGGGGAAGCCGGCGGCCGGCTGCGAGGCGACGATCCTGGGCGACGACGGCGAAGAGCTTTCCCCGGGGCGCGTCGGCGAGCTCGCTTTGCGCGCGGCGCAAGGCCGGACGCACTACTACCTGAACCATCCCGATGAGACCGAGCACGCCTTCCGCGACGGCTGGTTCCACACGGGAGACCTCGCGTCGCGCGACGAAGAAGGTTTCTTCTACTACGCAGGGAGGAAGAAGGAATCGATGCGTCGTCGCGGTGAGAACGTCAGTGCGTGGGAGGTCGAGAACGTCGTCGACCAGTTCCCCGGCGTGCTCGAATCGGCCGCGCACGGGGTACCGAGTGAGCTCGGCGAGGACGACATCAAGGTCGTCGTCGTTGCACGCGACGGCGCGACGATCGATCCGCGCGCGCTCGTCGAGTTCTGCCGCGCGCGCATGGCGAGGTACGCGGTGCCGCGCTACGTCGAGATACGGCGCGAGATCCCGAAGACGCCGACGCAGCGACCCCGCTACGCGGAGCTCAAAGCGGAGGGCGTCACCGAGCGAACCTGGGACGGCGACCGGTCGTGAAGCGCGCGCTGCTTGCGCTGGCAGCGGTGCTGGTGTTGGCGAACGTTGTGGTCGCGGCCGTGCGCACGCAGAAACCACAGAAGCAAACACCTCCGAGCAGCCCGCTCGCGGCGTTCAACCAAGCTCTGAAGCATCACGATTACCGCCGCGCCTACGCCCTGACCGATCTGAGTGTGCTCCAGGTGAGCGGAGGATCTTCAGCGGTGACGCTCACTCACTTCGCCGCGTTCGTGAAGGCGCACGGGCTTGGACGGCTGACGCTCGACCAAGGTCTTGTGCACGTCCCGACGACGAACCTTCACTTGACGGCCACCACCGGGCCGCTCCCGAGTCTTGCGGTTGACGGCGTCTCGGTATCGCTTCTGACCCAACGCGTGAAAGGGGGGGCGGGCGCAGCCGCCTGGCGATACACGTATGCCATCGTCGTGATCTCGGGTCCGCACACTCTGACGGTGGGTCCCGGCCCGGTGACGGCCGGGAGATCCCTGACCGGAGCGTTCAGAGGAAACGCGGCCTCGCTGTCCGTTCCGCTGGGTATCAGCTCGGACGGCGACTCGCGTGTCGTCGAAGCACTCGACTCGATCACTCGAACCTGCTCCGGTAGCTCGTGCTTGGTTACGCCGTGTGGTGGACACGGCCCTGAATACGTGCTGGACGCTTGGGGGATCGGCACCCCGCCGATCGTGGCACGCGCCCTCGTCGGGACCGCCGTGGTGGCCCCGATGCCCCCGGACGGCTGGTCGATCGCGATCACGTTCCTCGATCAAGGCCAGCCGCCGGGCCTCAGCGGGTCGGAGCAGACCGCGCAGCTGCGGGCCCGATTTGTCTTTGGTTTCGTCGGGCAAGGGCGGGGGAGCCTGCTCGACCGTTGCTGGGTGTCGCATGGGTAAAGGCAACGTTAGGTCTCTCTTTCAATTACGTGCGAGCCGCTTTACTCTCCCCGAACGTAGGCGGCGACGGGGAGGTGGTCGGCAGCGGTCGCGCGCCCAGGACGGACATCTCTCATGGGGGAAAGCCGATGAAGGAACGCACGATCAAGCTGGAGTTCTCCTCACGGCAGATCGTCATCGTCGTTGCGTTGATCGCACTGGCGGCGATCCTTTTGCCGATCAGCGTTCAAGCCGCAACCGGGAGCTCCGTCAACATCGTCGACCCGTCGAAGTCGACGTACAAGGCGAAGGTTTCCGGTGTCGGAGCCTTGCTGACCGGCGTGTGCTCGTGGAACAACATCAGCACGCCGACGTGTGCCACGGTATCGAACCACTCGCTCAACACGGTCGTGAACGGCGGTTTCGTCAACGCAGGAACCGACGTCCCGCCCTTGTTCCCGCTCCAGAACATCCTCGCGATCACAGGGACCACCGCCGACACGCTGAGGACGCAACCCTTCGATCCGAACGAAGAGGTCGAGATCACGAGTATCACCTTCGCGAACCTGAACGCGGTCGACATGAACGTGATCGTCCAGGCGCATGGGGCTCCGGGTGCGAACTGCACCGGCAGCGGCACCGGTCAGCAGAACATCGCGGTCGCGTACGTTCCCGGACATTCAACGGTGCACCTCTCGTTCCCGCAACCGGTCGTCGCGGCGGGCGATGGGTCGAACGCATTCTGCATCGACGCAGGCTCTTTCCTGACCTCTCCAGCAAGCGCCGACGTTCGGGTCACCATCGTGGGCTACGAGTTCTGATCGATGGGGTCATCGTGAGGGCCGCGCGCAGCGGCCCTCACTTTTTCGGCCGAGATCGGTCGGGGCCGCTGGTAGACTCCGCGCGCGATGCCCCAGGTGAACACCGATCCCGACGCCGGAGGCCATTTCGGCCGCTTCGGCGGCAAGTATGTTCCTGAAGCCTTGATGCACGCGCTCGATGAGCTCGAGCAGGCCTTCACCGACGCGCGCGCAGACGACGACTTCAACAGCGAGCTCGACATGCTTCGGCGTCAGTACGCGGGTCGGCCGACTCCGCTGTGGCGCGCGCGGCGCCTCACCGAGGCGAGCGGCGGCGCGCGCATCTACCTCAAGCGAGAGGACCTCGCGCACACCGGCGCGCATAAGATCAACAACGTCCTGGGCCAGTGCCTTCTGGCACGCCGCATGGGTAAGAAGCGGATCATCGCCGAGACGGGCGCCGGCCAGCACGGTGTCGCGACGGCGACGGCCGCTGCTCTGTTCGGCCAGGAATGCATCGTCTATATGGGCGAGGAAGATACGCACCGCCAGGCGCTCAACGTCTTCCGGATGGAGCTGCTGGGCGCGACCGTCGTGCCGGTCAAGGCGGGCTCTCGCACGCTGAAAGACGCGATCAACGAAGCACTCCGCGACTGGGTGACGAACGTCGAGACGACGCACTACGTGATCGGCTCGGTCGTTGGACCGCATCCCTTCCCGCTGCTCGTCCGCGAGTTCCAGAAGATCATCGGAGAAGAGGCGCGCGCGCAGATCCTCGAGGCGGAGGGCCGGCTGCCCGACGTCGTCGCCGCATGCGTCGGCGGCGGTTCGAACGCGATGGGCATCTTCCATGCGTTCGTCGGCGAGCCCGGCGTGAAGCTGGTCGGTGTGGAAGCGGCCGGCCGGGGGATCGCGAGCGGCGAGCACTCGGCGACGATCGGCGCGGGCGAGCCGGGCGTGCTGCACGGCGCTCTGTCGATGCTCATCCAAGACCAAGACGGGCAGGTGAAGCCCACGCATTCGGTGTCGGCCGGTCTCGACTATCCGGGTGTCGGTCCCGAGCACGCATATCTGCGCGAGCAAGGGTTGGCCACCTACGAAACGGCGACGGACGACGAGGCGCTCGACGCTTTCGGGTTGCTCGCGCGCACGGAGGGCATCCTGCCCGCGCTCGAGTCGTCCCACGCGATCGCATGGATCGCGCGCGAAGCGCGCGCGCTCGGAACCGACGCAGTCGCGGTCGTCAACCTGAGCGGTCGCGGCGACAAGGACGTCGAGACGGTGCGCGCGATCATGAAGGCGCGCGATGGCGCACACTGACGTGACGCCTGCGCAGCGCTTGGACGACGCGTTCGCGCAACGCCGAGCAGCCTTGGTGATGCCGTTCCTCGTGTGCGGTTACCCCGACGGTGACACGTTCGTCGACATCGCCAGAGCTGCCGCGGAGGCCGGGGCAGGGGTGCTCGAGATCGGGATCCCGTTCAGCGACCCGATCATGGACGGCCCGGTGATCCAGGAAGCAACCAACGCAGTGCTTGCGAAGGGACAGCGGACGGCGGAAGCGATCGAGCTGATCGCCCGCGCAGCGGAGGCAACGGGACGGCCGCTCGTCGCGATGACGTATTACAACTTGATCTTCCGCTACGGGCTCGATGAGTTCGCGCGCGCGCTGGCCGCCGCGGGTGCGACGGGCGCGATCATCCCCGATCTTTCGGTCGAAGACTCGGGGCCGTGGCGCGACGCGTGTGCGCGCGCCGGCATCGCGCCGGTTTTCATCGCCGCGCAGACCTCGACGCCCGACCGCCTCAAGGCCATCGCGGAAGCGGCGCGCGGCTTCGTCTATGCCGCGTCGCTACTGGGTGTCACCGGCATCCGGGAGTCGATGGACGAGCGCGCGCGCACCCTCGTCACATCGATCCGCGAGCAGACCGATCTGCCGGTCGCGGTCGGGATCGGGGTGTCGACGCCGGAGCACGCGCGCGCGGTCGCGTCGTACGCCGACGGCGTGATCGTGGGGACGGCGGTCGTGAAGACGGTCGCCGGTTCGAGCAGCCCTGCGCGCGACGTCGCATCCTTCGTCGACGAGCTCGTGACGGCTACCATCGGCGCGTGACCGGGCACCTTTACCAGGGCCTTACGCACGCCGGGGAATGGGTCAGATGCGCGATGCGCCCGGTTGCGCCCTCGTCGATTCTCAGGCGATGGAGCGGAGCTTCCTCCATACGTTCAAGCCACACGCGCGCGCGGCGGCGAAGGCGAGGGCGGCGCTCACAGCCTCCCTCGACCTCTTCAGCGACGTCTTGGACGAGCAGCGTCTGGACGACCTTCGCCTTCTGACCAGCGAGCTTGTCTCCAACAGCGTCCGCCACGGGGCGTCGGTGCCCGAGCATCCGATCCGGGTCAAGGTTTCGGTGATGGACACGAAGGT
>DATGHY010000213.1:0-2802 GCA_035307625.1 Actinomycetota bacterium
GTGCCGACCCGGAAGTCCAACGCGTCGCGGATCCCGAAGCGCGCGGCCGCCTCACCGATCGGTGCGTTCTGGCCGAGGCCGAACAGCTCCGCCGCGTACCGAAGGTTGTCCCAGCCGTTCAATCGGTCGTACAACGCGGGCTTCGCAGACACGACGCCGCATCGCAACCGGACGGACTCGCCGTTCGTGTAGGGATCGATCCCGAAGACGCGCACGGATCCGCCGGCCACCTTCAGCCCTCCGGTGATCACGCGCACCGTCGTCGTCTTGCCGGCGCCGTTGGGTCCGAGCAGCGCCGTGACGGTCCCGCGCGGAACCTCGAGATCGAAGTTGTCGAGGGCGACGACGTTGGCGAAGGCCCTGCTCACGCCTTTGATCTGGACGACCTGCTCCGCCATGCCCCGACGATATCGGCCGCGCGCCGCTTGCGCTTGACCCTGCGTTTACCCAGCCAGGAGGTGCCCCACGTCGGAACCGGACATGTCGTCGGCCGTCTCGAGCGCGCCCTTTCTGATCTCCGAGTTCAGGTAGCTCGCCCACGCGATCAAAGCTTCCTTCGTCGGGAAGTCCTCGCTCAAGCAGCAGAACTCCTCCGAGTCCTCGTCGAAGCGCGCTTTCTCGATCTCCTCAGGGGACTTGCCGGCGACGAACTGGTCGTACAGCGGTGTGCCGCGGAACACGACCAGCGGGAAGAAGGTCGCTTCGGTGAAGCCGTTCTCGCGAAGGATCTGAACCGTTCGCAAGTGCGACTCTTTCGTCTCGCCGGGCAGGCCGGCGATGAACGTCAGGATCGGGTCCATCTCCAACCGCCGCGCGAGCAGCGCACCGTCCAAGACAGCCTTCGACGTCTGTCGCTTCAGCACCACGTTCTCCAGGATCTCGTCGTTGAACGACTCGCTCCCGAACGCGAGGTTGCCGAAGTTGGCCGCCTTCATCTTGATCAGCGTCTCTTCGTCGATCATGTCCGCGCGCGTCTGCACGTTGTACGTCCAGCCGATGTCTGAGATCTTCTCGCACATCTCGTAGAGGCGGGGCTTGCGCAAGGTGAACGTCGCGTCGCCGAAGTAGAACTTCGGGTCGCCAACCTTGTGGTAGTTGTCCCAGCAGTGCTGCACGACCTTCTTCACGTAATCGGGCGAGTGGAAGCGCACCTTGCGGTTCCAGATGGTCGGGTCCATGCAGAAGGTGCACTTCTCTGGGCAGCCGCGTGACGTCACGTAGGACGAGCCGATGAAGTAGTCGCCGTCGGGCTGCAGCGTCTTCAAGAACAGGTGACGCATGGCGACCCGGAAGTCGTCGCCTGCGGAATACATGTGCGGCAGCCGGTCGAGGTCGTTGATCCTCGGCATGTCCATGTTGTGCGCCGGCTCGTGACCGGGGAGCTGGTAGCTGAGGCCCAGCGTCTGCAACTTGCCGCTCGAACGCCACGCGCCTGTTTCTAGCTCGGCCATCATCTGGACGATCGTGTCCTCGCCCTCGCCGCGCACGACGATGTCGGCGAACCCGTCCAGGATCAACTCGAACGCGTGCATCGTGGCGTAGTTGCCGCCGACCACGAACAGGGCATTGGGAGCAGCCTCGCGCATCGCGGTGATCGCGCGCTTCACGCCACGCACCATGTAGTAGTACGACATCGGGACCATCACGACGTCGGCGCCGGCGACGCGCGCCAGCAGGTCCGACTTCATCTTGGCGAGCAGCCCTTCGAACTCAGCGCGCGCCTTCTCATCGTGCTGGTGGTTGTCCGACACCTCGAACCAGCGCATGTCGGTCCAGTGGTCGGCGACGATGTTGACGAGGTCGTACGGGATGCCCTGGTCCTTCAGCATCGCGGCGATGTAGAGCAACCCGTACTCCGGCGTCACGATCGCGCGGTCGCGATACCCCTTCCAGTACGGCTCCCACGACGGGTACGGCCGACGCTCGAGGAACGCGTACGCGAAGGTATCGCTGACGAGGACGGTGCGTAAGCTCATGAACCAGCTCCCTTGATCCGACCAACCGACCGCGCGCGATTCTAATGGCGGCTCAGGCCCGATTGGTAACGCACGTGTCACAACCCCGTTGCGGGTGACCCGGTATCCTGCCGCTCCATGCACGTCGTCGTGGCTCCCGACAAATTCAAAGGATCGCTGAGCGCAAGCGAAGCCGCGGAAGCGATCGGCAAGGGTTTGCGAGCAGCCGGTGCCGACGCCGATCTCGCACCGGTCGCCGACGGGGGAGAAGGAACCCTCGACTCCCTCGTGATGGCGAAGGGTGGAGGCGTCATGGGCGTGATCGCGCGCGGGCCGCTCGGCATCCCGGTGCGCGCGCACCTCGGCCGCCTCGAAGACGGGACCGGCGTCGTCGAGCTGGCGCAGGCATCCGGGCTCGAGCTGGTTAGCGAATCCGAGCGAGACCCGATGCGCGCCTCGACCCAGGGGACCGGCGAGCTGATCAAGGGCGCGCTCGCGCGCAAGCCGACGCGGCTGATCATCGCGATCGGCGGCAGCGCCACGGTCGACGGCGGAACCGGCTTGGCGCGCGCGCTCGGGATCCGCTTCCACGACGCCGCGGGCGGGGAAGTAACGCCGGGCGGCGAGGGGATGCAGCGCATCGCGCGCATCGACGCGTCTGGTTTGGACGCGCGCTGGTCGGCGGTCGAGGTGATCGTCGCGGCCGACGTGATGAGCCCGCTGACAGGACCCGAGGGGGCCGCGCGCGTGTACGGCCCGCAGAAGGGCGCGACGCAGGAACAGATCGCACACCTCGAACGAGGCCTCGAGAACCTTGGCCGGCGGATCGAAGCGGATCTCGGTGTGA
>DATGHY010000214.1:0-18886 GCA_035307625.1 Actinomycetota bacterium
CGAGCGCGGATCACGGCCAGGAGCGGCGCTCCGGCGTCGGCCGTCATGCGCGCGTCGAGCCGCAACGCGCCGTCCGTTTCGAGCCAGTGCCGGAAATACCGGCTCCGCCGGATGCGCTCCGCAGCCGCCTCGTCTCCCGCAGCAGCCGAAGCGACGTCGCGGCACTTCTCGCGCAAGGTCGCGATCGACTCCGTTTGCGCGAGCTGCAACAGTCCTCTTTCCGCCGCGGGGTCCAGCTCGGCCGCCGCAGAGATCTCAGAGGCCTGTCGTTCCGACAGGTTCCCTGAAACAAGCGCTTCTTTCGTCGCGGGAAGCTGCTCGAGCCGCATCGCCATGTTGATCGTCGCCGCCGCGTGCCGGTAGGACGCACGGCTGTGCTCGGCCATCCACGCGACGATCGACGGTGATCCGGACGAGCGCCACGCTTTCGTCTCTTGCACGCGACGCGCGGCAAGCGTGCGGCCGGCAACCGCAAGCCGCTCGATCTCAGAGAATTGATCGACCAACCGGGTCGCGTCCGCTGCCGCTACGGTCGATCCATCCAGCGCGCGCACGACGCCGCGCAATTCGTCGAGCAAGGTTTGGAGAGTCATACCGGAATACAAGCACGCGTCTGTGACAAGAACGCGTGTTCGTGAACGATTCGCGAGAAACTGCTCGATCAAAAAGATCTGTTCAGGCGATCAGCGCGCGCAGCGCCTCTTCGGCAGCGCGCAACACGAGCAGATGCCCGCCCCGTCGAACCGTCAGGGTCGCGTGCGGCAACGTAGACGCAACGTACTGAGCGTGATGCAGGGGGCACACGTGGTCGCGATCGCCGTGCCACAGCTGTACCTCGGAGGACACAGATGCCAGCTCGAAGCCCCACGGCTGAGCACACAACGTGTTCTCCCACACCATCGTGCGAGCACCTTGTCGAAGCGATTCGCGAAGCTGCTCGGTCAACGCCTGCGCACCCCGCGCGCGCGCGGCCGCCGTCTTCCCGGCGTGTGATGCCGCCCGAGCGAGCGCGCTGCTCGCACGCACCGCGCTGCTCAGCGCCGCGCCGCTGATCGCTGCGGTCGCGCGCGGGTACCGCGGAGACGCCCAGTACGTCGCGCGCTCGGACAACTCCATCCCTTTGAATGCGCCGGGCCGGTCGACGGGCCCGACGCCGCTCACGATCGCGACGCGCTCGACGCTTTGCGGAAACACGGCCGCCACCGCCAGTGCGAACGGTGCTCCGCCCGAAACGGCGAAGGCTCGGAACCGCTCGATGCCGAGCATCGCGGTGAGCTCGGCGACGTCGGCCCCCCAATCGACGAACGTGCGGCCCGGCGACTGATCGGATCTGCCGTACCCTGGCCTGTCGACCGTGACGTACCGGATCCCCAGCCGCGCATAGATCCGATCGTCGGCGTGACGCTCGAGCCGCGACCCTGGGATCCCATGGAACTGAAGCACCGGCGCGCCACCGGGATCACCCCACTCCGCGTATGCGAGCGCCCGCCCATCCGACAGGTACACGGTCCCTTCCCGCAAGGGGGCCATGGTCTACCAGCCGCGCGCGCGCCACGTTTCCACGTACGGGCGCTCGCGGCCGATCGTCGAATCCAATCCGTGCCCCGGACAGATACGCGTGTTGTCGGGGAGCTCGAAGAGCCGGTCCACGCTTTGCATGACCTGGCGGAACCGCGCCGTGTTCCCGTCGGTCCCGCCCGGTCCTGCAGGGAACAGCGTGTCACCGCTGAACAAGAACGGACCGGCCACTAACGAAACGCTGCCCGGCGTGTGCCCGGGAGTGTGCAGCACTTGGATCTCCGCTCCGCCCACCACGATCGTCTGCCCATCGCGCAACGGCTTCGTCGAGACGGGCATCCGCTTCGCGTCGCCTGTGTGGGCGAACACAGGAACGTCAAGCGCAGCGACCAGATCCGGCAAGGCCTGAACGTGATCTGCGTGCCCGTGCGTCTCCACAACGCCGACGACCCGCAACCCCTCAACCTCGCGCAGGATCCGCTCGGCGTCCGAGGCCCCATCGACGATCAACGCATCGTCGGATCCATCTGCACGCACCACGTACACGTTGTTGTCGAACGGGCCAACGGAAAGCTTCTTCACCTGCACCCCGCCGGCGACCGGGTACTCGTGCGTCGCTCCGCCGGGCGTGACGAACCCGAACTCCGCCGTTTCCGGCGGGTGCGGCGTTTCGCCTGCGCGCGCGCTCATCCGGCCAAGCGTCGCAGGACGGCAGGCAAGATGCCACCTTGCTTGATGTAGGTCACGTCGGTTGGCGTATCGAGGCGCGCAACGGTGGTGAATCGCTTCTCCGTGCCGTCGTCTGCGCGCGCGATCACCTCGACGTCCATATGCACCTTCGGGTCGGTCACGCCGAGGAGCTCGAACGACTCATGACCGGTCAGTCCAAGCGAGTCCGCATCCTGACCGCCGGCGAACTCCAAGGGCAGCACGCCCATCTGCACGAGATTCGACCGGTGGATCCGCTCGTACGATTTCGCGATCACGGCGCGAACACCAAGCAGCGCCGTTCCCTTCGCCGCCCAGTCGCGCGACGAGCCCGATCCGTACTCCGCGCCTGCCAGCACGATCAAAGGCACACCGTCGGCCTGATACCGAACCGACACGTCGTAGATGCTTCCTTCTGCGCCATCCGGCAGATGCACGCCGACGCCGCCCTCCGACCCCGGTACCAGCTTGTTCCTGAGTCGGATGTTCGCGAACGTCCCACGCACCATCACCTCGTGGTTCCCTCGCCGTGACCCGTAGCTGTTGAACTCTTCCTGCTTCACGCCGTTCTCGATCAGATATCGAGCAGCCGGCGAGTCCTTCGCGATCGCGCCGGCAGGCGAGATGTGGTCGGTCGTCACCGAATCGCCGACCCACACCAGCACGCGCGCGCCCGCTATGGGCTGCAGCTCTGCCGGTGAGGGCGTCACGCCGAGCAGGAACGGCGGCTCTTGTATGTACGTCGATGAGGGATCCCATTCGTACAGCTCGCCGGTTGCGACCTCCAACGAACGCCACCGGGAGTCACCCTCGAAGATCTTCGCGAATCGCTTCTTGAAGAAGTCCGGGCTCATCGCCTCGGCGGTGATGCGCGCGACCTCGTCGGCTTGCGGCCAGATCTCCGACAGCAGGACGGGCGCGCCGTTCTTATCGACGCCGATCGGCTCCGAGGTCAGATCGATGTCGACCGTGCCGGCCAATCCGTACGCGACGACCAGCGGCGGAGACGCCAGGAAGGACATCTTCACCTGCGGGTGTATGCGTCCCTCGAAGTTGCGGTTCCCGCTCAACACCGCCGCCACGGTCAGCGAATCCGAGTCGATCGCACTCGCGACCGGATCGGGCAGCGGTCCGGAGTTCCCGATGCAGGTCGTGCAGCCGAATCCCACCAGGTAGAAGCCGAGCTCCTCCAGCGGGCCCATCAAGCCGGCACGCTCGAGATAATCGACGACGACCGGAGAGCCCGGCGCAAGCGACGTCTTCACGTGTGGTGCCACCTTCAAGCCGCGCGCTACGGCATTCTTCGCGAGCAGCCCGGCCCCGACCATGACGGACGGGTTAGACGTATTCGTGCACGACGTGATCGCTGCGATCACGACCGAGCCGTCGCCTACCTCGTCGGTCTTCCCGTCGATCTGGATCGTCTTCTTGGTGAGCGTCGCCGTGGCCCCGCCGGTCTTCATCGTCGGCAGCGTCTCATTGAAAGTGCTCTTCACGTTGCCGAGCGTGACGCGGTCCTGCGGCCGGCGCGGACCGGCGACCGCAGGCTCGACCGATCCAAGATCGAAGTCGATCTTGTCGACGTACTTGGGCTCGGGATCGCCCGGTGCGTGGAACAAGCCCTGTGTCTTCGTGTAGCGCTCGACGAGATCTACAACCGAGTCGCGCCCGGTACCGTGCAGGTATGCGAGCACCTGGTCGTCGACGGGGAAGAACCCCTCGGTCGCGCCGTACTCCGGCGACATGTTCGCGACCGTCGCGCGGTCGGGCACCGTGAGAGCTTGCAGCCCCGGCCCGACGAATTCGACGAACCGTCCGACCACACCGTGCGCGCGCAACAGCTGCGTCAACGCAAGAACGAGATCCGTGGCCGTGGCGCCCTCCGGCAGTCGTCCCGCGAGACGAACGCCGACCACATCGGGAACAAGCATGGTGACCGCTTCGCCGAGCATGGCAGCTTCGGCTTCGATCCCGCCGACCCCCCACCCGAGCACACCGATACCGCCGATCATCGTCGTGTGTGAGTCGGTTCCGACCAAGGTGTCGGGGAACGCCGTCCCATCCGCTGTGACGACCACCGTCGCGAGGTTCTCGAGGTTCACTTGGTGCACGATCCCGGCGCCGGGTGGCACGACGTGGAAGTCCTCGAAGCCACTCTGCGCCCACTTCAGGAACTGGTACCGCTCCTTGTTCCGTTGCACCTCCATCGCAACGTTGCGCGCGAAGGACTCCTTCGACCCGAACGCGTCCACCTGGACCGAGTGATCGATGACGAGGTCGACCCTGACCTGCGGGTTCACGCGCTTCACGTCGCCGTGAACGCGCGCGACCGCCGCGCGCATCGCAGCCAGGTCGGCTACCACCGGGACCCCGGTGAAGTCCTGCAGGATCACGCGCGCGGGATGGAACGGGAACTCGATCTCGCCGTCGTTCGGCCAGTCGAGCAGCGCATCGAGATGCTTCTGGGTGGCGTCGGCGCCCTGGAAGCGAAGGACGTTCTCGATGAAGATCCGGATGACGTAGGGGAGCTGCGCGAGGCGGGTGGCGCCTGCCGCGCGCTCCAGCGAGTGGTAGGAGACCGTCCCCCCGGCGGTCTCGAGGCGATCGTGAGGTGCGGTCATGACGGTCCAGCTCCTTCGGAATGGTCCCGAAAACGCGGGGACAACTGGAGCCTATCGCGCGCGCGACCACGACGATGCCCGGCGCTTATGCTTCGCGCGACCCGGAAGGAGGCTCGTGTGAGCACTGTGTTGATCGGGATAGGGATCGGCGTGGCGGCCGGCGTGCTCTCAGGCCTTTTCGGCATAGGCGGGGGCATCGTCATCGTGCCGGCGCTCGTGTTCCTCGGCCTCACTCAAAAGCACGCGACCGGCACATCACTTGCGGCTCTCGTCTTGCCGGTTGGGATCCTCGGCGTCTTGGAATACGCCCACAGGCACGAGGTCGAATGGAAGTACGCCATCGGCATCGCCGTCGGCCTGACGGTGGGGGCGTTCTTCGGCGCCGTATTCGCCGGAAAGCTCTCCAACCTCGTCCTTCGGCGCGCGTTCGGCGGGTTGATGCTGCTGGTGTCACTGCGGTTCCTTATCTTCTCCAAGTAGGAAAGGAAGCCCCCGGACGGCCGGCCGCCGGTCCACCTATCATGATGGCCGGTAAGGGACACTCTGTAGCCGAGAACCAGGGAGGAACCGCGTATGGCCGAGTTCTACGACGCCGTTCCCGCGGACGAAATGCCGTCCGAGACGGCATCGGTCGTGGAAGTAAACGGCAAAGAGATCGCGTTGGTGCACACGGGCAGCCAGTTCTACGCGCTCGCCAACGAGTGCACGCACGCGAACTACCCGATCGGTGAGGGCGACCTGGTCGGCGAGAACGTGATCGAGTGCCCGGGGCACGGCTCGACGTTCAACGTCCAAACCGGAGACGTCCTCAGCGGACCGGCGGACGAGCCGCTCGAAACATACGAGGTAGAAGTCGTCGATGGAATGGTGCGGGTCGCGGTCGAGTGACGCAACGGAAGAAGAGCGCGGGCGGGGGTAACGGGGCAAAGCGAGCGGTACGCGCGCGTCCCGAACCACTCGCAGCCAAAGCGCCGGCCGGAACGCTCGTTATCCGGGGCGCGCGCGAGCACAACCTCAAGAACCTCCATCTCGAGCTGCCCCGCGACGCGCTGATCGTCTTCACCGGGATCTCCGGCTCGGGGAAATCGTCGCTCGCCTTCGACACGATCTACGCGGAGGGCCAGCGCCGCTACGTCGAGAGCTTGTCCGCGTACGCGCGCCAATTCCTCGGACAGATGGAGAAGCCCGACGTCGATTTCATCGACGGTCTATCGCCGGCCATCTCGATCGACCAGAAAACGGCGTCGCAGAACCCGCGGTCGACCGTCGGCACCGTGACCGAGATCTACGACTACCTTCGCCTGCTGTACGCGCGCGTGGGCAAGCCGCACTGCCCCAAGTGCGGCCGCCCGATCGCGAAGCAGACGCCGGACCAGATCGTCGACCAGGTGCGATCGCTCTCCGAGGGATCGCGATTCCAAGTCCTCGCGCCGATCGTCCGCCAGCGCAAGGGCGAGTACGAACAGCTCTTGGCCGACCTCGCGAAGAAAGGGTTCGCGCGCGCGAAGGTCGACGGCGAGGTCAAGGAGCTTACGGAGAAGATCCGCCTCGACCGTTACTACAAGCACTCGATCGACGTCATCGTCGACCGATTGGTCATGAAGGACGGGATCGAGCGGCGTCTCACCGATTCCGTCGAGACGGCGCTCAACCTCGCCGACGGCATGGTCGCGATCGAGCTGATCGACACCGGCCAGATCGACACGTACTCGCAGCACCTCGCATGCATGTTCGACGGCTTGTCGTTCGAAGAGCTGCAGCCGCGGAACTTCTCGTTCAACTCGCCGTACGGCGCGTGCCCGCGCTGCGATGGCCTCGGGACGCATCTCGAAGTCGATCCGGAGCTCGTCGTGCCGGACCCGGACGTTCCATTATCCGAGCGGCCGTTCCATCCGTGGCAGGGCGGCCGGACCGAATACTTCGACAAGCTCGTCGACGCCGTCGCTGCGCATCTCAAGGTCAAGACGTCGGCTCCATGGAAGAAGCTGACCAAAGCGCAGAAGGAAGTCTTCCTCTACGGGACAGACGACGAACAGGTCTACGTGAAGTACCGGAACCGATACGGCAGGACGCGCGCGTACTGGACGCACTACGAGGGCGTTGTCCCGTGGCTCCAGCGTCAGCACGAGCGCGCGGAGAGCGAATACGCCATCGGCAAGGTCGAGCAGTACATGCGCGAGATCCCGTGCCCGGAGTGCAAGGGCGCGCGCCTGAAGCCGGAAACGCTGGCGGTGACGGTCGGCGGCAAGAACATCTGGGAGCTGACGTCGCAGTCGATCGCCGACGCGGACAAGTTCGTGCGATCGATCGATTTCTCGGAGCGTGAGCATCACATCGCCGACCGGGTCATCAAGGAGATCGTCGCGCGCCTCGGTTTCTTGCTCGACGTTGGCCTCGACTACCTGACGTTGGAGCGGAGCGCCGCAACGTTGGCCGGGGGAGAGGCGCAGCGCATCAGACTCGCAACGCAGATCGGCAGCGGCCTCGTCGGCGTGCTCTACATCCTGGACGAGCCGTCGGTCGGCCTGCACCAGCGGGACAACCACCGGCTGATCGAGACGTTGATACGCCTGCGCGACATGGGCAACACTCTCATCATCGTCGAGCACGACGAAGCGACGATCGCGACGGCCGATCACATCGTCGACATCGGGCCGGGTGCCGGCGAGCACGGCGGCGAGATCGTGTACGAGGGATCGGTGAAAGGGCTGCTCGAACACCCGACGTCGTCGACGGGGCAGTACCTGAGCGGGCGCAGGCGTATCGAGGTGCCGGGGATGCGGCGGCCGCCCGGTGGCAACTGGTTGGTGCTGAAGGGCGCGCGCCAGAACAACTTGAAGGACATCGACGTCCGATTCCCGATCGGCAGCTTCATCTGCATCACCGGAGTAAGCGGCAGTGGCAAGTCCTCGTTGCTGTCCGACACGCTGCACCCCGCGTTGATGTCGAAGATCTACGGCTCGAAGCAAGTGGCGGGGAAACACAAAGGAATCACCGGCTTGCAGCACTTCGACAAGGTGGTGAACGTCGACCAGGCGCCGATCGGTCGGACGCCGCGATCGAACCCCGCGACGTACATCGGCGTCTTCGATCACATCCGCACGTTGTTCAGCCAGACGCCCGAGGCGCGTGTGCGTGGGTATCAGCCGGGCCGCTTCTCGTTCAACGTGAGTGGCGGGCGGTGCGAGGCTTGCGCCGGCGACGGGACGATCAAGATCGAGATGCACTTCCTACCCGACGTGTACGTGCCGTGCGAAGTGTGCAAGGGCAAGCGCTATAACCGCGACACCTTGGACGTCACGTTCAAGGGCAAGAACATCCACCAGGTGCTCGAGATGTCGATCGAGCAAGCGCTGGAGCACTTCAGTGCGATCCCGAACATAGCGCGGCACTTCCAGACGCTCACGGACGTGGGCCTCGGCTACATGCGCGTCGGCCAGCCGGCAACGACGCTGTCGGGCGGCGAGGCCCAGCGCGTGAAGCTGGCCGCGGAGCTATCGAAGCGCGCGACCGGGCGCACGATCTACATCCTGGACGAGCCGACGACCGGCCTTCACTTCGAAGACATCAACAAGCTGCTCGGCGTATTGCACCGGTTGGTCGAGCAGGGCAATACCGTGATCGTGATCGAGCACAACCTTGACGTCATCAAGACCGCAGACTGGGTGATCGACCTCGGTCCCGAGGGCGGCGTGCGCGGCGGCGAGATCGTGGCAGAAGGCTCGCCCGAAGAGGTCGCACAGAACTCGCGCTCTTATACGGGGCGCTTCCTGCGGGATGTGCTCGAGCAGCCTGCAGCCGTGCGCGCGCAGTAGGCGAAGCCTTCTCCCCGGGGTTTCTGGTTGTGTGCAGCCGGTGTCTGACCGCCTGACACTGTCAAATAGTCGATGTCAGACGGTCAGACGACCGTGGGGGACGTGATCCCTCGCAGAGGGCTTAGCCCTCGTACTTGAACGAGATGTTCACACGCGCGCGGTACGCGGTGACCTTCCCTTTCTCGATCACGACGTCGAGCTTCACGACTTCGCCGACGCGGAGATCCCGGAGGGTCTTCGATGCGGTCTCGACCGCGTTCTTCGCAGCTTTCTCCCAAGAGTCTGTGCTCGTTCCGATCACTTCGGTGACGCGATAGACACTCTCTGCCATCGTGAACCCCTCCTCGAGGTGGACGCCGGCCCTATTCTTCTCGGTGGTGACCGAACTTCACAATCCGCCGTGAAGATTGCGAGACGTTCGAGTAGCTTCGCTCAATCAGTACCGAAGGGATGCCGATTCAGTCATCGTTGCGAACTACGCTTTCGTAACCTACGCTGGCGTAACCGTCCCGCCCTTAATTCGGGGAGCTCTCATGACCACGACCCTGCTCGAACGCCGTCCCGAACCACGCCCGGAACGCCGCATCGAGGGGGTCCTTCCCATCTCTGCGCGCGAGCTCCGTTTCCAGCGCCGGATCACACTGCTCATGACGATCGCGCCGCTCGGCGCCGTGTTGTGGGCGATAACCGCCCTCTGGGGTCGTGGCATCTCAGCCACGAACTTCTGGATCATGACCGGCTTCTACGTCTTCACCGTGACCGGGGTCACCGTTGGCCTGCACCGGTACTTCACGCACAAGTCGTTCCGAGCGGTTCAGCCCTTGCGATGGCTGCTCGGCGTCGCGGGATCGCTGGCCGTCGAAGGCGACCTGATCAGTTGGGTCGCAGCACACCGCCGGCACCACGCTTATGCCGACCAAGCCGGAGACCCGCATTCGCCACACCTGATCCAGACGCCCGGATTCAAGGGCACGCTGCAGAACCTGTGGCACGCACACATGGGGTGGCTCTTCGATCCCGAGAAGACCGATCAGGAGCGCTGGGCGCCCGATCTTCTGAAGGACCCGATGATCTCGGGGATCAGCCGTCGGTTCCCGCTTTTCGTGATCTTGTCGTTCACGTTGCCTGCTCTCATCGGGCTCTCTCTGACCGGCACGTTCCACGGGATGTGGACGGCCTTCGTGTGGGGAAGCCTCGTTCGTATCTTCGTGCTGCACCACATGACCTGGAGCATCAACTCGATCTGCCACTTCTACGGCCGCAGGCCGTACGACACGGACGAGCAGAGCCGGAACGTCTGGGCCTTCTCGATCCTGTCCTTCGGCGAATCGTGGCACAACAACCACCACGCGTTCCCGAGCTCCGCGTACCTCGGGCTGGAGTGGTGGCAGGTCGACCTCGGTGGCTACGCGATCCGGTCGCTACGGAGGCTCGGTCTCGTGACCGACGTCCGGTCCCCAACGGCGGAGCAGCGGAAGGCGAAGCTGCAGCGCGCGCGCCCGGCTCCCTAGCCTGAGCACCGCTTCGTCCTTGCTTCCTACGGCACCGTAGCTTACGTTCCCGTAAGGGACCGGGAGGGCGAGGGCATGCAGCAAGATCTGCTCGAGCGCGAGCCGACGAAACGCATCGAGGGCGTCGTGCCGATCACGGGGCGCACGCTGGCTTTCCAGCGCTACATAACCGTCGTAATGACCGTCGTTCCGCTTGCCGCGGTCGTCTGGGCCGTGATCGCTCTCTGGGGGAGCGGCATCAAGCCGACGGACTTCTGGATCATGGTGTCCTTCTATCTGTTCACCGGTATCGGGGTGACCGTCGGCCTCCATCGCTACTTCACCCATAAGTCGTTCAAAGCCGTGAAGCCCGTGCGATGGCTGCTCGGCGTCGCAGGATCGATGGCCGTGCAGGGCGAGCTGATCGCGTGGGTTGCCGCGCACCGCCGGCACCATGCGTACGCCGACCAAGAGGGCGATCCGCACTCGCCCCACCTCATCGAGGACGGCGGCGCGTTCCTCAATCTGTGGCACGCACACACCGGCTGGTTGTTCGTCGGGGAGAAGACCGACAAGGAACGGTGGGCGCCCGACTTGGTCAAAGACCCGATGATCGCGCGCATCGACCGCATGTCGCCGTTCTACATCGTGCTGTCGTACGTGCTCCCACCGCTCATCGGATTCGCGGCGACCGGCACGTTCCGCGGCTTATGGACCGCGTTCATCTGGGGAAGCCTCGTTCGCATCTTCGTGTTGCACCACGTTACGTGGAGCATCAACTCGATCTGCCACTTCTACGGGCGCCGCCCCTTCGAGGTCGACGACGAGAGCCGCAACGTCTGGCCGCTCGGGTGGATCTCGCTCGGCGAATCGTGGCACAACAACCATCACGCGTTTCCAAGCTCCGCGTATCTCGGCCTCGAGTGGTGGCAGATCGACGTCGGCGGCTACACGATCCGCGCGTTGAAGTGGCTAGGCTTGGCCCGCGATGTCAGGAGCCCCACTGCCGAGCAACGGAAAGCGAAGCAGCTCGCCTAGCGCGCGCACACCGGCGCGCGTCCGCATGACCGGCCAAGAGCGCCGGGAGCAGCTGCTCGACGTGGGACGCGCGCTCTTCGCAGAGAAGGGCTTCGAACCGACGTCGATCGAAGAGATCGCCGAGCGCGCGAAGATCTCGAAGCCGATCGTGTACGAGCACTTCGGCGGCAAGCAGGGCCTGTACGCGGTGATCGTCGATCGCGAGGTGCAAGAGCTGCTCGGCCGCATAACGATGGCTTTGGATGCCGAGCACCCTCGACTGATGCTTCAACAAGCCGCGCAGGCATTCCTCACGTACATCGAGGAAGAGCCGGACGGGTTCCGCATCCTCGTGCGCGACACACCGGTAGCGAGCGGCATGGGAACGCTCGGCAGCTTGCTGCACGACATCGCCGCACAGGTCGAGCACATCCTTGCCGAGCAGTTCAAAGCGCGGGGCTACGAACCGAAGATGGCGCCGGTATATTCGCGCGCGCTCGTCGGGATGGTCGCGGTGGTCGGGGAGTGGTGGCTCGACGTCGGCAAGCCGGGCCGGGACACCGTGGCCGCGCACATCGTGAATCTCGCATGGAACGGTCTGAGCGACCTCGAGAAGAAGCCGGGGCTCGTCAAGCGCTGATGCGCGGCGAGCGCGCGCTGCTCATTCTGATCGTCTGTGCGTTCGTCGCGTCCGTCTCATTCTCGATCGCGCAGAGAATACCTTTCGAGAACGACGAAAGCGTCTACGCGACGCAAGCGCGCGCGTGGGCCGCGGGCGGACCGATCACCGGCGTCGGGTTGCAGCGCGCACCCTTGCTGCCGGCGATCGGCACGATCCTTTACAAGGCAGGAGCGCGCGCCGAGTGGCCGTTCCGGCTTGTAGGACTCCTATCTGGTGTTGCGGCAGTCCTCCTGACGTGGGGGCTGGCCCGCGCCGTAGCCGGACCTACCGCAGGGCTCACGGCTGCGGCTCTCTTCGCCAGTGTGCCCAACGTTCAACAGCGAAGCGCGCAGTTCATGACCGATGTGCCGGCGACGGCTCTCATGCTTGCGTTCGCTCTGATCGTTTGGCGGAACCGAGAGCGTGCTGGGCCGTCGCTCCTGGTCGCCGCCCCGATAGCTGCGGCAGCTGTGTACCTGCGCTACGCCTCCATCTTGCCGATCGTCGTCGTCGCGGCGGTCGCCCTTGGCCTGTGGCATCGAGGCCTGCTGCGCGATCGGCGACTCGCCGCGGGGACGCTGGGACTCTTCGGTGCGCTCTTGATCCCACACATCGTGCGGGCGATCGATGCGACGGGGCGGCCGTGGGGTCTCGTGACGTTTACGGCCGGCTACGCGGGCCGCAGATACTTCGGCCAGGGCCTCGTTCAATATCTCGCGTGGTGGCCGTACACGCTCGCAGGCCCGATCGCTGCCATCGGGATGACGGCGGGGATCTTCGCAGCCGCGAGGCGCCGGTCGCAGGCGGCCATCTTCCTCGTCGTCTGCGCGTTGCTGGACATCGTCCTCATCGGCCTGACCGACCACGGGGAACCACGTTTCGTCTTCTTTCCGGTGGCCCTGCTATGCATCGGGGGCGCGATCGCAATCTCGGAAGCGGTCGGCGCGAGACGAGTAGCGGCCGTTATCGTCGCCGGCGCGGTTGTCGCCGCCGGCATCACGACCGCGCTCCACACGAGCTCGGCGCGAACGCATCGCATCGCTCCGGTGCTGGCCGGGCGCATCGTTCGCGCGCACGCCCACCTGCCCTGCACGGTTCATTCGGTCGAGATCGTTGAAACGACCTGGTACTCGGGCTGCTCGACGACCTACTTTGGAGCGGGCCCGGCGGACTTCGCCGTTTTCTTCTCAACTGGCGGCGTGCGACTCGCGATCCAACCTGCTTCGCCCCCGCCGGGAGCCGTTCCGATCGGAGTCGTGCGCGATAACGGGCGGCGGCTGGCGACCGTTTACGTCCTCGCGCGGCCCGTACAATGAAGGGGTGACTTCCCCCCTCACCAAGCCCAAGAACATCCCGGATTCCCCGGGCGTTTACCTGTTCCGCGACGCCAACGGGCGCGTCATCTACGTCGGCAAGGCCAAGTCGCTCCGCAGTCGTCTTTCGAGCTATTTCCAGGCGCCCTACCTGCTCCACCCGCGCACGGCCAGCATGGTCGAGCAAGCCGCCGACGTCGAGTGGATCGTCACGAAGAACGAGGTCGAATCGCTTCACCTCGAGTACAACTTGATCAAGAAGAACTCGCCGCGCTTCAACGTTCGGTACAAGGACGACAAGAGCTACCCGTACCTGGCGATCACCGTGGGGGAGGAGTATCCGCGCGCGACCGTCATGCGCGGGAAGCGCCGCCAAGGCGTGCGCTTCTTCGGTCCGTACGCGCACGCGTACGCGATCCGGGAAACCTTGGATCTCGTCTTGCGCACTTTCCCGATGCGCACGTGCACGCAAGGCGTGTTCGACCGCTCGCACCGGATCAAGCGCCCCTGTTTGCTGTACGACATCGGCAAGTGCGCAGCGCCGTGCGTCGGGCACGTCGATGCCGAGCAGCATCGCGCGATCGTCGACGAGCTGATGAGCTTCATGGACGGCAACTACGACCCGGTGCTCGATCGCTTGGACAAGGAGATGCATCAAGCGTCGAACGATCTTGAGTTCGAGCGAGCGGCCCGCCTCCGCGACCAGCTCGGAAGCGTTCGCAAAGCGATCGAGAAGCAGGTCGTCGTCAGCGATCGCAACGAGCACTTCGACCTCATCGGGATCGCTGAGGACGACCTCGAAGCCGCGCTGCAAGTGTTCTTCGTCCGTGGCGGCCGCATGGTCGGTCGCAAGGGATTCGTCGTCGACAAGGTGGAAGAGCTGGACCGGCCGTCGCTCATCGCGAGCTTCATCCGCGATCTGTATATGACCGAAGACGAGATCCCGCGCGAGATCCTCGTGCCCGAGATGCCGGCCGACGCCGACGTGTTAGGGGATTACCTCGCTGAGAAGCGTGGTGGTCCTGCTCGCTTCCGCGTTCCGCAGCGAGGCGAGAAGCGCACGCTCGCCGATACCGCGACGCAGAACGCGACCGAGTCGTTCGCGCGCCACAAGCTCCGGCGGCGCAGCGACTTCGCCGCGCGCGCGAAGCAGCTCAACTCCTTGCAGTCCGCGCTGAACCTGCCCGAAGCGCCCCTTCGTATCGAGTGCTACGACATCTCGAACCTCGGGCCGACGGAGAAGGTCGCGTCGATGGTCGTGTTCGAAGACGGCTTGCCGAAGAAGTCGGACTACCGGCGTTTCGCCATCAAAGGCGTCGAAGGCCAAGACGACTTCGCGAGCATGGCCGAGGTGATCCGTCGACGCTTCACCGCGTACCTAACCGAACGCGAGCAGCCGCGCGACAAGCCGACGAAGTTCAGCTACCCGCCGAACCTGGTCGTGATCGACGGCGGGAAGGGGCAGCTGAATGCGGCGCTGGACGCGCTTGCGGAACTTGGACTGCCCGATATCAACGCAGTCGGTCTCGCGAAGCGCTTCGAAGAGGTGTATCAGCCGGGCGAGTCGGAGCCGGTTCGTATCGCGCGCGGCTCCGATGCCTTGTATCTCTTGCAGCACGTGCGCGACGAAGCGCACCGCTTCGCGATCACCTATCACCGCACGTTGCGTGGAAAGAAAACGACCCTGAGCGCGCTCGACCGCATCCCGGGCATCGGTCCGAAGCGCAAAAGGGAGCTCCTCCGCGCCTTCGGCTCGGTGCGCCGTATCCTTCAAGCGAGCGAGGAAGAGCTCGCTGCCGTCGTCCCGGCGGACGTCGCGCGCCGGATCGTCCCGATCCTGCGCGGGCTCGAGCCGGGCCTGAAGGAATAGAGCCATGGCGCGCGCGATGCCGAAGGAAGACGAGGCCCTGCAGGCGGAGACGCCCGATTTCACGATCGTCACCGGGTTGTCGGGCGCAGGCCGCTCGGAAGTCGCGAACGCGCTCGAAGACCTCGGCTACTTCGTGGTCGACAACCTTCCGCCGGCGTTGATGCCGAAGATGGTCGAACTCGCAGTTGTTCCGGGACAAGAGATCAAGCACATCGCGCTCGTCGTCGACGTGCGCGGTGGAACCTACTTCGACCAAGTGTCCGAAGCGCTGCGCGATCTCGCGCGACGCGGCATCGAGTACCGTATCGTGTTCCTCACCGCATCGGACGACGTGCTCATCCGGCGTTTCGAGGCGACCAAGCGTAAGCACCCACTGGCCGACAGGGTGCTCGACGGGATATCGAAAGAGCGTGCGGTGCTGGAATCGCTGCGCGAAGCCGCCGACCTGGTGATCGACACGTCGAGCATGACGGTGCACGAGCTCCGCGACCGGGTCGTCGCGAGCTTCTCGGCACAGTCACGTGAGGAGCGCATGCAGACGACCGTCGTCTCGTTCGGTTACAAGCATGGGTTACCGCTCGACGCAGATATGGTGCTCGACATCCGATTCTTGCCGAACCCGTACTGGATCGACGACCTGCGTCCGCTGCCTGGGACCGACAAGCGCATCCGCGACTACGTGATGAGCCAAGCGGAGACGGCCGATTTCATGAAGCGTCTCGACACGCTGCTCGACGGATTGGTTCCCGGGTTCCTTCACGAAGGGAAGCGCTATCTGACGATCGCGATCGGATGCACCGGCGGGCGTCATCGGTCGGTCGTCGTCGCCGAGGCGATCGCCGAAAGTTTGCGGCGGCGCGGCCTGAACGTCGCCGTCCGCCATCGGGACCTCGAGCGCGAGTAGAGCGGTGCCGAGCGGTCAGACGCCGCGGATCGTGTGCGTTGGCGGCGGACACGGGCTCTTCGCCGCGCTCCGCGCCGCGCGCCAGCTAAGCCCCGACGTCACGGCGGTCGTGACGGTCGCCGACGACGGTGGCTCGTCCGGGATACTCCGACACCAGCTCGGTATCCCGGCGCCCGGCGACCTGCGGATGGCGGTGGCTGCGCTCGCGGCGGATCCCGAACGAGAAGCCGTGATCCAGTACCGATTCAAGGAAGGCGAGCTCGCCGGGCACCCGTTGGGGAACCTGTTGATCGCCGCGTTGGCCGACCTGCGTGGCGACTTCGCGCGCGCGGTGGAAGAGGTGGCCGACCTTGCCGGCGTCGTCGGCCACGTGATCCCCTCCACGACGGCGCCGGTCCGTCTGCGCGCCGACATCGGCGGCGTGCTCGTCGCCGGACAGGTCGCGATCGCGCAAGGTCCGGGCGCGGTCGACCGGCTCTGGCTGGAACCGGAGCACGCGATGGGCACCCCGGAAGCGATCGATGCGCTCGAGCACGCCGACCTCGTCGTGCTCGGTCCCGGAAGCCTGTTCACGAGCGTCGTCGCCGCGTTGCTTCCGGAGGGGATCGTCGCCGCGACGACGCGCGCACAACGCGTCGCGCTGGTGCTGAACCTTGCGGAGCAGAACGGAGAGACGCTCGGTCTCGACGGCGCCGCTCACGTGCGCGGCTTGCTGTCGCACTGTCCCGGGATTCGATTGGACGCGGTGTTGGTGCACGACGGCAGCTGGGCGCGCATCGCGCGCCCGGTGAAAGTGAACGACGCGGCGCTCAAGGCGGTGCGCGCGCCGGTCGTGCGCGCGGATCTCCGCGGGCCGGGCACCGCGCACGACCCCGACAAGCTCGCGGCAACCCTGAAGGGCCTCCTGTGGTGAATCGCCGCACGGCGACCTCGGTCGTCCGCGACGAGCTGGTGCAGGTGCGCGCAGGGAAGGCATGCGACCGGCGCGCGGAGCTCGCTGGCTTGTTGCGTTCGGCAGGCACGTTCCAGGTTCTCGGCTCGGGCCGCTTCGCGTTGGAAGCCACGTCGGAGCACGCCGGCGTCGCGCGCCGGATCTACGAAGCGCTCTCGCAAGCGCTGGGTGCGCGCGGCGAGGTGCGGCTGCTCGAACTTGGACGAGGGCATCCGCATAAGCGGTTCGCCGTGCGCGCGGAGACGACGGGCCTGCAGCGCTTGGTCGAGGCGGGGATCCTCGACGACGTCGGCGCACCGGGCGGCCGCGTCCCGCGGCGCGTCGTCGCGAGGCGGTGTTGCGTCGGTGCGTACCTCCGAGGCGCGTTCCTGGCGCGCGGCTCGGTCAGCGATCCGCGGGCCCCAGCGCATCTGGAGATCCGCGCCGACGGCGAGGATGGGGCGACCGAGCTTGCCGAGCTGATGGGGCGCGCCGGCGCCGATGCGCGCGCGCGAGAGCACAAGGTTTGGGCGGCGTACGTGAAGAGCACCGCGGGGATCGGGTCCGTTCTGGCGGCGATGGGTGCGCACGAGTCGTACTTGCGCTGGGAGGCCGGCTCGGTGTGGAAGTCCGTCCACGTCGAGGCCGGACGGCTGGCGAACGCCGACGCGGCGAACGCGCGGCGTTTGGCGCGCGCAGCCGTGACGCACCTTGCTGCGATCGATGAGATCGACCAGGCCCGCGGGTTGCGCGCCCTCCCCGCAGCTCTTCGCGAGGTCGCAGAGCTGCGTCGAACGTACCCGGAGGCCAGCCTGGAAGAGCTCGGCCGCCTCTGCTCGCCGCCGATCACGAAGCCTGCCGTCGCCGACCGGCTGAGGCGCATCTCGCGCGCGGCCGGGTTCGAACCGGCGCGCTCGCGCGGATAGGCTAACGGCATATACAAGGAGGCTCTCTTATGGCTGTGAAAGTCGGCATCAACGGCTTCGGCCGCATCGGACGCAACTTCCTTCGAGCAGCCCTCAAACGCGGCGCCGACATCCAGATCGTCGGCGTGAACGATCTGACCGACGCGAAAACCCTCGCGCACTTGCTCAAGTACGACTCGGTACACAAGATCCTCGACGCCGACGTCACCGCCGGTGAGGGCGAGATCGCCGTCGATGGAAAGGCGTTCCGGGTGAGCGCCGAACGCGATCCGGCCGCGCTGCCGTGGAAGGAGCTCGGCGCCGACGTCGTCATCGAGTCGACCGGTCTTTTCACCGACGCAACCAAGGCGCGCGCACACATCGAGGCCGGAGCGAAGAAAGTCATCATCAGCGCACCGGCCAAGGGCGAGGACATCACCGTCGTCATGGGCGTGAACGACGACCTGTACGACGCGTCGGCCCACAACATCATCTCGAACGCCTCCTGCACCACGAACTCCGTCGTGCCGATGGCCAAGGTCTTGAAAGACTCATTCGGAATCGAGAAGGGCTTCCTTACAACCGTGCACGCGTACACCAACGACCAGAACCTGCTCGACCTCGTGCACCGAGACCTCCGCCGCGGCCGCGCCGCGGCGGTGAACATCGTTCCTGCGTCCACGGGAGCGGCCAAAGCGACATCCCTGGCGATCCCCGAGCTGAAAGACAAGCTGGACGGGACCGCACTTCGCGTTCCGGTGCCCGACGGGAGCGTGAGCGACCTCGTGTGCATCCTCGATCGCGACGTGACCGTCGACGAGGTGAACTCTGCATTCGAGAAGGCTGCCGGCGAAGGCAGACTGAAGGGTTATCTCCGCTATACGGAGGACCCGATCGTGTCCAGCGACATCGTTGGTGATCCACACTCGTGCATCCTCGACGGGCTGTCGACGATGGCGATCGGCAACCTGGTCAAGACGCTCGGTTGGTACGACAACGAGTGGGGTTTCAGCAATCGGCTCGTCGACCTCGTCCAGCTGATCGGCGCCAAGCTCTAGAGCGCGCGCAATGAAGCTACGGACGCTCGACGACATCAACGTCGCCGGGAAGCGGGTTCTTTTGCGCGCGGACCT
>DATGHY010000215.1:0-2316 GCA_035307625.1 Actinomycetota bacterium
TCAGCCCGCGACTGTCGAGCAGCCCGTGCAGCCACTCGCTCTTGAGCGGCGCGTCGGCGCCTAGGATCTCCATCGCCGTCTCGTAGATGCGCTGCTGGAGCTCGCTCCACAGCAGCTTCGCCATCGAGCCTTCCAGACCGGTCGTCTTCCCGCGGTTCGACACGCTCCAGTAGCTGAAGAGCTGCAGCGCTTCAGCGTCGATCGCGCACTGACCGATGCGTGCTCGGATCAAAGGGTCTTCTTCCTTGCCGCGTGCGCGCGCCAACGCTGCAAGGTCGCGCACCTGCTTCTTCGTTCTGACATGGAACGTCAGGACGCTCGCGCGCTCACTCGCCAAGGTGGTCATCGTGACCGCCCAGCCCTGGCCGCGCGCGCCCAACAGGTTCGCCGCCGGCACGCGCACGTCGTCGAAAAACATCTCGTTGAACTCAGCGTCCCCGGACATCTGCTGGAGCGGCCGGACGGTGATGCCGGGCGAATGCATATCGACGAGCAAACACGAGATGCCCTTGTGCTTCGGAGCGTCGGGTTCGCTTCGCACGAGCAGCTGGCACCAGTCGGCGTGGTGGCCCCACGTCGTCCATACCTTTTGTCCGTTCACCACGAACTCGCTGCCGTCTAGGACGGCTTTCGTCCGAAGACTCCCGAGATCGCTGCCGGCCCCGGGCTCGCTGAAGCCTTGGCACCAGATCTCCTCGGCCTTCAGCATCGGCGTCAGGTAGCGGTCTTTCTGCTCCTGGGTCCCGAAGGCCATGATCGCCGGCGCGACGTGATAGATCCCGAGGTGGTTGGACAGGCCCGGCGCCTCCGCACGGCCCAGCTCCTCTTCGAAGATCACTTGGAGCGCGGGGGACGCGCCGCGGCCTCCGAACTCGGCCGGCCACGAAAGCCCTGCATACCCGGCGTCGTAGAGCCTGCGGTGCCACTGCTTGCCGAACTCGAACGACTCGTCGCTACCGCGCGCGGGGTGCGGTGGCCTGGGCGCGTTGGCCTCGAGCCACGCGCGCACCTCGAGCCGAAAAGCTTCCTCTTCAGGCGTATCGCGGAGGTCCATCGGTATGCGAGCATAGACCCGTCGTCGAGCTCCCGACGACCGGACGTGGGGGACGCGTGAGCGAGTACATCTACGACCCGTCGCTCGAGGACGAGCACACGCGACTCCATGCCCTCGAGTCCATTCTCGATCCGGGAAGCATCAGCATCCTCGAAACCATCGGGGTCCAGAAAAGCTGGCGATGCCTCGAAGTCGGCGGGGGCGGAGGGTCGATCGCGTACTGGTTGAGCCAGCACGCCGCCGTGGTCGTCGCCACCGACTTGGACACGCGCTTCCTCGAGCGGGTACCCGCCTCGAACATCGAGGTTCGCAAGCACAACGTCGTCACGGAGCCCCTCGAAGAGGATACGTACGACCTCGTCCACTCACGAGACGTCCTCGAGCACATACCAGAACGAGAAGCCGTTCTGGACAAGATGGTCGCTGCGTTGAAACCGGGCGGGTGGCTTGTCGCGGAAGACGTCGACTTCATGGGCGCGCTGCGTCGAGACGTATTCGGAGAGAAGAGCGAATTGACCCTCCTTGATGCTCGGTTGTGGGACGCAGCGGTCTCAGTGATGAAGGATCGAGGCATCGACGCAGAATACGGGCGGCGGCTTCCCTGGCGGCTTTCCGCTCGGGGCTTGCTCGAGATCGGAGCAGACGTGCGTGGCTCGTTTGTAGGAAGAGGCGCAACGGGCGGGATGACGCTTCATGAGCTGTCTGTCCAACAGCTGCGTCCTCTCGTGATTGCAGGCGGCGTACCCGAGCATGACATCGATCGAGTGCTCGAAGCGGTGCGCAGCGGTGAATACATGGGGTTCGGGCCGATCCACGTTGCAGCGTGGGGGCGCAAGCCCGCTTAAGCGAACTGCGGCATCACCGCGCGCGCGAACAGCTCGGTGCCGCGGAGGTCGGTCGTCTTGCCGAAATGGCACACGAACTGCGTCACGCCCGCGTCGGCGAACGCGCGCACTTTGCCGATCACTTGCTCCGGCGTGCCTGCGACCGCGACCTGCGCGTAGCGGCGAGCGGTCGGGTTGTCGCTCGCGGCGTTGCGCGCGAGACGCTGCTCGATCCTGTCGCCGTCTTCGTCGATCCACACGGGACCTTCCCATGTGATCTCCACCGGCGGCCGTCCCAGCTCTGTGCAGCGCGCGCGCAATGTGCCGGCCCGCGCGTCCACCTCATCGGCCGAAAGGATCGGTGCGTTCCAGACGTCTGCGTAACGAGCGACAAGGTCGAGCATCCGCGGCTGTATCCCGCCGATCCAGATCGGCGGG
>DATGHY010000216.1:0-3063 GCA_035307625.1 Actinomycetota bacterium
CGCGCATCCAACCGAACCGGGACAGTACATCCGGATGGTATGTGAGTGTGGTCGTGACGTGTGCGACCGGGTCATCGCCATAACGCCGGCTGAATACGAGCAGATACGCAGCGATCCGATCCAATTCGCCGTCGTCCACGATCACGTCATCGGGGATATCGAACGGGTCCTGATCGAGACGGACCGTTTCGCCGTCGTTGCGAAACGCGAAGGCGTGCCGGCCGAGGTCGCGGTGGACGAAGATCCGCGCGCCTAGTTGCGCGCGCGCCCGGCAGACACGTCGAGCTGGAACCAGTAGCGTCCGGGCATGGAACCCCAGCGGCTCGCGATGTGATCGACGAGGTAGAGGCCCCAGCCGGACTCTGCGCCCGGGGCGGGGCGGATCGAACCCGCGAACGGCTCCAGAACGTTGGAGCTTCGGTCGAAGACGTCGACGCGGAGCGTCGTTCCGGTTACTCGGGCCTTCACCCTGATCTCGTCGAAGCGTGAGAGCCCGGCGTGGCGGAGGCTGTTGGACACAAGCTCGCACGTGAGGAGCTGGGCTTCCTCCAAGGCGGGGCGTGGGAGATCGAGGTCTTCGAGCGCGCGCCGGACGATGCCCCCGATCCGCCGTGTCGGCGGCAGACTGAGGTCGAAAGCTTGGGCGCTGCTGGGCTCGGCGCTCCTCCGCGTCATGTCTCGTCCATTCCCTTCTGTCGCGGTTCTAATCCCAGGTAGCCTGTCATCCTGATCGTTGCGTGGAAGGGGTACCCGTGGGGGCGGCACCGATCGATCTGGATGTTGCGGTCATCGGCTCGGGATTCGGTGGCAGCGTCGCTGCGCTGCGACTCACCGAAAAGGGGTATCGCGTCGGGGTTCTTGAGGCCGGCCGCCGCTTCGACGAGTCCACATACCCGAAGACATCATGGCGAGTACGTTCCTTTTTCTGGGCACCGAAGCTGGGTTGCTACGGGATGCAACGGATCTCGTTGCTCAAAGATGTCATGATTTTGTCGGGCGCCGGCGTCGGCGGTGGTTCTCTCGTGTACGCGAACACGCTCTACGAGCCGCTGGACCCCTTCTATTCGGATCCGCAGTGGGCTCACATCACGGATTGGCGCGCGGAGCTCGCGCCCTACTACGACCAAGCGAAGCGCATGCTCGGTGTCGTGGAGAACCCCACGATCACGCCGTCCGACGAAGTGATGCGCGGCGTCGCCGACGACATGGGCGTCGGGGACACGTTCCATCCGACACCGGTCGGGGTGTTCTTCGGCGCACCGGGCGTCGAGGTCGACGATCCCTTCTTCGGCGGCGTCGGCCCAAAGCGCAAGGGCTGCATCCAATGCGGCGAGTGCATGACGGGATGCCGCCACGGGGCGAAGAACACGCTGCTCAAGAATTACCTGTATCTGGCCGAGCAGGCCGGCGCGACCGTCTACCCGATGACGACCGTGCGCACGGTGAAGCCCGACGGAGACGGGTACGTCGTCGAAACCGTGAAGACCGGCGGGCACGATAAGCAGAGCTTCCGCGCGCGCAACGTGATCTTCGCCGCGGGGACGATGGGAACGCAGAAGCTCTTGCATCGGATGCGAGACGAACGGCATCTGCCGAAGCTCTCGAAGCGATTGGGAGAGCTGACGCGCACCAATTCAGAGGCGATCCTAGGCGCGCGCTCGTTCCGCAAAGACGTCGACTTCACGAAAGGTGTTGCGATCACATCGTCGTTCCATCCCGACGCCGTCACGCACATCGAGCCGGTGCGCTACGGGAAGCACAGCAACGCGATGGGGTTGCTCACGACCGCGCTCGCGGACGGAGGGAAGGGCTCGCGGTTCCTCACGTGGCTGAAGGAAGTTGCGAAGCATCCCGCGCAATTCGCGCGCAACCTGAGTATGAAGCGCTGGTCCGAGCAGACGATCATCGCGCTCGTGATGCAAACGCGCGACAACTCGATCACGTGTTACACGAAGCGTGGCTTGTTCGGCCGCAAGCTGACGTCGAAGCAAGGACACGGTGAACCGAATCCGACCTGGATCCCCGCGGGGCACGATGCCGTGCGGCGCATGTCCGATCGCATAGGCGGGTTCCCCGGCGGCGGGTGGAACGACGTATTCAACGTCCCGATGACCGCTCACTTCCTCGGCGGCGTGGTGATCGGCGATTCAGTCGAGACCGGGGTCATAGACCCCTATCACCGCGTCTACAACTACCCGGGCTTGCACGTGGTCGACGGCTCGACCGTCTCGGCCAATCTCGGCGTCAACCCTTCGCTGACGATCACCGCTCAGGCCGAGCGGGCGATGGCGTTCTGGCCCAACAAGGGCGCGCAGGACGCGCGCCCGCCCCTCGGTTCGGCGTATGTTGGCCTCGACCCGGTCGAGCCGCGGTCGCCGGTGGTGCCGCATTCGGCGCCTGGCGCGCTCCGCTTGCCGCTCGTTCGCCGGCCACAAGGAGGCTCGTGATGAACGAGATAGCGAAGCTGGTCGCGAAGCTGCGCGACACGTTCGACTCCGGGCACACACGGCCGCACGCGTGGCGAAAGCAGCAGCTGAAGCAGATGAAGGCGCTGCTGCGCGAAGGCGAAGATGAGCTGGCGCGCGCCCTACATGAGGACCTCGGCAAAGCGCCGATCGAGGCGTGGGCAACCGAGCTGAACCTCGTTTCGCGCGAGATCGACCACATGCTGTCGAAGCTGGAGTCGTGGTCGAAGCCACGCCGCGTGCATGTGCCGATCCAGCTGCAGCCTGCGAAAGCGCGCATCATCCCCGAGCCGCTCGGTGTCGTGCTGGTGATCGCGCCGTGGAACTATCCGGTCCAGTTGCAGCTGCTACCGATGGCGTCGGCGATCGCCGCCGGCAACGCCGTAATCGGGAAGCCGTCCGAGCTGGCGCCGGCAACGTCGGCCACGATGGCGCGACTGGTCGCGAAGTACATGGACCCCGACGCCGTGTCGATCGTCGAGGGCGCGGCTGAAGAGACACAGGCGCTTCTTGCCGAACGCTTCGATCACATCTTCTACACCGGCGGGCCGAACGTCGCGCGCGTCGTGATGGAGGCAGCTGCGAAGCACCTGACGCC
>DATGHY010000217.1:0-2365 GCA_035307625.1 Actinomycetota bacterium
CCGCGAGCTCGGGCTCGGTCTCGAACGCCGGCGGCGGCGCATACGGACAGCGCGGATGGAACTTGCAGCCGCGCGGCGCGTTGATGAGGCTCGGCGGCGCCCCCGCAATCGGGCTCAGCCGCTCGGTGCGCGGTGCATCCAGACGCGGGATCGACTGGAGAAGCCCCCACGTGTACGGATGCTGCGGCTGCGTGAACAGCACCTCACGCGGCGCCTGCTCGAGCACGCGCCCTGCGTACATGACGGCGACGTCGTCGCACATCTGCGCGACGACGCCGAGATCGTGCGTGATGAGGATGACCGCTGTCCCGAAGTCGTCGCGAAGCGCCTGGATGAGCTCCAGCACCTGCGCCTGCACGGTGACGTCGAGCGCGGTCGTGGGCTCGTCGGCGATGAGGATGTCGGGGCGAAGCGCAAGCGCCATCGCGACCATCGCGCGCTGACGCATGCCGCCCGACATCTCGTGCGGGAACGAGTCGAAACGCTCCTCCGGGCTCGGGATGCCGACCGAGCGCAGCGCCTCGATCGTGCGCCTGCGCGCGATGTCGCGCGGGACGTCCTCGTGCACGCGGATCGCCTCGACGATCTGGTGGCCGACCTTGAAGAACGGATGGAGCGACGACAGCGGGTCCTGGAAGATCATCGCGATGCGCGCGCCGCGGATGTCGCGCAGGTGATCGGTCGACATGGTGACGAGGTCGTGACCGTCGAAGAGGATCCGCCCGCTGATTGTCGCGTTCGGGAATCGCGTCAGCCCGATGATCGTCTGCGCGGTGACACTCTTTCCCGAGCCGGACTCTCCGACGACGCCGAGCGTCTTCCGCGGCTCGAGCGAGAGCGAAACGCCGTCGACCGCGCGAACGACGCCGTCGATCGTCTTGAAGGAGACGTGCAGATCCTCGATTTCGAGCAGCGGCATTTAGCCGTACGTCACTCTCGGGTCGAGGAACGCGTACAGGATGTCGACGACGAGGTTCGCGAAGACGATGAAGAACGCGCCGAACAGCACTGTGCCCTGGATCGCCGGCAGGTCGGAGTTGACGATCGCGTCGTACGCGTAGCGCCCGATGCCGGGGATGTTGAAAACGATCTCGGTGAGGATGGCGCCGCCGAGCAGCAGGCCGATGTCCATGCCGGCCATCGTCACGATCGGCGTCAGCGCTGCGCGCAGGCCGTGCTTCGTGATCACGCGCGACTCGCGCAGGCCTTTCGCGCGCGCGGTGCGGATGTAGTCCTCGTGCATGGTCTCGATGAGGTTGCCGCGCGTCATGCGCGCGTAGAACGCGGCGAACCCGGCGGCGAGAGTCAACCACGGAAGAACGAGCGAGTCGAACCAGGTCCCGACGTTCTGCGTGATCGGCACGTAGCTTCCCGCGGCGCCGAACCACTGCAGCTGTCCCGTCCCCCGCGCGAAGAGGAAGAGCGACACGAGGCCGAGGAAGTAGACCGGCGCCGAGATGGCAACGAGCGACCCGCCCATCATCACGCGGTCGAGGAAGCTGCGCGGCCGAATGGCCGACACGATGCCGACCGGGATCCCGATGAGCATCCAGAGGATGAAGCCGCCGACCGTGACCGAGATCGTCGCCGGCAGACGCGAGAAGATCTCCGACTTGACCGACTCGCTGTTGTAGTACGAGTAGCCGAGATTGAAGTGCTCGACGAGCCCCTTGAAGTAGATCCAGAACTGCGTGTAGAACGGCTTGTTCAGGCCGAGGTTGATCCGGATCTGATGCACGAGCGCCGGCGTCGCGTTGCGGCCGGCTCGCAGCGCCGCCGGGTCGGCCGACGGGAACACGTTGAAGATGACGAACGTGAGGAAGCTGACGACGACCAGGAGCAGGAGTGCCCACAGCACGCGCCTGACGATGTAGGCACCCACCTAGGCTCTCCTGCTCCCGGTCACGTTCGTCACTCCCCTACGTCACTTCCCTACTTCACCGACATGAACGACACGTCCGGCTCTCCACCGTTCCAGAGCTCGGTCGCGTGCGTCACCTTGGACGAGTAGAGCGTCGGCGAGTTCTCCCAGATCCACGGGATCGCCGCGGCGCTCTCGGTGATCATCTTGTCGATCTGGCCCCACTCCTGCCAGCGCCTCTCGGAGTTGAGCTCGACCTTCGCCTTCGCCATCAGCTTGTTGATGGTCGGGTCGTTCAGCTGCGACCAGTTGACGTTGTTCGCCGGCAGGATGTTCGTGCCGTCGAAGTTGGCGTCCAGGTCGGCCTGCGGCTCGTGGAAGTCCGCGATCCACCCGACGTTCGGGCAGATGTTCGGCGCGTTCTTCGGCACACCGCAGAAGCGCGTGTACATCGCCGCGTGCTGAACGGAGATCGTCTTCACGTTGATCCCGATCTTCTGCAGG
>DATGHY010000218.1:0-7590 GCA_035307625.1 Actinomycetota bacterium
GAAGGCCAGCGTGATCGCCACGAGCACGAAGATCGGGAGCCGCCGATTCATGCCCTACTGATTCGTCCCGAGGCACTGGTGTCCTGCCCTGGTGCCGAAACACCCGGTTCGGCGAGAGGAGGAGCAGTTCCCCATCTCGAATCCAAGACGCATGCGGCGGCCGCTCATCATGGTCTTCGTCGTGCTCTGCGCGCTCGTTCCGGCGGGCGCGCGCGGTGCGGGCGTTGCGGCGTGCGTGCCGACGCCGCGCGCGCCCGCGAACCCCGTCTACCAGGCACAAGACAAGGCATTCGGGTTCCACGACGAAGAGCTCGTGATCTGCTCGCCCGGCTGGAGCAGCCCGACGCACATCGCCGCGCGCCTGTGGGTCCCCGCCACGTGCCCCGGTGTCGGGAAGTGCGCGGGCGTCGTCATGGCCCACGGCTTCGGCTTCTCGAAAGAGCTGACGTTCCCCGACATGCTGCAGGCTGCTCGTAAAGGGTTGTACGTCCTCAGCTACGACGTGCGTGGGCAAGGTGCGTCCGGCGGACAAGCGGAGCTGCTCGGGCGCGACGACATCGCCGACCAAGCCGCGGTGTTGAAGTGGTGGCACGAGAACGTGCGACCAACCAAGACCGCGTTCTACGGGATCTCGCAAGGTGGTTGGTTGTCGTGGACGGCGGCGATCTTCAATTGCGGAGCCGCGCGCGCCGCGCACTACGACTCGCGCATCCCGTGCGATAAGGGCGGCCGTTGGATCGACGCGATCGCGCCGATGCAAGGCCCAACCGGCGACATCGGCGAGACGACCTGCTCGACGTTCGAGATCGAAGCGTGGCCGGAAACGCGGTTCAATCCGGGATTCCTCCAGAGCCTGCAGTCGTGTCCGACTACCGGACGCCCCGGTCCGATCCCCGGCGCGCTCCTGGACGTCGCGCATCGGATGGACCGCATCGATGTTCCGGCCTACGTTGTGACGAGCTTTTACGATCGGCTCGTCCCCGCGCGCACGGTGGTCGCGGCGTACGAGCAGCTGCAGGCGCGCGCACACGATCCGCGCGACGTGATGTACGGCAAAGACGTCCGGCTCACGATGTCGAATGACGGTCACGGCGACGTCGGCGGCAACACAGCGCTGGTCGGGGACGTTTTCACGTGGATCAAACACCAGCTGGCCGGCGGACCCGGCTTGCGCGCGGCCAAGGTCGCGATCGCTCAGGAGTGGGCGAACAACGCTTTCCGCTTAGAAAGTGCGTGGCCCATACCGGGCACCACACGGCAGACCATGTTCCTATCGAGCGGAAAACTCGGTTCGACGTCCGGCGGCGCCCCGGATGAGCTGCTCAACCTTCCGACGCAAACGAGCGTTCCCAGCGAGCCGTTCGTCGGCACCGCGTTGCAGCCCGACAGCCCGAACTCGATCCCCGATTCGCGCCTCGTCTACACGACGGCACCGTTCACGAAGACCGTCGAGATCACCGGCGAGCCGTCCATCACCGTTTACGTCTCGTCGACGAACGCGCAATCACACGGTCTCGGCCAGCTGAACATCGGCCTATCGGAGCTGACGTCGAGCGGGTCGGCGCAGGAGTTCTCTCACGCGCGAGTCGGTCTCGTCGGTCTCGGTCCGAAGGCGACCGCCATCCGCATCCCGCTGTCGATCGCGAGCCGTCGCATCGACGCAGGCAACCGGCTGATGCTTTCGATCGCTTCGACGGATCTCGCCGAGGCCCTCCCGGCACCGGGGGCCGATCCGTTCTACGTCGTGCACGACGCGCGTGCGCCGTCTGCCTTGACGATCCCCCTCGTGCCGATCAACAGGACCCCGCCACCCGGAGCACCGCCGACCGGAGTGTCGTACACGCAAGACCCGCTGAAAGCGATCTGCGAAACGTTCGCGGTCCCCTGCTAGAGGATCACGCAGTCAACGAGCCTGAGTAGGACGGCGCGCGCGTCGGCTGGGTGACGTAGCCCTTTTCGATGGTTATCGCCGCACCCGTGTACTGGCCGGCGACCGCGGTGAACGGCAAGACGACATCTCCATTGTCGGGCGAGAAGACCCGAACGGGGACGTAGCGAGAATCCTGTGCCAGCCATAGCTCGTACACCGAGCCGCTCGGCGCGGACGCCAACCCCTGCGCGATCAGCACGCCCTTCCCGGTCGGGAGCACGCTCATCGCGAGCGAGCCCGAGGGCCCTTGCAGCACGGCGTGCTGCGCGCGCGGATCGGACACCAGCGCGATCGCCTGGAGTGCGGCGCGCGCGCGCGCCTCATCGTGGTGCGAGCGCGAAACGACGATGACGTTCAAGACGGCGGACGCAGCGATCACGATGGCGACCACGCCGGCCGCCGCGCGCGGCCATGCGGTACGCGCGCGCACCGCGCTTTCAGGACGGGTCCCGGTCACGGCGGTCATCACGCGCGCTTCGCCGGTCTCGGAGACCCGCCGCGCATCGGGGATGAGCGCGAGATCCCCGGCAAGCTCCCGTAGGTCGCGCAGCAAGGCTGTGCACGAAGGACAGCCGGGAAGGTGCTCGAGCAGCTCGTGCTCGGTGTTCGCGCGCTCCTGCGGATCGAGCGAGTGCGTCACGTACGCAGCGATGGCTTCTTGTATCTCGACGTGATCGTTCATCGTTCCGCTCCACTCAGGGCTTCACGGAGTTTCAGCATCGCAGCAAGTGTTCTCGACTTCACGGTGCCGAGTGGGATGCCGAGCCTCTCGGACACCTGCGTCTGCGTGAGCCCGTCGAAGTACGCGAGCTGCAACACTTGACGCTGATCGTCCGAGATCGTTCGCAGCGCAAGTCGCATATCTGCACGGCGCGCGCGTAACCACTCGTCTTCGACAACCTCATCGGTCGGATCGGAAGGCACGGGCTCGGGCTGCCGGAGCGAGCGCCGGCGCTCTGCGTCTTCTCGACGGATCACATCGACCGCCCGATGATGCACCTGCGTGAGCAGCCACGAGCGCACGCTGCCGCGCGCGGCGTCGTACGCCGACGCGGAGCGCCACACGGACATGAACACGTCTTGCACCACCTCTTCCGCCAGAACCGGGTCACCGATGACACGATGAGCCAGCCCGGCTGCGGTCGACGCGTACCGGCTGTATAGATCGCGGAACGCATCCGAGCTGCCTTCCGCGATTCGGCCCATCAGCTCACGGTCGCGGCGGTCTTGTAGATCGCTGACCTCCGGACGACGGTTCGGTTCCCCCGCGCCGATCTCCGACCTCCTTCACTACTCCGATCCTTGTTCGTAGCAGACCCCGCTGCGGTTCGACCACATTCGCCCCAGGCTGCGAAACGACTTCCTGTGAAACCCGAACCGCAGCCTGTGAACCCGCGAATACAGGGCAGCGCGCTGGAGATGCGGCGAGGGCCGCGGAGGGAGAAATCATGGAACGGACGTATCGACCTAGCCATCGGCGGTGGCGGATCGTTGGGGCAGCCTCACTGGCCGCAGGCCTCGTGTTCGGCATGCTCGGCGGTCTTGCACCCGTCGCGAGCAACGCATCGAGTCACCGGGAGGCGCCGCTCACCGCGGCCGACCCGCAGATCGACGGGACGGACCTGTACGCGTTCGTCAGTCCCGACAACGCGAAGAGCGTCACGCTGATCAGCAACTGGATCCCCTTCGAGGGTCCAGACGCAGGCCCGAACTTCTACACGTTCGCGCCGGGGGTGCGCTACGACATCAACATAGATAACAACGGCGATGCGAAGCCGGACATCATCTACCGGTGGGTCTTCCGCAACAGCTACAAGAACCCGAAGACCTTCCTGTACAACACCGGTCCGGTCAATTCGCTGACCGATGCGACGCTGAACTTCACCCAGCACTACACGCTCACCGAGATCCAAGGGAACCGCACGACGACGCTGGTCCGCGATGGGATCGTTGCACCGTCCAACGTGGGCGCCGCCTCGATGCCGAACTACGGATCTCTGTGGAGCCAAGCGATCTACCCGATCTCCGGTGGTAAGACGTTCGCCGGCCCTGCCGACGACCCGTTCTTCCTCGACCTGCGTGTGTTCGACCTCCTGTACGGAGCGAACCTGAAAGAGGTCGGCAACGACTCGCTGAAAGGGTTCAACATCCACGCACTCGCACTCCAGGTGCCCTCCTCGGCGCTCGCAGCTGCGGGTAACGCGACGAAGAACCCGATCATCGGCATCTGGACGACGGCCGAGCGCCAAAGCGTCCAGGTCACATCCAAGACGGGCGTGGCCTCCTCGAACGGGACCTGGGTTCAGGTGTCGCGCCTAGGGAATCCGCTCGTCAACGAAGTCGTCGTTCCCGTCGGGCTGAAGGACTACTTCAATGCCTCTCAGCCGAAGGACGATGCCCAGTTCCTGGGCGCCGTGACGGACCCGGAGCTCCCGCACCTGATCAACAGCGTGTACAAGCTCCCCGTTCCGGCGACGCCGCGCAACGACCTCGTGTCGGTGTTCCTGACCGGCGTGAAGGGTCTCAACCAGCCGGCGAACGTGAAGCCCAGTGAGCAGCTGCGGCTCAACATGTCGATCCCGCCGTCTGCGACGCCTAATCGTCTGGGTGTGCTCGCCGGAGACAACGCCGGCTTCCCGAACGGCCGGCGGCTGACCGACGATGTCATCGATATCGAGCTGCGTGTGGTCGAGGGCGCTCTCACCGGCAGCAAGAACACGCTCGGTGACGGTGTCGACGCGAACGACGTCCCATTCCAGACGACGTTCCCGTACCTGGCTCTGCCGCACGCGGGCCCAGGGACAACGTCCGTTGCATCGACCACCACGGTGAAGCGCGTGAACAACGCAGGCGCATGGCCGGTGGCCACCGGTATCGCCGGGGCGGTCGCGCTCATGGCACTGCTCGGATTCGCACTTCGCAGGGGTCCGGGTTCGGACGACAAGCGCCGCATGGACGCCGCGGCCTGAGATCGATCGAGCGCCCGGCGGGGCTTCCCCTGCCGGGCGCTCATCGCCTGGAGCCAAACATGCGCATCAAACGGATCGGGATCGTGATCGGCGTGGCGGTGGCGTTGCTGCTTGCCGGGGGCATCGGGCTGCTGACGAACACGAAGTCGTCGGCCGAGATCCCTCCAGCTCCGGTCCCGGTCGACGCATCGCCCTCGCAGATCATGACGGCGCTGCAAACGCGTCTCGCAGCCGTACCGAGAGATTGGAGCGCGTGGGCATCGCTTGGGGCGCTCTACGTGCAGACCGCGCGGCGTACCGGCGATCCGTCGTTCTACCCGAAAGCTCAAGGCGCGCTCGAGCGTTCGCTCCAGCTGCAGCCCGGCAACGCGGGAGCGCTGATCGGCATGAGCTCGCTCGCCGCGGCACGGCACGACTTCTCCGGTGCGCTGCGCTGGGCGCAGCAGGGTGTGGAAGCGGCCCCGCACAACGCGTCGGCGTACGGCGTGGAAGGCGACGCGCTCGTCGAGCTCGGCCGCTACTCCGAGGCTTTCGCGACCTTCCAACGCATGATCGACATCCGACCCGACCTTTCGTCGTATGCGCGCGCCTCGTATGCGCGCGAGCTGCAGGGGGACGTCGCGGGTGCGATCGCAGACATGAACCTCGCCCTTCAGGCCGCGTCCTCTCCTGCGGACGCGGCGTGGGCCGACTATCAGCTCGGCGAGCTGTGGTTCAACAGCGGCCGCATCGATCGCGCGCAGACCGCATACGCGCGCGCGGCCGCGCAAGATCCGACATATGTGCCTGCGCGCGAAGGCCTCGCGAAGGTCGCCGCTGCGCAGGGGAAGTATGCGCGCGCCATCGGCGAGTACACCTGGGTCATCGACCACATGCCGCTTCCCCAGTACGTGATCGAGCTCACCGACGTCTACACGGCCGCAGGTCGACCGGAGGATGCATCGCAAGAAGCAGCGCTGCTGTCCGTGGAAGAGCGTTTGGCGCGCGCGAACGGCGTGAACCTCGATCTCGAGCAAGCGACTTACGACGCCGACCATGGTCACGCCGCTACAGCCTTGACGGCGGCGCGCGCGGAGTGGAGCCGCAGGCACAGCGTCCTGGTCGCCGATGCGCTCGCGTGGGCCTTGTATGCGAACGGCCTTTACGTGGAGGCGGAGACGTATAGCGTGCGCGCGCTCGCTCTCGGCACGCATAACGCCCTGATGTGGTTCCACCGCGGCATGATCGAGCGTGCCCTCGGTCACCGCACAGATGCTCGCGATGCGCTTGCGCGCGCGCTCGCGATCAACCCCCACTTCTCGATCCGTTGGGCTCCGGTTGCGGCCCGCATCCTGGCGGAGCTGCGATGAAACGGCTCGTCGTGATCGCCGGCGCCGTGCTCGCGCTGCTTCTGATCCCGGCGGCCGCCGAAGCTCATCCGCTCGGGAACTTCACTATCAACACGTACGACGGCTTGCGGGTCACGCCGCACGCGCTCGAGGTCGACCACGTGATCGACATGGCCGAGATCCCAACGTTCCAGCAGCGCACCCAGATCGACACCGACCACAACGGGACGATCTCGAGTGCGGAAGCGACCACCTATGCGGCTTCAGCGTGCGCGGCTGTCGCGCGCGCGCTCACGGCGAGCCAGGATGGGAGCGCAGTCGGTCTCGCAGTGAAAAGCAGTCAGATCTCGTTCCCACCCGGCGCGGGCGGACTTCCGACGATGCGCATCACATGCTCTCTCGAAGGCATCCTTTCGAGCGGCCCTCACCAGCTCTCGTTCTCAGATCCGACGTTCAGCGACCACATCGGATGGCACGAGATCACTGCGATCGGAGACCGGGCGACGCTGGCCGGCGCGACGGTTCCGACGAGCAGCATCAGCGCGCGCCTCACGCATTACCCACAGGATCTGCTGCGCTCCCCGCTCGACGTGAGGCAAGCGCAGTTCTCATTCAGACCCGGGGGACCGCCTGCGCCAGTCGACGCGTCCACCGCCGCCGGACAACAAACGAGAGGAGTCGATGCACTGACACGCGCGTTCACGAACCTCGTCGCCTCGCATCGTGCGTCGATCCCGTTCGCGATCCTTGCACTGCTGCTCGCGATCGTCCTGGGCGGGATGCACGCGCTGGCGCCCGGACACGGCAAGACGGTCATGGCCGCGTACGTCGTCGGCCGGCGCGGTTCCTTCCGCCAATCGGCGCTCATCGCCATGACGGTCACTGCAACGCACACCGCCGGCGTCGTCCTGATCGGGATCGTGCTCACGGTCTCGCGCGCGCTTGCGCCCGAACGCGTCTACCCCTGGCTGGGATTCGCGAGTGGCATGCTCCTGATCGCTATCGGCTTCACGATGGTGCGCGCGCGCATGCGCGCCAGGGCGCACACCAACGACCACAGGCACGACCACACCCATGAGCCCGCGCCGGTCGGCACGCGAGGGCTGCTCGCGATGGGATTCGTCGGAGGGATGGTTCCCAGCCCGTCGGCGCTTGTCGTTCTGCTCGGCGCGATCGCGCTCGGCCGCCTGTGGTTCGGCATCCTTTTGATCGCCGCGTACGGCGCCGGTATGGGCGCGACGCTTGCAGGCGCCGGGCTCCTGATGGTGCGCTTGCGCGCGCGCATGGAGCGCAACCCCTCGAAGGGATGGGCCAAGCGCAGCGCAGCCCTCGTCCCCATCCTGGCTGCGTCTGTCGTTCTGAT
>DATGHY010000219.1:0-2166 GCA_035307625.1 Actinomycetota bacterium
GTCGGCACCGAAGCCAAACGAGCGGTGTCCGGCCCATTCAAGATCGCGCACGCAACGCTAGAGCTCGAATGCGAGAGCTGTGTAGACGATGGATCGTGGTGCGCGATCGAAACGACCATGCACCTATAGCTATCTGACCAGACGCCTCCGCAAGATAAGCGGCGGCACCAGCAGGAATATCAGCGATGCGCAGACCAGCCACAGGGCCGAACCCGCGGCTTTGCCAGGCTCCCCCGTCGTCATCAGCGCGCGCATCATCTCCGTTCCGTGGTGCAAAGGCATGAACCACGCAACGACGCGCAGCCAGCCCGGGAGCTGGTTCAGCGGGAAGAACACGCCGGCGAACATGAACATCGGCGTCATGAACAGCGTCCAGTAGTACGAGAGGTAGTCGACGCGTGTGATCAGGTACGTGAACGTCAGCCCGAGCAGCGCGAAGTTGGCCCCGATCAGGAACAGCGCAGGGATCGTGAGGATCCCCCACCACGACCGGTACACACCGAACGGCACCGCCACGATCGCGAACGCGGCGCCGTACGCAGCCGCGCGCGTCGTACCCCACAGCGCCTCGCCGAGCGCGACATCTTCCGCCGACAGCGGCGTCGCGATGCACGCGTCGTACACACGCGACTCGTCCATCTTGAACCACGAGTTCCACGTCGTCTCGAATGTCGCCCCGTACATCGCCGAAACGGCGAGCAACCCAGGCGCGATGAAGACGATGTATTTCAGCCCGTTCACGCTCTGCAGGTACTTCCCTAGCCCAAGGCCCATCGCGACGAGATAGATCACCGGCTCGATGAACCACGCCATCAGTCCGAGCAGCCACGTCCGCTTGAACACGACGGAGTTCCGCAGCCAGTATCGCCACGCGCCGGCCGGCGAGATGTCCAGCGAGAGAACGGTCACTCGATCAACCTCCGTCCCGTCAGCGACAGGAACACATCCTCCAGCGTTCCGCCGCGTAGCCACACCGAGCCCGGATCGAGCGGCAGCGCGCGCACCTTGGCTAGCAGCGCGTCGCCCTCATCGGTGTGGTACAGCCAGCGGTCGGCAAGCCGCTCGAAACGATCTGCCAATCCAGACAGCTTTTCGAGATCGGGTTCGACTTCGAGCGGCGGATCGAACACTTCAACCACCTGACGCGACGTGTGCGCGGCAACCAGATCGCGCGGCCGGCCTTCGACCAAGATCTTCCCCTCGTGCATGATCACGAGCCGGTCACACAGCTGCGCCGCCTCTTCCATGTAGTGCGTCGTCAGGATCAACGTGACACCCTGACGCCGCAGCGTGCGCAGTTTCTCCCACACGAGGTGCCGCGCCTGCGGATCGAGGCCGGTCGTCGGCTCGTCAAGGATCAGCATCTCGGGATCGTTGAGCAGTCCGCGCGCGATCATCAGCCGGCGCTTCATGCCGCCCGACAGCTCGTTGATCTTGCGCTCACGCTTCTCCGATAGCTGCATGAATTCGAGCAGCTCGTCGATGCGCGGCAAGATCGCGCGAGCTTTGATCCCGAAATAGCGCGCGTAGGTGGTGAGGTTCTCTACGACGGTGATCTGCTCGTCGAGGTTGTCCTCTTGAGGCACGATCCCGAGGCGCGCCTTGATCTTTCGTTCGTTCCCGACCACCGGGAGGCCCAGCACGTCGAGCTGCCCACCCGACGGCGGCATCGCACACGCGATCATGCGCATCGTCGTCGTCTTGCCGGCGCCGTTCGGTCCGAGGAAGCCGTAGCAGGCGCGCGCTTCAGCTTCGAAGTCGATCCCCGCGACCGCTTCGAGGTCCCCATAGCGCTTCCGCAAGCCGCGCGCGACGACGGCCGGCTGCTCGTTCAACGCGTCCTCCTCCACACGTGAACGGGGCCGCGTAGTGCCGCAGCCCCGCTCGTGTGAGGATTCTATTCTGCGCTCAGTCGCGCCACCATGGTTTCTCTTCCGGCTCTTGTTTGTCGGGCTTTTTGGGCCGTTTCGGCTTGGCCTGCTTCGGTGGCGGCGCCTGCTTCGGTGGCGGCGCCTGCTTCGGTGGAGACGCCTGCTTCGCAGACGGTCCCCCCTTCGGGGCCTTCTTCTTTTCCCGAGCAGCCTCGCGCGCGCGCCGCTTGCGGGTGGCTCGCAGGCGCGCGACCAACGTGCCGAGCAAGATCGCCGCGAGACCGATGACGAACGC
>DATGHY010000220.1:0-3430 GCA_035307625.1 Actinomycetota bacterium
TCTTATCGCAGGCGTCGAGCGGCCGGATGCCGGCACGGTCGCCGTGAGCGGGCGGGTCGGCGCGCTCCTGGAGCTCGGCGCCGCGTTCCATCCCGAGCTGACCGGGATCGAGAACATCATGCTGTCGTCGGTGGTCGCCGGCCTCACACGGCGCGAAGCGCGCGCGCGTCTGAACGACGTGGTCGAGTTCGCGGAGCTCGAAGCGTTCATCGACGCGCCGCTGCGCACGTACAGCACCGGCATGGTGATGCGTCTCGCGTTCTCCATCGCATCGCACGTCGAGCCCGATGTGCTCATCGTCGATGAAGCCTTGTCCGTTGGGGATCTTTCGTTTCAGCAACGCTGCATCGAGCGGATGTACCAGTTCCGCGCATCCGGCGTGACGATCGTCTTCGTCTCGCACGATCCCGGCCGCATCCGCGAGCTTTGCGATGAAGTCGTATGGCTTCGCAGCGGCCGCGTAGCGGCTGCCGGCCCGCCGATGGAGGTAACGGCGCGGTACGTGCAGTCGCAGGCGGAGGCTGCTCGACGGTTGACGCCCGAAGGCGTGCCCGACGCGTACACGCCTGCGGGCGTGAAGCTGGAGGCCCATCGCAACCGCTTCGGCTCGCTCGAAGCGACGATCGGCGCGGTGCACATCCGCAACGAGTGGAACGAGCCGAGCACCGAGATCCCGAGCGGATCGGTCGTGCGTCTCGAGATGGAAGTCTCGATCCCAGCTCCGGCCGCTCCTGCCATCGTGAGCGCAACCGTCCGCCGAGCCGACGACATGATCTGCCTCGATACCTACACGGAGGTGCGCGCGCAGCCGGCCGGCGGGCGCATGACGCTCGATATCGAGCGGCTCGACCTCGCGGCCGGCAACTACGTCTTCGACGTCGGCCTCTACAGCGCCGACTGGGCGCGAACGTACGACTACCACTTCGGTGCATACCCGTTCTCCGTTTCCGGGCGCGCGGCCGGCGCCGGCATGATGGCGCCGCCGCTGACGTGGAAGGCGGGCGCGGGGGTGGTGGCCCGATGACCACTCGCGTGCTTCAGCTCGACCTCGCCGCCGCTCCGTCCGACGTCGCGGGCCTCGAGGCGTACGACGGCGCGCGCGTCCTGGTGCGGTACGGCTCGCATGTCGTCGGGGAGGTCTACGTTCCCGTCCGCGAGGGCACCGTGACGGCGGCGTCGGTGTCCGCGGCGCTGAATGGGGATCAGGCGGCGCGCGCGCGCCTGTCGGCCATCATCGTCGAGGATCACGTGATCCGGCCCGACGCGGCGGTCTCGCCGTCGTGGTCCGTCGTCGTGTGCACGCGGGATCGCCCCGAGATGCTGCGGCGCTGCATCGAGTCGCTCATCGTGGAGCTCGACGGGACCGGCGAGATAATCGTCGTCGACAACGCGCCTGCGACCGATGCGACCGAGCGCATCGCCGAGCGCTACCCGGTGCGGTACGTGCGCGAGAACGCGCCCGGGCTCAATCGCGCGCGCGCGCTGGGCGCGAGGACGTCGAACGGCGACATCGTCATCTATACCGACGACGACACGGTCGCGGAGCCGGGCTGGGTGCGCGCGCTTGTTTCCGAGTTCGGCGGTGCGCGCGTTGGCGGGGCGACCGGTTTGACGATGCCCCTGGAGCTGGAGACCGAAGCGCAAGAGCTCTTCGAACGCTACGGCGGGTTCTCCAAAGGTTTCTTCCGGCAAGAGTACGACGTCACGAAGATCTCGCCGTCGCGCGCGGGCGCCGTCGGGTCCGGCGCGAGCATGGCGTTCCGCCGCGACCTGATCCTGTCGCTCGGGCTCTTCGACGTCGAGCTCGACCTGGGAACCGCATCCCGGACGGGCGGCGACACGTACGCGCTGTACCGGCTGCTCGCCGAGGGGTACCGGATCGTTTACACGCCGGCCGCGCTGAACTGGCACCAGCACCGGCGCGAGCACGACGAGCTCCACACCACCATGGCCGGGTATGGCACCGGCCTGTACGCGTTCCTGACGAGAGCGCTGGTTGAGGATCACGAGGTCCCCGCGCTTCGCGTTGGGATGTCGTGGTTCCGGAAGCACCACCTTCGTGAGCTGGCGCGCGCGATCGCACGCAGGCCGAACCACCTGTCGATCGCGATGGTGATGGCGGAGATCAGAGGAACCCTCGTCGCGCCGATCGCGTACCTCAGCAGCCGGCGAGCCGAGCGCGCACGGGCGTCGGAGAACGTCGGCGTGTCGGGGAAGGGCGCGGCATGAGCGAGTTCGCATGTAGCGTCGTCATCCCGAGCTACGACCGCGCGGCCAAGCTCGATCTGTTGCTGGCGGCGCTTGCAGGGCAAGACACGACCGAGCAGTTCGAAGTGATCGTCGTCCTCGACGGCTCGAAGGATGCGTCCCGCGAGGTGCTCTCGACATGGGAACAGGTCGGCGTCTTCGCGTCGCTGCGCTGGATCGAGCAGTCGCGACAGGGGCAAGCCATCGCGCGCAACACTGGAGCACTTGTGGCGAGCGCGCCCGTCTTGTTGTTCTTGGACGACGACGTCATCCCCGACAGCGATCTCATCAGCACACACCTGGGCCATCACGCCGGTGGCGAGCGCATCGTTGTGCTTGGGGACTGCGAGATCGTGTGCACCGGAAGCAGGTCGCTCGCGGAGCTCGCGATGTGGATGTGGTGGGAAGACACGAACCACCGGCGCGCGGCCGCGTGGCAGCCCCCCTCGTACCGCGATTTCTGCACCGGGAACCTGTCATTGCGGCGCGATGACTTCGCGGGCCTCGGCGGATTCGACCAAGACTTCACCGGCTACGGTCGCGAGGATTACGAGCTCGGGTACCGGCTGCTCCAGACGGGCGTGCGCTTCGTAGCCGACCGGCGCGCGCGCGCACGCCACTTCAACACCGCGAGCGCTCGCGGCATGTGCGCAGCCGCGCGCCAAGAGGCCCACGGCGACGTGCTGATCGCGCAGAAGCACCCCGAGCTCATCACGGGATTGCGATTGATGTCGTGCGACGACATGCGCACGAAGATCGCGGCCGGCCTAGCGATGTACGCGCCGTGGCTCGGAGCGACCCTCTGCTTCTTCTTGCGAGGCGTAACGCGGATCAGGGAGAAGCTCCGGTTGCGCCGGCGCTGGCGTTCGGGTGTCGATCTGATGTGGGCCTACTCGTACTGGCGCGGGCTGCACGACCGGCTCGGCTCGTTGCGCGGGGTGCGCGCGCTGCGCGCGGCCGCGGTCGCGCAGCCGGATCAGGACATCGACCTTCATCGGCCCCTTCCCGAGCAAGTGTCGCGCCTCAACATCGATGTGCCGAGCAGCCTGTCGATCCTGTACGACCGCAGACCGATCGGGCGTCTCGACCTGAAACCCAACCTGACCGAACCGATGCTCCCGTGGCTCTCCCGGGAACTCTGCGCGCACCTCTCCTCGGAGATCCTGGCCGAAGTGGCGCGCGC
>DATGHY010000221.1:0-5174 GCA_035307625.1 Actinomycetota bacterium
ACGTTCGTAAATCCGCCCATGACGTCGGCAAGATGATCGAACGTGTGCTCGAACGGCGCAGGCGAAACGGTGAAACCAAAGCCGGGCAGATCCGGCGCGACGACTCGATGACGCTCCGCAAGGATGGGAATCAGGTTCCGGAACATGTGCGAAGAGGTCGGGAAGCCGTGCAGCAGAAGAATCGCCGGCGCGTCTTTCGGACCCGCTTCGCGATAAAAAATCCTGTGCTTCCCCACTTCCGCGAACCGGTAATGCACGTTCGAAGGATGCACAGTCATTTCGGTTGAATTCGTCATATCGGCAGCATTTCGTAGCGCGTCGTAGTCGGGGAGCGATGCGGCCCGCTTATCGTCTGCCGGCCAGCGCGAGCGCCTCGCGTATCACCTGCTTCGCGTAGCCCCACTCGTTGTCGTACCAGCTCATGATCTTGACCAGGTCGCCGTCGATGACCTTGGTGAGCTCGAGATCGACGACGGAGGCGCGCGGATCGCCGATGATGTCGGACGAGACGAGCGGATCGCGAGACACTCCGAGCACGCCCGCGTAGCGCTTCGTTTCGGCTTCTTCCGAGAGGATCCGGTTGACCTCGTCGACGCTGGTGTTTCGCGAGGCGACGAACGTAAGGTCCGCGATCGAACCGACCGGAATCGGTGCCCGAACGGCGATTCCATCGAACCGGCCCACGTATTCCGGGAGCGCGCGCGTCGTCGCGAGTGCAGCGCCCGTCGTAGCCGGTACGAGATTCGCACCCGCGGCGCGTCCGCGCCGAAAGCGCTTGTTCGGTCCATCGACGACCGATTGGGAAGACGTGTAAGCATGCACGGTCGTCATCGCGGCCTTCCTGAACCCGATGCGCCGGCCGACGACTTCAACGATCGGCGTGATGCAGTTCGTCGTGCAACTCGCGCACGAGATAATGACGGACGCGACTCCCGGCACGTTCGCGCCATGGACGACCGTCTCTACGTCTTCGTCTTTGGATGGAGCCGACAGGATGACAAACCGCGCGCCGGCGAGAATGTGCTTCTCGAGATCCTCGCGCCGCGTGAGCGCGCCCGTGCACTCGAACACGAGCTCGATGCCAAGCTCCTTCCACGGGAGCGCCGATGGGTCTCGTATGCCGAGCGTCCGCAGCTTGCGACCGGCGACTGTCAGCTCGCCTCCCTCGACGAGCACGGGCTTCGCGTAGCGCCCGTACACCGTGTCGAAGCGAAGCAGATAGGCGAGGTTATCGACGTCGGCCAGATCGTTGATGGCAACGAGCTCGATTTCCGGCTCGTCGAGCACGAGCTTCAGGATCGCGCGTCCGATTCGTCCCAGGCCGTTGATGGCGACGCTGATGCTCATGTCGTTTGCAAGAGAGCATTCATTGTGCGATGAGCACGACTATCCGCCCTGTCGCAGGGACTGCAGATAGGTGATCACTTTCCAAATCTCGTCGGAGGAGAGTTGCTTGCCCCACGACGGCATCAGAGTCCCCGGGCGACCGTCGTGGATGGTCCGGAACATTTGTTGCGGATCGAGTTTCGACGCCGAGAGGTCTGGCGCGATGCCACCGCCTTTCGCCTCCAATCCGTGGCAGTTGTAGCAGCCCGTCTGAAGAAAGATCTGGCGACCTGACTTCGCGGCGTCAGCGTTTCCCGCGAACGGGTTCGTCGCTCCACTCTGGTCGGCGCCGCCGGTCTCGTCGGCTGCTGCCGCGCCGAGAACGCCGAGCATCCCGACTATCAGCAGCAGCGGGAGAACGCGTCGTTTCATGATGCGGAGTAACTACCGGCGAACGGCGGGAAGAACGGGACCGCGTAGCGGTCGAAAATCGCCTTGATGCGTCCTTCGGCGAGCAGGTCGCCCACGGCTCGACTCACCGAAGCCCTAAGATCGGCGTCTGCACGCCGCACGCCGATGGCGACGTTCCAACGCAGCGGCTCGTTCGGTGCGGCATCCGTGAGCGCGTGCATCGCAGCCGGCCTGCCTTGCAGCAGGCGGTCGACGTCAGGAAGCCAGACGGCCCCGACATCCACCTCGCCGCGCGCGACGGCGTCCAGCACTTCTCGCTGGTTGCCGTACACCACCAGATGGGAACCGATCTGCTCCAGGCGCATGTGAGCGCCGGACTGGCGCTCGACGCCAATGCGGTCCTTCGCAAGGTCCGTCGCCCCGGCCTTGGAACGATCCTGCGCGCCGATCAACCGATAACCGGTGCTGTAGTACGGCGCCGTCAACGTCAGCGCACCCGCCGTCTCTGCCGCCGGGTCCGCGGGCAATCCCATGAAGAGCTCGCACTGTCCGGCGAGAAGCGAGCGGCGCAGTGCCCGTCCGCCATACGTGGTGTCGACCCATATCAGGCGCGGATGAAGATCCAGGCGCTCCGCGATCGCCTGAGCAATCTCCACGTCGTAGCCCGGTTGCGCGCTCCGCCGCCACCGCCGGGGCCGCGATGGCGACGAGCGCGAGCACGAGGAGTGCTCGGCGTGTGCTCATCGTGATTCACCCGGTTGCGCCTGGCCGAGTTGCACCGGGATCGGCGTTGGTTGCGCCGGTCGTTCCTGCTCCGACACGCGCTGTGCCTCGGGAAGCGCGAAGACGAAGAGCATCGCGCTGCCGAGGACGGTCTTCTGCCCCGGTGTATCGAGCAGCTTGGCTCCCGCGATCGCCTTCGAGGGCACGATCGACCATCCGGACGAGATGGCGACGTACTGGCGGCCATCGACCGCGAAGCTCATCGGGTTCGTGACGATTCCAGAGCCGGTCCTGAATCCCCAGAGCTTGCGACCCGTCTTCTGGTCGAGCGCCTCGAGCTCGCCCTGCGGGTTGCCGACGAAGAGCACTCCGCCCCCCGTAGCCAGGACGCCGGCGTACATCGGCCACGCGGTGTCGTACCGCCAGGCAGTCTGCCCGGTCGCAAGATCGATGGCGCTCACGTGACCGGAGGCCGGAGGAATACGCTCATGCCCGCCGCCGTAATACGGCTTCCCCTTCTGGTAATCCAAGTCGAGCGCGAAGAACTTGCCGCACATCTCGATCGCCGGCACGTACACGAAATGGGTGAGCGGGCTGTACGCCATAGAGACCCACTCCTTGCCCGCCGTACCGTGGCCGCAGGCGACGACGGGTTCGTCCGGCTTTGCAAACTTCAGGGGCGTCATCTTCCCGGTTTTGGGATCGACCTTGATACTGTCGACGTGGATGAACGGATGCGCGTAGATGACCTTTCCGTTGGTCCGGTCGAGCAGGTAGAAGTGTCCGTTGCGATTCGCCTGCGCAAGCGCCTTGGCCACGACTTGTCCGTCGGCGAGCCGCACGTTGTCGAGCAGCATCGGCTGATTCACACCGTCGTAATCCCAGACGTCGTGCGGCGTGAACTGAAAGTGCCACTTGATCTTTCCGGTGTCGGCATCGAGCGCGAGCATCGAGCTCGTGTAGAGATCGTCGCCCTGGCGTTGCGGACCGTAGAAGACCGGCGAAGGATTGCTCGTACCCCAGTAGACGAGGTTGAGCTCGGGATCGTAGGCGCCGGTAAGCCACGGCGCGCCGCCCCCATGGCGCCAGGCTTCGGTGTTCCCCGGCCAGGTCTCGCTGCCCGGTTCTCCGGGTGCTGGCACCGTATAGGTCTTCCATGCTTCCTTGCCGGTATCGGCGTCGTATGCGACGAGGAATCCGCGTATGCCGAATTCGCCGCCGCCGGGACCGATGAGGACCTTGTTCTTGACGATGAGCGGCGCGGCGGTGAGCGTATAGCCGGCCTGCCAGTCGGCGACGGTCACATTCCACAGCACCTTGCCGCTGCGCGCATCGAGCGCCAGGAGATGGCCGTCGAGCGTCGCCCAGAAGACACGGTCTCCCAGCACGGCCACGCCGCGGTTGACCACGTCACAGCAGAGCACCGCCGATATGTTCTCGGGAAGATCCGCCTCGTACATCCAGAGCAGCGTTCCGGTCCGCGCATCGAGCGCGAAAAGTTTGCTCCAGGCTGACGTGATGTACATGATGCCGTTGTTGACGACCGGGATTCCATCCTGGCCTCCCACCGCCCCCATCGAGAACGCCCAGGCCGGCGCAAGTCCGCCGACGTTGGTCGTGTCGATCTGCTTCAGCGGGGTGAACCACGTGCCTGAGTAGTTACCGCCGTAGATCAGCCAGTCGTTCGGATTCTCGGTTGCGCGCAGCAGCCGGTCCTGCGTCACCGGCTTGAACTGGTCGATCGCGGTTGCGCCAACAGCCAGCGCACTGCCCAAGGCAAGAACCGCCACGCCCAGCATCGCAATCGCCGCGCCGATTCGCGCGCATATCGTTTCTCTATTCATTTCGTTCCCCTTGGCCTGTCGCATGTGTGCGATGCGGGCGGTACAACGCATCTCCGTCGAACGATAAGCGGCGCCGACGCGATCGGCTATCGGGAATGCTTGACGATCGTCGTAGGGTGAACTCGACCGATCGCCAGCGAAGTCCCATTCGAGATAGCGCAACCCTCACTACCCGGACAAGCAGCAGGTCCGTTTTCGCAAACGAACCAATGCGTCGGGAGACACTTACGGCGGAAGTCAAGACTCCCCTACGCCGCGCGTCCGGCTTTCGCGATATCGTTGCGTTCAGCCGGACGTCTCCACGCACACGAACAAAATGGTTTCTGGCATCGAATCGAAGACGGTTTCGCACATCCCGCTTTCCGATCGCACGATTGCCTTCGCATGCGTTTGCGCGATCGTGCTCGCGGTGGCCGAAGTGATCGCGGATGCCGGCACCTGGGTGAAACTCGACGTCGCGACGATTTACGGCATCCCGCTCGTGCTGGCGGCCTTCACCCGCAGTCGGCGGCTGCTGTGGGGATTGACGGTCGCGCTCATGCTCGCAACGTTCATCATCTATACGTTGCAGATACCGGCCGGCGCGTTCGAACTGCACGAGGCGTTGTTTGTCAACCGCGTACTCGACGCTGTCGCGCTGCTGCTGACGGCAGGCCTGGTCCATGTGTGGATGATGTCGCTGGACATCAGGGAGGCTCAGGCACAACTGCTCGAGGAGCAGAATCGGAAACTCGAAGTGGCCAACGAGTTGCTCGTCGACCACGAAGCGCAAATCGTCCGTCAGAACGAGGAGCTGATCCGCCGACGGCACGAGGCCGAGGAGGCGAGCGGTCGCAAGACGCGCCTCCTCAACGCGGTCTCGCACGACAT
>DATGHY010000222.1:0-14315 GCA_035307625.1 Actinomycetota bacterium
AGACCACCAGGACGGCGGCGATCAGGGCTCTGGGGAAGCGCTTCAGCACGAAAAACAATGGTACTTCACCGATTCTCGGCCCCGGGCGCGGCTGAGAGTAAAGAGGTGTTGTGGCGGGGTCGATGCTCCAACGAGGGGCCCTATATCTGGACGACCACACCATGGACATCGAATCCCTGCTCAGAGCCAGCGCCGAGAACATGGCGTCGGACATCCACGTCCGTGCCGGGGGTCCGCCGTACCTGCGTGTGGACGGCGATCTGATCCCGGTCGATGTGCCTCCGCTTCAGCCTGAAGACAGCGAGCGGCTTGCCTTCGCCCTCATGACCGAGGAGCAGAGCCGCGTGTTCCGGCAGACCAACGAGATCGACTTCGCGTACACGCTCGACGGCGTCGGCCGCTTCCGCGTCAACGTGTTCCGCCAGCGCGGGCTCGTCGGCATCGCGGTCAGGCGCGTGCTCCCTGGTATCGCCTCGTTCGAAGCGCTCGGCCTTCCGCCTGCAGTCGCGTCACTCGCCGAGGAGCGTCGCGGGCTCGTGCTCGTCACGGGCATGACCGGATCGGGGAAGACAACGACGACCGCGGCGATGCTTAGCCGGATCAACATGACGCGCGCCTGTCACATCGTGACGATCGAGGATCCGATCGAAGTCATGCACGAAGACCTGCTGTCGATCATCGATCAGCGCGAGATCGGGATCGATACCTCGGACTTCCATACCGCGCTCAAGTACGTCAGCCGTCAGGATCCCGACGTGATCTTCATCGGAGAGATGCGCGACCAAGAGACAGTCTCTGCCGCGCTGCACGCCGCGGAGACCGGCCACCTCGTCATCTCGACGTTGCACACGATCGACGCTACCGAAACGGTGAACCGCATCATCGACTTCTTCCCGCCGCATCAGCAGATGCAGGCGCGCTTGTCGCTTGCCGGCTCGTTGAAGGGCATCGTCTCGCAGCGGCTGCTCGCGCGCGCGGACGGACGCGGCCGGCTACCTGCGGTTGAGGTCCTCGTGATGAACGGCCGCATCTACGACATGATCGTGAACCCGGATCTGACGAGTCAGATCGAGCGCGTGATCGAGGAAGGCGACTACTACGGCATGCAGACCTTCGACCAGCACCTTATGGCGATGTTCAAAGTCGGCCTGATCACGATCGAAGAGGCGACGGCCGCGGCAACCAGGCCGCACGACTTCGCCGTGATGGTCCGCCAAGCGGGGCTGGGCTAGGGCCACCGGCTGCTCGAAAGTTAACGGCCCTTCCTGCGACCCCCGACTATCCTTCATGGGCGATGGGTCAGAACCCCCCGGAGTGGAGCGCGCGCCTTCGCGACCTGCTCAAGCTACCCGCGTTCCTGGACGACCTCGCCAAACGATTCCGAGCAGCCGGCCACGAGCTCTACCTCGTCGGCGGCAGCGTGCGCGATGCTTTGCTCGGGCGCCCGCACTGGGACTACGACTTCGCGACTGATGCGAAGCCGGATGAAGTTCTGCAGCTGGTGTCGGGGTGGCATGAAGGCAAGTGGCTGCAGGGTGTCGAGTTCGGGACCGTCGGCGTCGCGAAGCAAGAGCACCGGCTAGAGATCACGACGTTCCGCGAGGAGCGGTACGCGGAGGGGTCGCGCAAGCCGGAAGTGACGCCGCTCCCAAGCATCGAAGCCGATCTCGCGCGCCGCGACTTCACGATCAACTCGATGGCGGTGCGCTTGCCAGAGCGGACGTTCATCGATCCCTTCGGCGGCGCAGCCGATCTCGCGCGCAAGGTGCTGCGGACGCCGGGCGAGCCCGCCGATTCGTTCAGCGACGACCCGTTGCGCATGTTGCGCGCGGCTCGGTTCGTTGCGTTGCTGGACGTCGATCCCGATCCTGCCGTGGTGCGCGCGATGTCGGAGATGCGCGCGCGGCTGCAGATCGTGTCAGCCGAGCGTATCCGCGACGAGCTGACGAAGATCCTGAACACCGAACACCCATCCAAAGGCCTGGACCTCGCGACCCAGACCGGACTGTGCGATCTGTTCTTGCCCGAGCTGCCCGAGCTTCTGCTCGAGCAGGATCCCGTTCACCGGCACAAGGACATCTATCGCCACACGCTCGCCGTCGTCGACAAGATCATCGCGATCGAGCCTCGTGAGGAGAAGCCGGACACGAAGCTCCGCATGGCCGCGCTCTTGCACGACATCGGAAAGCCGGCGACGAAGAAGATCGGACCAGAGGGCGTCTCGTTCCATCACCACGAGGTGGTGGGTGCGCAGATGGCGCGGAAGCGCCTGCAAGCGTTGCGGTACCCATCGGAGTTCATCGATGAGGTTGTGATGCTCATCGAGCTCCATCTCCGCTTCCATACCTTCCGATCGGGGTGGTCCGACTCTGCGGTGCGGCGATACGTGCGAGACGCCGGGCCCCTTCTCGACAAGCTGAACCGTCTCGTACGGTGCGACTCAACGACGCGCAACAAGATGCGCGCGCGCGAGCTCTCGGTCGCGATGGACACGCTGGAGGAGCGCATCGCGCGCCTCGCTGCCGAGGAGGATCTGAAGCGCATCCGTCCGCCGATCGACGGGCATGAGGTGATGCAGCACCTCGGTGTGAAGCCGGGGCCTGTCGTCGGCGACGCGCTCGATCACTTGCTCGAGATCAGGCTCGAACGGGGCGAGTACTCCAAGGAAGAGGCGTTCGCGCTCCTCGACGAGTGGGCGCGCGCGCAGGGTCTCACAACCTCCTAACACCCTCCTGAGCTGGCATTTCGTGGAGCTTGCACGATATTTAAGTTTATGCTTAAATATCGGAATGCAAACTGCGATCAAGGCGATCGCCGAACCACGCCGGCGGGCGATCCTTACGCTTGTTTGGGATTCAGAGCGCGCGGCAGGCGACATAGCGTCGCGGTTCGACGTCACCCACGCCGCGATATCGCAGCACCTTCGAGTCCTGAAGGAGGCCGGCCTCGTCACGGAGCGAAGGGACGGCCGCCGCCGCTTGTATCGCGCCCGCAAGGAGTCCGTGGCAGAGATCCGCAGATACCTCGAGAAATTCTGGGACGACGCGTTCGAACGACTTCGCACTGAAGTGGAGAAAGAAGGAGGAAGTCATGGATCAGATCGTTCGTGAGGTCAAGATCGCCGCACCGACGGAGCAGGTATTCGCGTATCTGACCGACCCAGAGAAGTTGAAGCGATGGCAAGCGGCGTCTGCAGATGTGGATCTGCGTGTCGGCGGTGAGTATTCGATGATGTCGCCGGTGGGCATATCGCCCGCGGTTCATTCGTCGAGATCGACCCGCCCCGGAGGCTCGTCTACACCTTCGGATGGCAGGACCATGATGTCGTGGGACCGGGCTCAACCACGATCGAGATCGACCTCGAACAAGACGGCGATTACACGTTGCTTCATTTCGTTCACTCAGGACTGCCGAACGAGGACGAAGTTGCTGCTCACAAGAAGGGGTGGACGCACTACCTCGCGCGGCTCGAGATCGCAGCGTCTGGAGGGGATCCCGGCCCCGATCCGATCGGTTAGCGGAGCGAACATGAACGTTCGCCCTCCGGTCTCGACACCTTTTTCGGCCGCGGCGTAGGCTCAGGCCGAACTGGACCGAGGAGGGATCGACATGGGAAACCCCATCGTTCATTTCGAGATCAATGGACCGGATCCTGAGCTTGTCGCCAAGTTCTACGGCGAGCTCTTCGGATGGCACCTCGAGTCGATCCCGGAGCTTGAGTACACGACGATCGACACGCACGGAGCCGCAGGCATCAACGGGGGGATCTCGAAGGCGGAGCATCCGTATACGACGATCTACGTTGGCGCCGACGACCTCCAGGCGGCACTCGATAAGGCTGTCTCGCTGGGCGCAAGTACGAAGGTTCCCGTGAGTGACATCCCCAACGTTGGGACGTTCGCGCAGTTCGCGGATCCCGATGGCAACCTGATCGGGTTGTTCAAGGGCAACCAGGAAGAAGCGCCCGGCGTGTCGGCCGGCTCGAACCCTCCGGTGACATGGTTCGAGATCTACGGGAGGGAACCTCAGCCGCTGTGGCAGTTCTATCGCGAGCTGTTCGGCTGGACGATCAAAGAGCAGTCTGGAGACGGGTTCGTCTACGGAGAGGTCGACGCGGGCGGCCAAGGGATCAATGGCGGCATCACAGCGAATCCGATGAAGCAGCCCGGTGTCGCGATCTGGGCTGAGTCCGAGGATCAGCAGGGATATCTCGACCGCGCCGTCGAGCTCGGCGGCACCGCGATCATGCCGGCGACCGAGATGAGCGGCGGACTGAAGATCGCGATGTTCACCGACCCGCAGGGCACCTACTGCGGGGTGTACTCCTACAAGCAATAGCCATCAGCCACGAAAAAGAGAGGGCCGCGCGCGGCCCTCTCTTCGCGTGCAGCGCTCTACTTCTTGGTGTCCCAGAAGATCTTGTCGATCTCGTTGATCTGATCGAGCAGCTTCTGGCCCTGGTTCGGGTCGGTCGACTTCTTCGCCGCCCCGGCCTCCTTGGTTGCGTTCCAGAAGAGCGTGTGAAGCTCCGGGTACTTCTCGAGGTGCTCCGGCTTGAAGTAGTCGGTCCACAGCACCCACAGGTGGTGCTTCACGAGGTCGGCCCGTTCTTCTTTGATCGCAACCGCGCGCTCCTTGAAGATCGGGTCGTCCGAGCCGTTGTACTTCTCTTGGCACGCCTTGACCGACTCGGCTTCGATCCTCGCTTGCGCGGGGTCGTATACGCCACACGGCAGGTCACAGTGCGCATGAACGACGCGCGTCGGTGCGAGCCAGCTCATGATGTCCATGCGGTTCCTCCTCTCGAAGGGTTCACTGCAGGTATACCACCCTGCGCGAATCGCTAGCATCTCGGCATGAAGAAGCGATTGGGCCTTGTGGCGCTCGCGGCCGCCGCGCTGGCATTTGCGCGCGCGCGCCGAGGGTGGTTCCCCGTTCGCGTCGACGGCATGAGCATGCTGCCGACGCTTGAGCCGGGCGATCTCCTCGCCGTGCGCCCTCTCCGGCAAGATGAGCCGCACACCGGGCAGCTCGTCGTCGTTCGTCGCGGGGACATCGAGATCGTGAAGCGAGTGTCGGCCACGGTCGACTGCGATGCGCTCGGCGCCGACGAGATCTGGCTCACGGGAGATAACCCGGAAGCGTCAACGGATAGTCGCATCACGGGACCGGCTGCTCGGCGTGATGTTGTGGGGATCGTGCGGGCGCGCTACAAGCCGCTTCGTTCGCTGCGGATGTTCTAAGCGCGCGCGGCGGCGGGCTCGCCTTGGCCGAGGTACGCGCGCGCGAGCTCGTACCCCTCTTTCATCAAGCGATGGGTGTGCGACGTGTCGTTGAACCGGATCGGGCCCGGTGTGGGCGGTGGGACGAACCGAAGATCGGCATCGTTTGCGAAGCGCTGCAGGTCGAGGTCGACGCGCGCTGCGCGCGAGTGTGCGAACGCTTGAAGAAGAACGTCGAGCGGCCGGCGGATCTCCAGCGTGGTCGGCTTCGGCGCGCCGCACGTTAGGACGTAGATCCGGCGAGCCCCCATCTCGACGGCAACGGAGATCGGCACATTGTTCACGATGCCGCCGTCGACGTAGAGCTCACCGTCGATCAGAACGGGTGGGAAGATTCCAGGGAGTGCGGTGGTGGCGATGAGCGGAGGCGCTATCGAACCCGTTTCGAAGATATGCTCGGCACCCGTTCGCAGGTTCGCAGCTACGATCGCAAGCGGCTTCTGCAACTCTTCGAAGGACCGCACCTGAAGCTTGCGAACGAGCGCGCGTATCCCGTCGTTCGAGTAGAGATGATCGCCCTTGCGGACGAAATGCATCACGCGCTGCAGGCGCGTGCCGGGGAAGAGATCGTCACCGTGCAACGACGTCCAAACGTCTGCGAGGAGGTCGACACCGGCGGGCGTGGGATCGGCGGCGATCGCGGCTGCGTTGAGCGCACCGACGCTCGTCCCGATCAAGATGTCGGGCTGGATCCCGGCTTCGATCAAAGCGCGCAGCTGCCCGACCTGAACGGCTCCGAGAACGCCGCCGCCCGAAAGGACGAAGGCGACGTGCGGACGCTTGCGCGCGCGAACAGTGCGCAACGGGCGAACATAGCGGCCGAGCTTCATCGCTCTCCTAGCAACTCCTTACCCTCTTCAACGACGCTCGGGTGCAAATGATGTCCGTTTGATGATCACGAGGGGTCATCTTTCGGCCCAGGCTACGGCGCGCCCCGCGCGCCTCGGCAAACGAGGGAACGGCCTCGGACCAGGCACTTCGAACGAAGGAGCAGCCTTGGGCGATGACTAGTCAGTTCGGCCTTTGGGCAGCGGGCCGACCCGCTCGATCTGCCATCCGGTGTCGTCGTCGTGCTGGCTCAGCCGGACTCGGCGACCGGCTGCTCGAACGACGAAGACGCGCGCGCGACGTCCCGACTCCTCGACGATCGCGCGCCAGTCGATCGCTTGGATCGGCACTTCATGCCCGCCGACGACGATCACGCGAGGCTCTTCGTCGGCGCGCGAGCCCGCATACGCGCGCACCGTGACCATCTCGCCGGGTTGCAGCATGTCCTCCGGTTTCGGTGCGCGGTGCCGCCGGCGCGTCCACCATCCTTTGAGACCCATCTCCCGTCTCCTTTCCCACGACCAGAACAGAAGCGCCGCAAGGAAGAACACACCTGCGATCGCCCACACCAGCCACCCGCTATCGGCATGCTCCTCGTATGCGAATCCGACGATGCCGATGCCGACGACGCGCGCGATGTTGAAGATCATGTCGTACAGCGAGAACGCGCGGCCGCGAACCATGTCGGCCATCTCTTCTTGCACGATCGTGTCGACCGGGATCTTCGCGAGCGCGTAGGAGATGCCGACGAGCACCGTCCCGATCAATGCGTTGACCTTCGAGAAGTGCGGCGCAGAAACGAGATTGCCGAGGCCTCCCACGGCGAACGCGAGCGGCACCAGTGTGTCGTGCCGCATGCGACGGCCGATGAAAGGGACGAGCACTACGCCTGCGCCGATTCCGGCGGCAAGCACCCCGAGCACGAACGCGGCCGACCCGACCTTGAGGTTCAGCACGTGGATGAAGAAGAAGACGAGCACCCCGCTCATGGCCCCGACGAGCAGCTGGATCATCGTGATAGCAGCGAGCGCGTATACGACGCGTGCGTTTCGAGCCACGATGCGCACGCCCTCGACCATCTCGTCGACGACGTCCTTCAGCTCGCGCAACAGCGGTGCGCGTTCGGGCGTGAAGCCTCGGTGCACCGGGATCGCGCGCGCGGTCACTGCGCTGCCGGCGAAAGCGACGCTCGAGACGGCCGAGGCGAATGTACCGCCGGTGACGGCCGAGATCCCGGCACCGAGCCCCTGTCCGACGACGTTTGCGATGCTGCCGCCGGTTGTGGCGACGGTGTTCGCGACCAAGAGATCTTCTTCATCCACAAGTTGCGGCAACACTGCGGACATCGTTGCGAGGAAGAACCGATTGGAAGAAAGGACAACAAGCACGACGAGATAGAACGCCCATCCGCGCTTGCCGAGGAGCACTGCGGCCGGGATCGTCGCCGCGCAGAGTGCGCGGCCGATCGGTACCCAGGTGAGTATCTTCTGCCGTTCCCACCGATCGATGAAGACGCCGACGAACGGCCCGAGAGCGCTGTAGGGCACCAATGCGACCGCGAAGACGCCCAGGAGGGCGAGCGCCGGGTTCTTGCCGGGGTGATCGAAGAGAAGGACCGCCCCGGCCGACAGCTGGAACACGCCGTCGCCCAGCTGCGAGACCATACGGGTCAGGAAGAACCGACGGAAGCCGCTCGCCCTGAAGAGGCGGCGAACCTGTTCACGCGTCGACCGTTGGCTGCCTGTCGGCGCTGGGGATGAGGGAACCGGGCCGGACGAGCCGGCCGGTACCTCGTTCATCTCATCAGTGGGCGTGGGTTCCTAGCTTCGCGAGCGTCGCGGGATCTAGGTGAACCTTTCCGTTCCCATTCCGGCTGCCGTTGCTGTTCCCGTTGCCGTTGCCGTTCGTGCTGACGGCAGGCTCGCCCACGATGAAGCTTTCGACCATCTGGCGCGCGACCTCGTCCGGGTACTGCTCGGGAGGCGACTTCATGAAGTAAGCGGACGGCCCGATCAGTGGTCCGCCGATGCCTCGCTCCAGCGCGAGCTTCGCGATGCGCACCGCGTCGATGACGATGCCGGCGGAGTTGGGGGAGTCCCACACTTCGAGCTTCAGCTCCGCGGTGAGCGGAACCTCGCCGAACGACTTGCCCTCGATCCGGATGTGAGCCCACTTCCGGTCCTCGAGCCAGGGGACGTGGTCGGAAGGACCGACATGGATGTCTTCCTTGTGCATGTCTTGCGTGATGTTCGACGTCACGGCTTGCGTCTTGGAGATCTTCTTCGAGATCAGCCGCTCGCGCTCCAACATGTTCATGAAGTCCATGTTGCCGCCGAAGTTGAGCTGATACATGCGCTCGATCTTCACACCGCGGTCCTCGAACAGCTTCGCAAGCGTGCGATGGATGATCGTCGAGCCGACCTGGCTCTTGATGTCGTCGCCGACTATCGGCACTCCCGCATCGCGGAAGCGCTGCGCCCACTCGGGCGTCGAGGCGATGAACACCGGCATGCAGTTCACGAACGCGACTCCGGCCTGCAGGGCAGCCTCGGCGTAGAACCGCGCCGCGGCTTCCGAACCGACCGGCAAGTACGAAACCAGAACGTCCGTCTTCGATTCACGGAGCGCGGCGACGACGTCGACGACGGGCGCCGGCGATTCCGTGATCACTTCGCGGTAGTAGCGACCGAGTCCGTCCAACGTCGGACCGCGGAGCACTTCGACGCCGAGGGGCGGGACGTCGGCGAACCTGATCGTGTTGTTTGGCTCCGCGACGAGCGCTTCAGACAAGTCGTATCCGACCTTCTTGGCGTCGACGTCGAAGGCGACGGCGAACTCGATGTCGCGCACGTGCAACCCGCCGAGCTCGATGTGCATCAAGCCGGGGACGTCGTCGGCCGGCTCAACGTCGCGATAGAAGTGCACGCCTTGTACGAGCGCCGACGCGCAGTTCCCCGCTCCGACGATCCCAACTCTCACTTTGCGTTCTTTCATGTGGTTTCTCCCCTCAGCACACCGAACCGCGAAGGATCGGTCCCGGGCTGGCTTCCGTTGACTTCGCCGTTAGCGCTACTGCCGTTAGAGACATTGCGCTCGGCTTCGATCATCCCTTCCAACCAGTGGATGTCATGCTCCGTCTCGTTTGCGCCGTACTGCATGAGCTCGAGCGAATACGCGTCCACGCGCTCACGGAGCGTCTTGAGCGACTCTTTCATCTTCGCCAGGCGGTCTTGCAGGTACCCACGTCGCCGTTCGAGCAGCCTCCGCCTGGTTTCCGGCTTGGTGTAGCGGAAAAAGGCAAGCCGCAACATAAATGCTTCCCGGTCTTCTGTTGCGGAAGCACCGGATTCGTCCAAGAGGCCCTCGAACAGCTCCTCGCCCTTCGGCGTGATCCGGTAGACGATCTTCTTCTTCCGTGTAAGGGTCTCCCCGTCGGGGAACTCCATCTCGACGGCTTCCGCCTTGGACAGCTTCTTCAGCGTCGGATAGAGAGACCCGTACGAGAACTTCCAGGTATGCCCAAGCCGCTCGTCGAGGCGCTTCTTCACCTCGTAGCCGTACATGGGTTTCTCCTTGAGGAGACCCAGAACCGCAAGCTCCAGCACTACAGCACCTCGGTTTTAATCACTTCGATATATCGGACCGATATATCGCACGTGAGTATTGTAGCGACCCCCGCAGGGGGGTCAAGTTGCCTGGAACGGGCGGGTCGGGACGATCCGAGCCGGGGCTGAGAGCGGGTTCGGTGGGGTTCGCCGGTTTCGGCCCTACGGCCTGAAGGCAGCCCTCGGTGGGCGAGTCCCTCGTGAGCCCGGGCGAGAAGCCGACTGAGCGGTCGCCGGCCTCGCCCCAACCAGATCGCCTCACTACGTGCGACCACGTGAGATCGGCTGCGGTTTGACCGCGCGTGGTGCGCGCGCGAGGGCCGCTCGTCTGAGAAAACCAGACGAGTCGAGCGTCGCGAATCTCTCTTCGTTCTCGTTTGTCCCGACACTGCCGCACTGGTTCTGGCCCGTTTGCGGGCGCTCGCTACAATGACGCGACCATGCCGACCGTCGACTACCGGATGGCCCGAAGGGCGCTGTTGCGCGACCTTCGCAGCGGGCTTCGCTCGGTTGCCGACGTGTGCGATGCACACCCAGAGCTCATGCGGGCTGCTCGTTTCATCGGGGAAGAAACCGGCGAAGCATGTCCGATCTGCGAGCACCCCGGTTTGCGCGTGCTGTTCTACACCTACGGCAAAGAGCTCAAAGGCAGAGAGAATGGACGCGTCCGCCGTCGTGCGGATCTGATGGAGCTTCGCGAGCGCTTCGGCGAGTTCGCGTGTTACGTGGTCGAGGTGTGCACCGAGTGCTCGTGGAACCACTTGGTTCGCAGCTACCTCTCAGGTCACAAGCACGCGGTTTAAGCACACTCCACTAGCCAACTCTTTAGGCTTACCCATTTCTTAGCCCCTGCTGAGGTACCCACGTGCGTTTCCCGGGTAGGGATACGCGCGAGAATCAAGTGACCCTGGCGAACAAGGCGAAACACAAGGCCGGGCGCTCCGGTCCAGGACGCGCCCGGCGACGGCTTTTCCGCATCCTGCCAAGGCCGAACGGGTGGAAGCAGTGGCTCGCGCTGCTGATCCTTGGTCCCTTGGCGCTGCTCGTCGTGCTGTTCTTCATCGCGTACGCGTTCGCGCGCATCCCGAATCCGAACGACATCTCCACCGCACAGTCCGTCCAAGTCTTCGACCACAACCACCACTTCATCGGCCTGATCCACAGTGATGCGAACAGGACTTCGATCTCCCTGAGCGACATGCCCATCGATCTTCAGCACGCCGTGATCGCGACCGAGGATCGCACTTTTTACAGCAATCCGGGGATCTCAGTCGGCGGGATCTTCCGTGCGGCGTTTTCCGACGTCTTCGGGCACGGGCATCAAGGTGGAAGCACCATCACGCAGCAGTACGTGAAGAATGCGTTCGTCGGGAACCAGCCGTCTCTGCTACGGAAGGTTCGCGAGGCCATCATCTCGCTGAAGCTTGCCCATACACGCTCGAAGAATCAGATCCTCGAGGACTACCTCAACGCGATCTACTTCGGGCGTGGTGCGTACGGAGTCGAGGCGGCCGCAGAGGCGTACTTTGGGAAACACGCGAAGCAGCTGACTCTGCCTGAATCGGCGTTGCTCGCCGGGATCATCCGGTCGCCGGAGCTATACGACCCTGCGCATGATCTCGCGGCGGCCACGGCGCGTCGCAGCATCGTGCTCGACCTCATGGTGCGACAGGGGTACATCACGCAGGCACAGGCGGATGCTGCGAACAAGGCGAAGATATCTGCACGCATGCGGATGATCGGCGGCATCGCACCGCATTATCTGGAACAGGTTCAGCAGATCCTTGAGCAGAACATCGCGCCTCGCGATCTGTACCGGGGCGGTGTTCGGGTGACCGTCACGCTCGACGAAGAGATGCAGATCGCGGCCAACGATGCAGTGCATCAGGTCTACGATCGAAAGTCCGATCCTGATGCGGCGCTTGTCGCGATCGATCCGCACACCGGCGCAGTGCGCGCCATGGTCGGATCACGAGACTATGCCACTCGACAGCTGAATCTTGCCGTTCAGGCATTCAGACAGCCGGGGAGTGCATTCAAGCCGGCCACGTTGACCGCATACCTCGCGAACGGCGGATCGATCCTGGACACATTCAAGGCTCCGGCGACGATCACCGTCAACGTCCCCGGATTCCCTCCGTACACGCTGTCCAACTACGACCGCGCCGGCCACGGGACGCTCACGGTCGAGCAGGCGACGTGGGGGAGCGTCAACACCGTGTACGCACAGATGATTGCGAAGGCGCAACCGTTCAAAGCCGTTGAAGCCGCGCATAGCCTTGGGATCACGTCGAAGTTGAACGCCGTTCCGTCCCTCGCGTTAGGTACTTCAGAGGTTTCTCCGCTCGAGCTCACCGACATGTATGCGACGTTCGCGGCAAGAGGCGTGCATCACACGCCGTACTTCATCGAAAGCGTGACGGACGCGAACGGGAAGGTTCTGTTCTCGCAGAAGCCGGACAGTCAGCCGGCGATCGACGCCAACATGGCCGACACCGTCAACAAGGTCCTGCAAGGCGTCATCCAGCACGGGACTGGAGCATCGGCACAGATCGGCCGGCCCGCCGCCGGCAAGACGGGGACGACCGAGAGCCATCGCGACGCGTGGTTCGCCGGGTACACGCCCGAGCTGACCGCGGTCGTTTGGAACGGCTATGCCGACTCGTTCCGTGCGATGAACAACGTGCGCGGTATCGCCGTTGTGGGTGCCTCGTTCCCCGCGAAGATGTGGCGCCTTTTCATGGAGCGCGCGCTGGCGAACCTTCCAGCGACCCCCTTCGCGGCTCCGCAGATCGCGTCGCCGTCGCCGACGATAACGGTGACGACGAGCCCGACCCCGAGCAGATCGGCTCCGCTTCCGACGCCGTCGACGACGACCATCCCGGTGCCGTCGACCTCGCCGAAGCCGAAGCCGAGTCACACCCCGACGCCGACGCCAACCCCGACTCCTAGCGCAGGCCCGACGTAGCAGCCATGATGGCGGCAGGCGCCTAGGAGGATCGTTTGGCGACGAACGAACCGAGCGGACGTAAACGGGCAGCAGCGGCCTCGCTCGTCATCGCGCTCGCAGCGTGCGGGGTTGCACTGATCATCGGGTACAACGCCAAAGATCTCTGCACGCGGCACCAGTGGGACGGCTATCAGTACCGGACGCTCTGTTACAACGACGTCTTTGCGCTGTACACGTTCCGCGGCTTGCAGTACCAACCTTTCCCCTATATCCACGGCGACGGGATCTTCGATAACGAAGTGCGGCCGGACGGATCACGCGGCGAGGTCGGCGACCTCGAATACCCCGTCCTTACCGGGATGCTCGTAGGGATCGTCGCAGAGGTGACGCACAACGGGGTCGCTTTCTTCCACGTGACCGCAGTTATCCTTGCGGTGCTCGCGCTACTCAGTGTCGCGTTGCTTTGGCCCATGCTTCGAGATACGCGGCGGATCTTCTACTTCGCGATCGCGCCCTCGCTCGTCCTCTACACGTTCCACAATTGGGACGTGTTCGCCGTCTTTCTCATGTGCTTGGGGTTGTGGGCGTTTCATCGTCGGTCCGACGGCTGGGCCGGAACGATGCTTGGCCTTGGGGCGGCGGCGAAGGTGTTCCCGGGCTTGATCCTGCCCGCACTGGTGCTCGCGCGACGGCGCGAGAACGGGAAGGTCTCGTGGCGCATGATCGGTGCCGCAGCAGGCAGTTTTGCCGTGGTCAATATCCCCTTCGCGTTCATCGATCGAGCAGGCTGGTGGGCACCGTGGAAATTCCAAGCGACTCGTCTGCCAAATTTCGAGACCAGCTGGTTCAACCTGTACCGACATCTCACGTCTCAACTCGATTCGTTCGTCCTCACGCGGAACTATCAAAGCTTCACTTCGTACGCCTCTGCGGGCCTGTTCGTCGCCGGCGCGCTGTTGTTGCTGTGGGCAGAAGGCCGGCGCGCGCACTTCCGGCCGTACGCAACTTCTTTCGGGATCCTGTTGATCTGGCTGCTGACGGCGAAGGTGTACTCGCCCCAGTACGCGCTGTGGCTCCTTCCGTTCTTCGCTCTCGTTGAGATCCCGTGGTGGGGTTTCGCAGGCTTCGCGATCACCGATGCAGCAGTGTGGATCACGGTCAGCTGGTTCTTCTTGTCGTTCAAACCGCCGGGTGTCGGAAATGAGGCGACGCTTGCGTGGTACCTGGAAGCGACGGTCTACGCGAGGTACGCGGTCCTTTTGGTGCTGCTATGGCTATCGAGGCGCGCGAACGAGAACGTGCCTGACGAGCCCATCTCTTCGCCGGAACGCTCTGCGGGGGTACTGGCTGCTCCGGTAGAGTTTTCGACGTGACCGACGAGCGCCCGCATCCGCAGCAGGTCGTGAAGTTCGCCTTCTACAAGGTGGACCGCGCCTTCCGCGCGCAGCCAGAGGAGGAACGTTCGGCCGCGCGCAAGGAGCTTGCCGAGCTCCTCCTTGAGTGGCGGGAGCGCTTCCCGATGCTGCGTACCTACTCGACGGTGGGCATGCGCGGTGACTGCGACTTCCTCATCTGGTCGGCGACCAAGACTCTGGAAGAGGTTGCATCCCTCGAGACGGCTATCAGGCAGGGCGCGATGGGGCGATGGCT
>DATGHY010000223.1:0-7470 GCA_035307625.1 Actinomycetota bacterium
TCCGCCGAGCAGGCCGCGCGCGCCCCGCGCAACAGCCCATCCTGCGTTTTCCATTAGCTGCCCGACCGAGATGCCGCGCGCAGACGCCTGAGCATCTTGACGCTTGACGTCGTCCGCGAGTAGGACGGGCAACATCGCTACTCCACCGTCACGCTCTTCGCGAGGTTGCGCGGCTGGTCGACGTCGCGCCCGCGGATCGTGGCAACTTCGTACGCCAGAAGCTGCAGCGGAACGGCAACCAACGCGGGCACGAGCAGCTCGTGGATCCGCGGCACTTCGAGCACGCGATCGGCGTGGCGTGCGACCTCGGCGCCGTCGCCGGCGCTACAGATCGCGATCACGTACGCGCCGCGCGCCTTCACCTCTTGGATGTTGGAGAGCACCTTTTGGTACACGTGACATTGCGTCGCCACCGCGACCACCGGAACGCCATCTTCCACGAGCGCGATCGGTCCGTGCTTCATCTCGCCGGCGGCCAGGCCCTCCGCGTGCAGGTAGCTGATCTCTTTCAGCTTGAGCGCGCCTTCCAGCGCGACCGGGTAGCCGACGTGACGCCCCATGAACAGAACGGTCGGGCTGTTCGCGATGTGCTCGGCGACTTCGCGGACCTGCGGCCGCAGCTTCAGGACCTCGGTGATCATCGCCGGCAGCTTGTGTAGGTCTTCGACGATCCGGCGCCGGTCTTGCGGCCACATCGTCCCGCGCACTTGCGCCAGATAAAGCGCGAGCAGCTTGAGCCCGACCACCTGCGCGAGGAACGCCTTCGTCGATGCGACCGCGATCTCGGGGCCCGCGTGCGTGTACAGCACTGCGTCGGCTTCGCGCGCGATGCTCGAACCCACCACGTTGACGACGGCCATCACCTTCGCGCTCTGCTCGCGCGCATACCGCACGGCTTCCAGCGTGTCGATCGTCTCGCCCGATTGGGACACGGCGATCACCAACGTGTCGCGATCGAGAACGGGATCGCGATAGCGGAACTCGCTCGCGATCTCGATCTCCACCGGAAGACGCGTCCAGTGCTCGATCGCGTACTTCGCTACCAAGCCCGCGTGGAACGCCGAGCCACACGCCACTACGAACACCTTGTCGACGGAACGGAGGTCTTCCTCCGCGAGGCGCAGCTCGTCGAGCGCGAGCATCCCGTTCGGCAGCGAGCGGCCGCGCAATGCGTCGGCGACGGCGTCGGGCTGCTCGTAGATCTCTTTCAGCATGAAGGTGTCGAAGCCGGCCTTCTCGGCGGACCGGATGTCCCAGTCGACGTGGATCGGGTTGCCCTCGGCGGGCTCGCCGGACAGCGTCGTGATCGTGAAGCCTTCCTTGCGGATCTCGACGACCTGGTCGTCGAGGATGTGCACCATGTCGCGCGTGTGCGCGATCAGCGCCGTCGGGTCCGACGCGAGGAACGTCGCGCCGTCGTTCTTGCCGACGATGAGCGGGCTCGTCCGCTTGGCCGCCACGATGAGCCCCGGCTGCTCGGCCGCGATCACCGCGACCGAGAACGCGCCTTCGACCTCGCCGAGCGCCGCGCGCACGGCTGCAGTCAGGTCGCCGTCGAAATGCGCCTCGATCAGGTGTGCGAGCGTCTCCGTGTCGGTTTCGCTCGCGAACTGGTGGCCGTCGCGCTCGAGGCGCTCACGGAGCTCGAGGAAGTTCTCGATGATCCCGTTGTGGATCAGCGCGATGTTTCCCGTGCAATCCGTGTGCGGGTGCGCGTTCTGATCGGTGGGGCCGCCGTGCGTCGCCCAACGGGTGTGTCCGATCCCGGTGCGGCCGTCGAGCGCATGCGATGCGAGCTCTTTCTCTAATGCGTCGAGCTTCCCCGCCTTGCGCACCACGTCGATGCGCGCGCCGTCGAGCACGGCCACGCCGGCCGAGTCGTACCCGCGATATTCGACCCGTCGCAATCCGTCCATGATGACCGGGAGGGCGGGCTCGTCACCGACGACGCCGATGATTCCGCACATGTAACGGTCAGTCTATCCGTGAAATCGCCGTCCGTATCGTGGCCGAACGGGCAGTTCGCTAGCCGAGAACCTTCGTGACCACGGCAGATATCCGGTCGACGGCGTCGCGCGCGGCCTGCTCGGTCGACGCTTCGGCCATCACGCGAACGACCGGCTCCGTACCCGATGCGCGAACCAGCACGCGGCCCGACCCCGCCATGGATGCCTCGGTCTCGTGCACGGCATCCCACACGGCGTCCGAGCCTTCCAGCGCGTTGCGATCGCGGACGGGAACGTTGAGCAGGATCTGCGGGTAGCGAGGGATCTCCGCCGCAAGCTCGGACAGGCCCCTGCCGGTGCGCGCGACGACCGACATCAAACGAAGCGCCGTCAGGATGCCGTCGCCGGTCGTATGGCGATCGAGGAACACGATGTGACCGGATTGTTCTCCCCCCAGCACGATCTTGTTTTCCAGCATCGCGGCGAGAACGTAGCGGTCCCCGACCTGCGTCTCGATCAGACCGATGCCGTTCGCATCCATCGCGCGGCGGAAGCCGAGGTTCGACATCACCGTACACACGATCGAATCCGTCGGGAGCAGCCCTCGAGCTTTGAGGTCCAGCGCATTGATGCCGAGCACCTGATCGCCGTCGACGATCGCGCCGTGCTCGTCCACCGCGATCAAGCGGTCGGCGTCGCCGTCGTGCGCGATCCCGACGTGCGCGCCATAGGTCTTCACCGCTTGCTGGAGGAGCTCGGGATGAGTGGATCCGACGTGATCGTTGATGTTGGTTCCATCTGGATCGGCCGCGATGACGTGCACGTCGGCGCCTGCAAGCCTGTACGCCTCCGGAGCGACGTTGCACGCCGCCCCGTTCGCGCAGTCGACCACAACCCGGAGTCCTGCAAGTGAAGGCATCGCGTCGAGTAGGAACTCGATGTAACGGTCTTCCGCGTCGACGACGTCGGTGATCTGCGCCGGCGGATCTTCCTCACCGTTCATCGCCGTCTCGATCTCATCTTCGACCGCGTCGGGAAGCTTCATACCGTCGGGTCCGAAGAACTTGATGCCGTTATCGCGCGCAGGGTTGTGCGACGCGCTGATCACGATCCCGGCCTGCAACCCGATGTCGCGAACGAGGAACGCGATCGCCGCGGTCGGTATGACGCCTGCCGAGAAAGCCTCGCCCCCTGCAGCGGCGATCCCCGCCGCCAGCGCGCGCTCCAACGCGGGCCCGGACGCGCGCGTGTCACGGCCGATGAGGAGCTGAGGTTTCGGGTGGTCGCGCCCGAGGACGGCTGCGGCTGCATGACCAAGACCGCGCGCGATGTCGTCCGTCAGGTCTTGCCCGTACGTTCCCCGGACCCCGTCGGTTCCGAAGAGTCGGCCCACGTCAGCGCTTCGAGTACTGAGGCGCCTTACGCGCTTTCTTGAGCCCGTACTTGCGACGCTCCTTCACGCGCGCGTCGCGCGTCAGGAGGCCTCTCTTCTTGAGGTCGCCGCGAAGCGTCGGGTCTGCTTCGACCAGCGCGCGCGCGATGCCGTGCCGGACGGCGCCGGCCTGGCCGCTGATCCCGCCGCCGTCGATCGAGGCGATGACGTCGTACCGGTCGACGGTGTTGGTCAGCCGCAGCGGCTCCGTCACGACCATCTGCAACGCCGGCCGCGGGAAGTAGTCCTCGAGCGCGCGACCGTTCAGTGCGAAGCGACCCGATCCCGGGACGATCCGCACGCGCGCAACGGATTCCTTGCGACGTCCGGTCGCGCGAACGGTCTCACCGAGTGTTGCCATCAGCGACTCAGCTCCTTGGGTTCATACGGCTTCGGGCCCTGCGACGCGTGCGGGTGCTCGGGCCCGTCGTACACCTTCAGCTTCTTGCCCATCGCACGCCCAAGCCTATTGTGAGGCAGCATCCCCTTCACGGCCCGCTCGACCGCCAACGACGGTCTTTCTTCGAGCAGCTTGTCGTACCCGACGCGCGTCAGCCCGCCGGGGTACCCGGAATGGCGGATGTACTCCTTCTGCTCGGCCTTGCGGCCGGTCAGACGGATCTTCTTGGCGTTCACGATGATGACGAAGTCTCCGGTGTCCATGTGCGGGGCGAACATCGCCTTGTGCTTGCCCCGCAGGAGGCGCGCGGCGTCGGTCGCAACCCGGCCGAGGACGCGGTCGGACGCATCCAGAACCCACCATTGGCGCTGGATGTCCGAGGCTTTCGGAGAGTAGGTCTTCACAGCAGAAAATGCCTGGTCAGCGGGGGTCAAGGCTACCCGTACCCCGCCGGTCGGTCAACACGCATGCTCCCCGTTCCAGCAGTCGCGTTCAGAGGCGGAACTCGTGCGCCCACATCGCTGCCATCAGGTTCGCCATCATGCGCTGGAGCCTGGGGTCTACGGCGATGTGCGGGTCGGTGTCGACGCGCTTGTCGATCGGGATAAGGTCGCGATCCTCGCACCCGGGGCCCAGAGCGCAGTCGAACCAGATGCCCCCAGCGTCGAACACGCCGGCGCCCGACGCAGCGATGTAGAAGGTCGAGTCCGCCGAACCTCCCCTCGGCTCGTCTACGTGAGCCACCCGCACGAGCCCCTGCGGGATCGGGAAGGCGGACTCAACGAGGTCGTGCTCCCACCCGAAAAGATTCGGGATCGTTGAATCGCGCGTGAACCCGGTCCCGTAGAACAGCCACGCCGGTCTCAACGTTGGCCTCCAGGGAGCCATCTTGAACTCCCCCATCTCATACTGCGCGCCGACTAATCCCTGCTCAGGCCGGTTCACGGGAGCATCGCGCCATTGATTCGTCACTTCCATGGGGTCCGTCTTCATGAACGGATCAAGCGAGGCGTCCTTGTAATTGACCTCGATCCGGTCGGCACCGAGTGAAGAGCTCTCGAATCGGATGTGGCGGTAGAGATCGTTCGCCCCCGCGAAGATCAATGAAACGCCGTGGCCCACTGCCGACTCCAATGCGTTGCGCATCACTGTTGAGTAGTACTCGTCGTGACCGGTGGATATGAAGATGCGCCGCTGCGATAAGTCGTCTTGTGATTCGGCGAGATCGATGTCGGTGGAGTACGCGACGTCGTATCCGTGGCTCTCGAGCCAGTAGATCATCGGATACTCGACGAAGAACAGCCCTGCGCCCGGCCATGCATAGGGGCGGTCGAACGTGACCGCGTACGACCGATGCGCCGGGTTCCAGTCGGCGCCGCGATAGAGGTCGTACCCACCGAAGTGGTTGTACGCCTGCCACGTCGTGACGCTGAGCTGCAGGAGGATCGGCGCGCGCGGTGTTCGCTCGCGAACCACGAACGGCACGAAGGAATCGCTCTTGTTGGATGCGTTGAGTCGCGCGAGGTAGGCGCCGCTGACCCAATCGGTGTGCGTGTCGAGCGTGAAGCTCGGGCTCCATGGGCACACCACCATCCGTCGTGCGCCGAGATAGCAGGGAGTCTGATGCTTCCCATCGAGCGGGCCGAGATGAGTCATCAGGCGCGCGCCAGCTCCCCCATACCAACCCATACGGAAGACGTCTACCGAGTACCGCTTCGCCGTCGTGCTTACGAAAAACGAGATCGGCTGCCCCGCGGGGACGCTCGTCCGAGACGCGTAGCCCTGGATCCCGTCGGAGTGTGGGTAGCGGAGGTGCCAAAGACCATCGCCCTTATGTCTGTTCTCGACTCGGATCGAGCTGCCGTTCACAAAGATCGGTAGTGCACGCACGACTCTCGCGGCTGCCGGCGGAACGACGGCTTGCCTGCCGAGAGGGCTGCTCGTGCAGGCTGCGAAAATGACGATCGGCAGGCAGGCGCCAACGAGTCTCGAGCGCCACGCGATGCGCGATCCCAGCACCGATCACAACCTTTTCGGAAATGTGGATGGCCCGGTTCCGACCGCGCGCAGCGTAACGAGAGCCCGGCGAGGAGAATCACCGATTCAGGTAACGGTTGAACTAAGAGACCGGATCACCCTCGTGGCCCGAACAACCTGCCTGCGTAAGCCACGTGGACCAGGTGAAGGCCGCGCGCAGCCGCAACCGGCCCAGCCGCGTTGCGATCTTTCGCGCGCAAAGCCTTGCCCACGTCTTCGGGCTTTCTCTTCCCATCACCTACATCGAGAAGCAATCCGACGATCGATCGCACCATCTGGTGGCAGAACGAATCGGCCTTGATCTTAACGATGAGCTCGTCGCCTCTCGATGAGAACGTGATCGCGCGCACACGCCGGACCATCGACCCCTCGCCGCGGCGGCAGAACGATGAGAAGTCGTGCTCGCCGATGAGCGCGCGCGAGGCTGCTCGCATCTTGGACAACGAGAGCGGTCCGCGCACCCACAAGGAGAACCGATCGCGGAACGGGTCGGGCGTCGGCGAGCGATAGATGCGGTACTCGTATTCACGGCGCGTCGCGGAGAAGCGCGCGCTGAAGTCCTCGGGAACCGCGGAGACCGCGCGCACAACGACCTCAGGCGCGAGCAGCTTGTTCATTCGGAGCATCAACCACTCTGGCTGCACCGAGGAAGGAGCTTCGAACGAGACGACCTGTGCTGCGGCATGCACGCCTGCATCGGTGCGCCCGGCTCCCACCGTTTCGATCGGCGCGCGCAGCAGCAAGGTCAATGAAGACTCGAGCTCGCCCTGGACCGTGCGCGCGTGCTTCTGGCGCGCGAAGCCGTGGAAATCGGTCCCGTCGTACGCGATCAGCAGCGCGATCTTCATCGCGGCGCTCCGCCGAGTGGAGACGCTACTCGGCTTCTTCGCCTTCGCCGACCAACGAGATGATCGCCATCGGCGCCGAGTCGCCTTTGCGGAACCCGGCCCTCACGATCCGCGTGTAGCCGCCCGGCCGCTCGGCGTACTTCGGCGCGATCTCCGAGAACAGCTTGTGTACGACGCCCTTGTCGGTGACCACGCGCAGCACGCGACGGCGCGCTGCGATGTCCCCCTTCTTCGCGAAGGTGATCATGCGCTCGGCCAGCGGACGCGCCATCTTGGCGCGCGCAACCGTCGTCTTCACCTGACCTTGGCGGAACAACGACGTGCAGATCCCGGCCAGCAACAGCTTCTGGTGGTCGGGACCCGACCCCAGGCGCGCGCCTTGCTTCGGTGCAGGCATGCTTAGCCGTCCCGAAGCGACAGGCCCATCTCGGCCAGCTTCTGCTTCACTTCGTCGATCGACTTCTGCCCGAAGTTACGGATGTCGAGCAGGTCCTGCTCGGTCCGCTGCACGAGGTCTCCGACGGTCTGGATCCCTTCGCGCTTCAAGCAGTTGTACGAGCGGACGCTGAAGTCCATCTCCTCGATCGGGAGCGCCATGTCGGATGCGCGCGCCGCGTCTTCCGGCGCCGGGCCCAACGTGAGGGCCTGCGCCTCGGACAGCTCTGCGACCAAGCCGAGGAGCTCGACCAGCGTGCGTCCTGCGGCGGCGAGAGCTTCCTTCGGAAGGATCGCACCGTTCGTTTCGATGTCGAGCACGAGCTTGTCGTAGTTCGTCATCTGCTCGACGCGGGTGTGCTCGACCGCGTA
>DATGHY010000224.1:0-11459 GCA_035307625.1 Actinomycetota bacterium
CAAGAGAGAGAAATGAGAGCAGCACGCATGTCCTGATATAAGCGTCGGTGATGAGCGGCGCCGTGTTCTCCATCGTGCCCTCGGGTCCGTTCTCCTTGCGCGCGCTCGCCACGTTCGGCTTCGGTCAACGTTCGGAGCCGGAGTACGACGGGATCATGCGCATGTCGTTCTGCTTGGATGGCTACCGCCACCAGGTCGGCGTGGAAGTCACACAAGACGACGGCGCGGTCAACGTACGCATCGCCGGAGACGCAGACGTCGAGGCGGTGAAACGTCAGGTCGCGCGCGTGCTTTCGCTTGATCACGACGGGGACGCATTCCTCGAGATCGGGAAACGCGATCCCGTGATCGGTCGGCTGCAAGAGATCGCACCCGGACTCCGGCCGCCGCAGTTCTACTCTCCGTACGAGGCGGCTGCGTGGGCGATCATCAGTGCGCGCAGGCCGGCTGCTCAGATGGACAAAGTTCGTCGCGCCCTTTCGGAAAGATTCGGCAAGACTTTCGAGCTGGCCGGCCGTTCGACGCCCGCCCTCCCGACGCCCGAGCAACTGCTCGGTGTAGGCGAGTTCCCCGGGCTCAATCCCCAGAAGATCGAACGGCTTCACGGCGTGGCGCGCGCGGCGCTCGACGGGCTGCTCGACGTAGGAAAGCTGACGGCGGTCGACCCGGACGCTGCGATGAAAGACCTGCAGTCGATCCCAGGGATCGGGCCGTTCTATAGCGCGTTGATCGTGATCAGGGCGTGCGGGCCGGCCGACGTCCTGCCGGAGAACGAGCCCCAAGCGCTCGATCTGACCGCGCAGCTATACGGTCTGTCGCGCGCGCCCAACCAGACGGAGTTCAGAGCCTTGGCCGAGCAGTGGAAGCCGTTCCGGACGTGGGCCGTCGTGCTGATCCGTGCGGCCGGGCCGCGACTGCTCGAAACCTGAGATCGGGAGGAGATATGGCACGCATCTTTCACGACGAGGACGCGCCAAGCGGCGCGCTGGCAGGCAAGCGCGTCGCGGTGATCGGGTACGGCAACCAGGGCAGGGCGTGGGCGCAGAACCTGCGCGACTCCGGGGTCGACGTCGTCGTCGGCACCGTCGCCGACACGTCGCGCGCGGAAGCGCAAGCCGATGCATTCACCGCACACGAGATCCCCGAGGCCGTCGCGGGCGCAGACCTCGTGTGCCTGCTGATCCCCGACGAGGTGATGGGCGACGCAGTGGGGTCGTCGGTCGTACCGTCGTTAAAGCCCGGCGCCGCCGTGTGCTTCGCGAGCGGCTACGCCGTCGCCTTCGACGAAGTGAAGCTCCCAGACGCGAGCGACGTGGTCTTGGTTGCACCGCGGATGATCGGCGTCGGTGTGCGCGACTCGTACGTCGACGACTCGGGGTTCATCGCATTCGTCGGCGTCGAGCGCGACGCAACAGGCGAAGCCTGGACGACTGCGTTAGGGGTCGCGCGCGCGCTCGGTGCATTGCACCGGGGCAGCGTTGAGATGACGTTCCGCCAAGAAGCGCTCATCGATCTTTTCGTCGAGCAGGCCATCGCCCCGGGCCTGCGGAAGCTCTGGAGCGATGCTGCGATGGTGCTCTTGGAGGCCGGCATCCCGCTCGAAGCGATCCTGGCCGAGTTCTACCTGTCGGGAGAGATCGAGCGCACGTATCGCGCGATGCGAGAGATCGGGCCCACGAAGCAGTGGAAGCTTCACTCTCAGACGAGCCAGTACGGGACCATGTCGCGCGCGCAGCGCTACGCCGTCCTCGACCTCGCGACGCCGATGCGCACGGCCGTCGACGAGATCAACTCCGGCGCGTTCGCGCGCGAATGGGCCGAGGTTCGAGCCGGTGGCTACGCGAAGATGAAGGAGCTCTACGAGGCCGAGGGCCGCGACGCGCTGATGGACTTCGAGGACGACGTGCGGCTGAAGTTCTCGCCAGCGACCTAGCCCGCAACCGCGTAAAGGTGCCAGTCGTCGGGGACACCCTTCAGCTCGTGCCGGCCTCGATCGTCGAACAACACGCGCGACCCGACGACCAGATCCTTCACGGTGCTCGAAACGAGAACTTCGCGCGCGCCCGCCAAGGCGCAGACACGCGCCGCGATGTGCACCGCGATACCACCGACATCCTCGCCACGAAGCTCCACCTCGCCGGCGTGCAAACCCGTCCGGATCTCGATTCCGAGCTTCTGGATCGCGGAGTTGAGCGCGCGCGCGCATTGGATCGCGCGGCCGGGGCCGTCGAAGGTCGCGAGGAAACCGTCGCCGGTGTGCTTGATGTAGCGGCCGCGGAACTGCTCGACATAGCGCGCGACGATCTTGTCGTGCTCGTCGAGGATCTCGCTCCAGCGTTTGTCGCCCATCGCAGCGGCGCGCTCGGTGGATCCGACGATATCGGTGAACATCACCGTCGCCAGCACGCGATCGATATCCGGCTCCCCTCGGACGCCGGTGAGGAATTCCTGAACCTCGTCGAGCAAGGCGTCGGAGTCGCCCGCCCACCCCGCGTGGTCCGCACCGGGCAGCTCCACGAGGCGCGCGCCTGGGATGTGCTCAGCGAGATAGCGACCCGCCCGGATGTTCACCACCCGGTCCCCCCTGCGGTGAAGGACCAGCGTCGGGACGTTCACCAACGGCAAGAACGCGCGTACATCGGTGTCGTAGAACATCTCGAACATCTTCTGGACCATCGCCGGGCTTGCGGCGTACCGCTCAAGCTTCGCCGCCCACTTCTTGATCTCAGGATCGTCCGCGTAATTCGGTGCGAACATCTCTGGCATGATCCCCTGCCCCCAGTACGGCAAGAGAAGCTCGTTCGCTTCGTAAAGGGCTTCCTTCACCGGCGCCCATGGATGGTCCTCCGAGTACGTCGTGCGCGCCATGCCGCCGTATAGGGCCAGCGCGTCGACCCGCTCGGGATACGTGGCCGCGAACAGGAGGGAGAGAGGGACGCCTTCGGAGAAGCTGACGAGAGCGGCCCGCTGGACGCCCGAGGCGTCCATGACGGCGCGGATGTCGTCCATCCGCTCCTCGAGCGTCGGCACGTCGGTGACGGGATCCGATAATCCCGTCCCGCGCTTGTCGAACAGAGTCAGACGAGCGAACGAAGCGAGACGTTCGCCCATGTGCCGAACCAGAGGCTGCTCGCCACCGATCTCAAGGTGGCTGACGAAGCCCGGAACCATGACGATGTCGAGATCGGCGTCGCCGACAACCATGTAGGCGATGTTGATGTCGCCGCTCTTCGCGTAGCGGATCTGGCCGTCGCCCGGCGCGCGCTCCATGCGCGGAATCCTAGCCTGGACGCCGGTCCTCGAACCGCCGTAGCGAGAAGGGTTCGAGCGCCAGCGGCGACCGCTCGCCGGTGATGAGGGACGCGACGAGCGCGCCGATGACAGAGCCGAACTTGAAACCGTGACCGCTGCACGCGGATGCGATGACGAGCGGCCCGACGGAATCGATCACGAATCCTTCATCCGGCGTCGTGGTGTAAAGGCACGTCTCGTATCCCAACGGTTCGGGGTCCAGGGTCGGCAGCGTCGCCCGCACATAGTCGACGATCCGTGCGGCCCCTCTCGGATCAGGATCGAAGTCGCGCGTGTCGGCCGTCGTAGTCACGCCCGTCATGTGCTCTGCGATCTTCACGCCCAAGGCGTTGCCGAACATCGGCACGCCGTAGCGTGCGATCTCTGCGCGATGGATGAAGGGAACGATCGGTGAGGCTGCTCGGAAGTAGAGGACCTGTTCACGCGTTACGCGAACGGGGAGATCGATCCCAAGGGGCGAGAGCAGGGCTGCCGCCCACGCACCTGCAGAAACGACACATGATCGTGCGTTGAACTCTTGGTCGCCGGCCACGAAGTGAACACGGTCCCCGACGATCTCGACACGTTTGACGGGCGCCTCGTCGACGATGTGCGCGTCAGGGTTCCCTGGGCCTTGGTTCTGCGCAGCGTTCGCGAGCGCACGCAACGCGATATCTGAAGCGAGGACGCCGGTATCCGGTGAGATCAGTGCGGGTTCGTCGCCGCCGTCGAACCACGGGAAGATCTCTGCGCGCTCTTCTGGACTGATGCGCGCGGCGGACGCGCCCGCAGAATGCATCACCTCTTCACAGCGTTCTATGTATTCGGCATCCCCGATGTCGAAGCCTTCGGTGATCTCGAGGAACCGCTCGCCCGTCCAACTCTCGAGCGCCCGCCACTCCGGGATGGCTTCCAGGGCAAGCTCCACATACACAGGGTCGTCGTATGCAGTGCGGAATATGCGCGTCGGGCCGTGGGACGAGCCGCGATCATGCCCAAGGCGGAATCGATCGAATACCGTGACCTCTCGGCCGAAACGACCGAGCCACCACGCGGAGGAAAGCCCAACGACTCCCGCCCCGACGACCGCAACATCGATCTCTTCCATCGATGCCGCCGAAGATCAGGCGCGCTGAACCTCGATCTCGATCTCTGCTTCGACCTCGGGGTGCAGCCGCAGGTGCGCGCGGTGCGCGCCCAGGCTCTTCACCGGCTCGTCGAGCTGGAGACGCTTCTTGTCGACCTTCGGGCCTCCCGCCTTCGCGATCGCCTCGGCGATCTGCGCCGGCGTCACTTGCCCGAACAAGCGCCCACCCTCACCGGCTTTCGCCTGGATGCGCACCTTCAACGCACCAAGCTGCTGGGCGATCTGCTGTGCTTGCTCGAGGTTGCGGACCTCGCGGACCTCGCGCGTGCGGCGGATCGTATCGACCTGCTTGAGCGTGCCCTTGGTCGCGCGCAACGCAACGCCACGCGGGATCAGGTAGTTGCGCGCGTACCCGTCGGCGACGTCGACGACGTCGCCGGGGGCACCGATGTTGCGCACCTCTTGCGTGAGGATGATCTTCATTTGCTCATGTATGGCAGGAGCGCCATCTCACGCGCGTTCTTGATCGCCTGCGCGATGTCCCGCTGGTGCTGCGTGCATGCGCCGGTTACGCGGCGCGCGCGGATCTTGCCGCGGTCCGACAGGAATTTCCGCAACAGCTGCGTGTCCTTATAGTCGACCCACTCCGCCTTCTCTTTGCAGAACGGGCAGATCTTCGTCCGAGGCTTCCGCATCCACGCCTTCTTGTCGGCGCCGCGTGCACCTCGTTTCGAGTTCTTGTTATCGCGACCTTTTGGATCCCTTGGCATATGCCTCCATCAACGTTGTTAGAACGGCACCTCTTCCGGCACCGGCGTGGGCGAATCCCAATCCCCGCCACCGCTCGACGCCTGGCCGCCGCTCTGACGCGAGGTCTTCTCCATCTTCGCCGTCGCCCACTTCAGGGACGGACCGACCTCCGTCGCTTCGACCTCGACCACGGAGCGCTTCTCGCCCTCCTGGGTCTCCCACTGCCGCATCTTGAGCGTGCCGGTGACGATGACCCGCGTGCCGCGCGTCAACGACTCTGCAACGTTCTCAGCGAGCTGACGCCATACGTTGACCCGGAAGAACGATGTGTCGCCGTCCTTCCACTCGTTCGTCTGCGGGTCACGGATACGCTTGGAAACCGCGATGCGGAAGTTCGCCACCGCTGCTCCCTGCGCCGTGAAGCGCAGCTCGGGGTCATCGGTGAGGTTCCCCACCAGTGTGACCGAGTTCTCGCTCATTCCACCCACCTCCCGGGGAAGGACCAGTGATCAGTCTTTTCCGGGACGAACAACCTTGTGTCGCACCAGCTCGTCCGCCAGCCGCAGAACCCGGTCGAGCTCCGCGATGGCGGACGGCTCGGCCTGCAGATCGGCAACGACGTAATAGCCCTCGTTGAGATGGTTGATCTCATAGGAGAACTTCCGCCGTCCCCAATGGTCGACTTTCGTGGCCTCGCCGCCTCTGCTGGTGACGATCCCAACGTATCGGTCGACCGCTTGCTGGATCGCTGCGTCGTCCAGCCTGGGATCGATGATGAACATGACTTCGTACCGGCGCCGGTTCGCCATTCCCACCTCCTGTGGTCTCAAGCGGCCCCTCCACGGTGGAGGAGCAGGGGGTGAGCCTTACATTTCGGCAGCTACCGGGCCGCCGGAACCGCGCAAGCATACCAGTGGGGATGAGGGCACTCCACCCTCGTTTCCCGGTTCGGGCTGCTCGCGATGAAAGAGGCAAGACGCCGTCGGTCGTTCCTTCCCGGAACACGTGAAGAAGGCTACGTGCCGGGTGTGACAGTCCCTCAGGACGCGGCCGGCGAAGGCGACGGCGATGCTTCTTCGGTCACCCCGGCGAGCACCCTGCCCTGCAGCGCTTCGTCGTAGCGGCTCGCGAAATCGAACGCCGTTGCCTCGTCCGGGAGTGTGACGAAGACCGTCTGGCCCGGCTGGATGTCGCCGCTGTCCCAGGTTGCTTTGGGAGTGCAATTGAGGCACGTCGCCGTTTGGGTCTGGCGGGTGTCGTTCTCGAAGGCGATCCTCGCCCCCGCGTTCACCGAAAGGGCGCTCGGCGTAAAGGCAGCGGTGCCGCTCGTGCTCACGATCTTGATCGTCGTGTCCGCGCCGGTTTGGGGCAGCACGATGAACAAGGCCGCGAACGCGACGGTGGCCGGGAACAGTGAATAGCGGATCCAGCGGGGCATCGGCGGCAAATGATAGGAGGGGCTCTGGGGCGCGCGCGAGTTCGGGCCGGGAGGGCGTCGCGCGCGCTTACCGACATAGAATCCGCCGGCAGGGGGTGACCCGTGGCGAACGAACATCGAGCAAGCGCAGGAAACTTCTTCAAGATCTGGCGCGCGTCCAAGGACCCGTTCCTAACGAAGGCGGGACAGGTCGTGAAGAACCAGTTCATCAAAGTCCGGACGTTGAAGGATTGTTGCGGCAACTACGGCGAACCCGGCTGTTGACGGATGTATCCGCCGTCCGGTTCGGACGGCCCCGGCGAAGAGCACGACCATAAGCACTGAGCGTCTCAGGAGGAGCCATGGCCGAGGTGCGCGACTACAAGCTGTACATCGACGGACAGTGGACCGACGCGGCATCAGGGGAGACGTTCGAGACGACGAACCCGTCGGACGGGTCGGTCGTCGGACGCGTTTCGCGCGCGGGCAAAGAAGACATGCGGCGCGGGATCGAGGCTGCTCGAAAGGCATTCGATTCCGGTGTGTGGGCGGACATGCCCCAAGAAGAGCGGTCGCGGCGGATGCTGAAGGCGTGGGAAGCGTTGACCGCCGCGCTGCCGGTGCTGTCGCAGATCGAAGCGGAAGACGCCGGGCACACGTTGCGCATGGCGAACCTCTTCTCGATCGCGCTCGGTGTTGAGCACTGGCGCGTCCTTGCACAGCTGTCGTCGACGATCGGTGAATACGAAGCCGTGCCGTGGAACGACTTCCCCGCCGTGCAGTGGGGGATCGTCCGGCGTGAGCCCTACGGCGTCACCGCGGCGATCACGCCGTGGAACTTCCCGTTCATCCTGATGATGTGGAAGGCGGCGCCGTCGCTCGCGACCGGCAACTCGATCGTGATCAAGCCGGCTACGTACACGCCGCTGTCGACGCTCGAGTTCGCGCGCATCTTGCAAGAGACGGATCTCTTCCCGCCCGGCGTGATCAACGTCGTGCCCGGCGCCGGAGCCGCCGCGGGCGAAGAGCTCGCATCGAACCCGATGGTCGACAAGGTCGCATTCACCGGATCGACGGAAGTAGGACGGCGGATCATGCAGCTCGCGTCGAGCACCGTGAAGAAGGTCACGCTCGAGCTGGGCGGCAAGAGCGCCAACATCCTGCTCGACGACGCCGACCTCGACATCGCGATCCCCGGCTCGTTGTGGGCGACGTTCCTGCACTCCGGCCAGATCTGTCACTCGGGCACGCGTTTGTTCGTCCCCGCGTCCCTGCACGACGAGGTGATCGCGCGCCTCGTCGAGACGGCCGAGGGCTTGAAGATCGGTTCGGCCTTGGACTTCGAGACCGACATGGGGCCCCTGGTGCACCGCTCGCAGTACGAAACGGTCGAACGATACGTGCAGAGTGGGTTGGAAGAAGGAGCGAAGCTCGTAACCGGGGGTGAGCGCGCGCTCGTACCCGGCTGCGACGGCGGCTACTTCTACAAGCCGACGATCTTCACCGACGTCAACAACGAGATGAAGATCGCCCAGGAAGAGATCTTCGGACCGGTGCTATCGGTCATCAAGTACGAGACGGTCGAGGACGCGATCGCGATGGCGAACGACTCGATCTACGGCCTGGGCGGCGGCGTGTGGTCAAGGGATATCCCGCGCGCGCTCAACGTCGCGAAGCGGATCCGCACCGGGACGGTGTGGATCAACGACTACCACCTGCTGAACGCGTACGCGCCCTTCGGCGGCTACAAGCAGTCGGGCGTCGGGCGCGAGCTCGGCGCGTGGGGCCTCCGCGAATACCAGCAGACGAAGTACATCCACGTGGACCAGGTCCCGTCCAAGGATCAGAAGTTCTGGTTGCAGATCCTCGGGCTCTAGCAATACCTGGGGGGCGGCGAAGGGAGAGAGCCGTCCGGTGTCGAAGGTGACGGCGTGGGGGGAACTCGGTACCGACGGCCGCTCGGGCGCGCCACCGTTCTGGTCGCCCTTGCCCTTTCTATGGTCGCGCCGGCGGGTGCGGCTCAACAAACGACGAGCACGCTCAGCAGCGCGCGCACGGTGGTCCGGTGGTCGGGCCACGGCAGCAGCCCGGCCGGATACGCGCCGCCCGCCTACACGCCGCAGCTATGTGCCGCTGCGCAGGCCACCGGCTTGTGCGACATCCACTCGCTGACCCTGAACCTCCCGATCAACACGTTCACCAAGCCCGGCGACGGCGTCTACATCGACATCCGCTGGTCGACCGACTTCGATCAGTGGAACCTCTTCGTTTTCGATCCCGCGGGCAACCTCGTAGCGAGCGGCTTCGATCTCGATTCGAACGCACAGGGCGTGCTGCTGAACCATCCCGCGAACGGCACCTATAGCATCGTCGCGGTTCCCTTCTATCAAGAGCCGACGATGTCGTACCGCGGCGAAGCGCGCGTCTTCCTAGACGACACGCAACGTCACACGCTCCCGACCACATTGCTCCCTCGTCTATGGACCGCGGCGCCACGTGACTTCCACATCGAGTGCGACTCGCCCGACCCGACCACCAGCGAAACCGGCGGGGGTTGCACTGACGTTCCTCCGCTGCCGTCGAACCCGACCGGATGGCGTTGGGGCGGCGCATTCGCTAACTCGTGCTACCTCGAAGAGTTAGCGCAGCCGATCCTCGACAACCCGTCGAGCGGCCTCACGAACGCGCCACGCCGCTGCCTGCGCTTCACGAACGACATCCGAAACGTGGGACCGGGTTCGCTCGTGCTACGGATCCCGATGAGCGCCGCGCTCGGCGGCACCTGCGAGATGCAGCAGGTCTTACGCGCTACCAACGGCATCGTGCGTACGCGCGACGCCGGGAAGTGCATGTTCCATCCACAGCACGCACACTTCCACTACCTGGGCCTCTCCTCGTACACGATGTACCGCGCGCCTGCCGCGGATGCGACGACGCCGCCGGACATCCGCACCGCGCCGGTCGCGCGCGGCATAAAGCTCGGCTACTGCCTGATCGACGTCGACCTGTTCGCGAACATCGCCCGGCCCGGAACGTTCTGGCCGCGCACTTACTCGTTCCCGACGTGCAACGTTCCTCCGGGAGCGCCAACGTCCGCCGACGCACCGTTCGAGGAGATGGGCATCTCGCGCGGCTGGGGCGACGTCTACACCTGGGATCTCCCCGGGCAGTTCATCGACATCACCGGGGTCCCCGATGGGGCCTACGACGTCGTTTCGATCGCGAACCCGACCTGTCTCCTGGTTGAGTCACCGGGCATGGAGATGGCCGTCACGCGTATCGTTCTCCACGGCAGCGATCCGGTGAAGGTGCTCGGCAGCTTCGGACCGTACCCGGTCCCCGGTTGTCGTCCCCCGACCGGCTAAACGGACGCGGAGGTTGACGATGACCGTTCAGCTTTCCGATTCGCTCACTCCTCACCAGTCGGTCACGTATTTCTTCGATCGAGCAGCCGACTGCATAGACCTCGACGAGGAGATGCGGGATGTCCTGCGGGGCAGCTATCGCGAGCTGTCGGTCCAGGTTCCCGTGCGCATGGACGACGGACAGCTCATGGTCTTCAACGGGTACCGCGTGCAACACAACGGCGCGCGCGGACCGTACAAAGGCGGGATCCGCTACCACCCTGAGGCCGACATCGACGAGGTGCGCGCGCTCGCTGCGTTGATGACGTGGAAGACCGCGATCGCCGACCTTCCATTCGGCGGCGCAAAAGGTGGGGTGCAGTGCGAGACCTACTTGATGAGCGAATCGGAGAAGCAACGGCTGACGCGGCGCTTCACCGGCATGATCGCGTACATCCTCGGCGTCAACCGCGACATCCCTGCGCCGGACATGAACACGAATGCGCAGACGATGGCGTGGATGATGGACGAGTTCGGCAAGCGCTACGGTCATAACCCTGCGTGCGTGACCGGCAAGCCCGTCGAGCTCGGCGGCTCGCTCGGCCGCGAAGCGGCTACCGGCCGCGGCGTCGTTTTCACGGCGATCGAGCACGCGAAGCGATCCGGCGTGCCGCTCGAGGGCGCGCGCATCGCCATCCAAGGCTTCGGCAACGTCGGCTCGTGGACGGCGCGCCTCATCGCCGAGACGGGCGCGCGCGTCGTGGCCCTGTCGGACATCAGGGGCGGCATCTACAAAGAGAATGGGATCGACGTGGAGGCCGCGTGGACGCAGCAGACGCTCACCGGTTCGATCGTGGATCTCGAAGGCTGCGACAAGGTCTCCAACGACGAGCTGCTCCTCCTCGACGTCGACTGGCTGATCCCCGCCGCGCTCGGCGGCGTGATCGATTCGCGCAACGCGTCGAAGATCAAAGCGAAAGTGATCGTCGAGGCCGCGAACCATCCGGTCACGCCCGTCGCCGACGCCGCACTGAGCGACGCCGGGGTGACGATCATCCCCGACATCCTCGCGAACGCCGGCGGTGTCACCGTCAGCTACTTCGAGTGGACGCAGAACATCCAACAGTTCCGTTGGGAAGAGGAACAGGTCAACCGCGAGCTCGAGAAGGTGATGCGCAACGCGTACCACCATGTCGCGGAGTATGCGGAGGGGAAATCGCTTTCGTTACGCGAGGCGGCGTTCGCGATCGCGGTGCAGCGCGTAGCGCGCGCAGCAACCCTGCGCGGCTACGTCTAGCGCGAATCGGTCCCGAACGTCTTCTTCAGGAACGCGCTGATCGATGCGCGCACCTCGTCGGAAGCCCATGCGGCCTTGGCGGCGAGATCCGCGCTTTCGGACGCACGCACTCGCTCAACGACAGACCGGCGCAGCGATTCCTTCATCAGGCGGAAGCTGACCGCTGGGATCGCGGCAAGCCGCTCGGCGGTGGATAACGCGCGCGCCATGAGCTGATCCGGCTCGACGATCTCGTCGATCAAGCCGCGCACCAAAGCGCCGTCGGGATCGTAC
>DATGHY010000225.1:0-9556 GCA_035307625.1 Actinomycetota bacterium
CCTAACCTTTTGGCGAAATGAGGGTTCGGGCCGAGGCCGCCCCCGACCCACAGATCGAACCCGATCTTGCCGTCGTCACGCCGAACGCCGACGAACGAGATGTCGTTGATCTCGTGTTGCGCGCATTGCTGCACGCATCCCGACATCGACGTTTTGAACTTCCGGGGGAGATTGCTGAACGCCGGATCGCCGACGAAGCGTTTGTGCGTCTCGAGCAAGTACGGCGAGGCGTCGATGATCTCGTCGGCGTCGACGCCCGCGAGCGGGCATCCGATCATGTTGCGCGGCGTGTCTCCGCACGCTTCCGCCGTCGTCAGGCCGACCCGCTCGATCTCTTCGAAGATCCGCGGCATGTCTTCGATACGGATCCAGTGCAGCTGGATGTTCTGGCGGTCGGTGACATCTGCGACGTCGCGGCCGAAGCGCTCCGATACGTATGCGATCGCGCGCAGCTGCTCGGACGTCAGCAAGCCGCCGGCGATGCGCACGCGGAGCATGAAGAACTCGTCTTCGAGCTCCTCGGGCTCGGCCGAAGCGGTGGCTCCGGCCGGAACGCCGTGACGGCGCTGCGTGTACAAGCCCCACCAACGGAAGCGCGAACGCAGGTCGGCTTTGTCGATCGAACGGAAGCCGTTCTTGGCATAGATGGTCTCGATGCGCGCGCGCACGTTGAGACCGTCGTCATCCTTCTTCGTTCGCTCCGCGGGGTTAAGTGGCTCGTGGTACCCCAGCGCCCACTGCCCCTGTCCGCGCTTGTCCGGGCGCGTTCGCGGCGCGCCTCGCTCGCGCCGCGGTGACGGCGTTACGTCCGCTGTGCCTTCACCCACGCGAGCTCCTCTTGGAAGTGCTCCGAGGGCGACTGGTGATGGAGGCCGCACTCTTTGTCTTCGGCGGGCTCCCACCACCAGCGCCCGGCGCGATCGTCCTCACCCGGCTGGATCGGTCGCGTGCACGGCGCGCATCCGACCGAGGTGTACCCCTGGTCGTAGAGCGCCGAATACGGCACGTTGTTGGCACGGATGTACTCCCACACCTGATCCTTCGTCCAGTCGGCGATGGGGTTCAGCTTGAGCACGTCGCCATGGGCGTGGTCCACCTCGACCTTGACGATGTCGGCCCGCGTGACGTTCTGACCTGCGCGCAGACCGGTCACCCATGCGTCGAGGTTCGAGAGCGCACGCTCGAGCGGGATCACCTTTCGGACGTGGCAGCACAAAAGCCGAAGCGACTTCTCGTTATAGAAGAGGTTCAGGCCGTGCTTGCGCGTCATCGCTTCGACGTCGCCCGCGTCCGGGAACATGACTTCGATCTCGATGCCGTACCGGCCGCGTACCTGGTCGATGAGGTTGTAGGTCTCCTGCGGCAGGCGCCCGGTGTCCAGCGTGAACACCCGGACCTTGGGATTGATGCGGTGAGCGAGGTCGATGACGACCATGTCTTCGGGAAGGAACGCGGCCGAGATGGCCATGCGGGGGTGGAACTCCTCGAGCCCCCACGTCAGCACGTCTTCAGCGGTTGAGGTGTTCAGTCGTTCGATCTGGTCCGTCGCGATAGCCATCGAGCCCTGCTCCCTCCGATATGTCTCGTTCGAGCAGCCTGCCGCGACCGGTCAAGAGACACTCATCCCAGGCTGCAGGCGGTTTCCACCATTAAAACAATGAAAACCATCTGAATCAAACGCCCTGGTCAGGAGGCTGTGCTCAGGAGGCCGTCACGGACCTCGGCTGGAACATATTCGCCAGCCACTTCGGCGGAGAGAATCCGAGGAAGAGCAAGGGCGCCGAGACGATGGCGATGTACTCCGCCACTTGGAGCACCGTGTTTAGGGTCTTTGGGTCGACGCTTCCGAAGATCAACCGTGGGAGCAGCCCGATCACGACGAACAGCAGGAAGAAGCCGCTCGCGATGAGGCCCATACGGGCGCGCGCGAGCCCACTGACGCGTAGCGCATTCACCAAGAACGAGATCCACAAGATCGCAAGGATGATCGCGTAGTAGATGAGCAAGACGCCGATGTATGTCTTGTAGTCGATGGGGTTGTGAATGCCTGGGATCTTCACGAGGCCTTTGAGAGGGTCAAACTTGATGTCGGGCCGCTCGATGATCGTGAAGACGACAGAAGCTAATGCCGCGAGAGCGAACAGCGCCCGTACCGCGCGCGGGAAATCGACGAAGTCACCGAGGAAAATGAGGAACCCGTAGATCGCAACAAGCCCAACGATGCTCGACAGAATCTGGACCCACGTTGGAGCAAACTGCCCTTTCAACGAGTCGTAAAGAGAGTTCGAGATGACGCTGATCAGCTGTGAGATGCCGAAAAGGCCGGTCGCGATCGCCAGGTGCGCAGAGGTCTTGTCCCGCTGCTGAAACCAGCTGTTCGCACAGCGGAAACCGAGCGCGAGGAAAAACGCCGTCGAGATATACCCCGTGACGAGGCTCGTTGTCCTCATGTAGCTCTGCTCCTACGCCTTTTCGAAAAATTCCTGGAACCGTTTCGCCGCTTCTTTGTGCTCTTCCTCCCGGGGGGCCTGGTCGCTCCTCTTCCGACGGAAGAGGCCGGGCGCGCGCTCCTTGGGCTTCCGAGACTCATCTTGAGGTGGTGGAGGGTTACCGGCTGAAGAACTCACGGAACTTCTCCTCGGTTCGCACCGGAGTTCCGGTCATGACTCCCGCCATCCCCGTGAACTTGCCCTTCACCGAGGCGCCCTTCTCGCCTATCTCGAACTCGACCAAGCTTTTCACATGGTCGCTCTCGCGCATCTTCACCACGGTGAGCGCCCGCCTGATCTCGGATTCCAGTTCGGTATAGCGGAGAAGGAAGACATTGTCGACGACGAACGACAGCCCACGGGCAAGCTCGAAGGCTGGCCCGAAGAAGGCCGCAGTCTCGCTGGTCACCAGCACCGTCACGCCGCGTGACCGCAAACCAGACATCAAGGACCAAAGATAGTCCGGGAAACGAGCAGCTCCGTGCGCAGCGTGCTCGAGCTCCCCCATGCTGTCGATGACCACGCGCTTCGCGCCCGAATCCGCAAGCGCGATTATCTCGGCCGCGACTCGGTCGAGCGACAGCTCGACCGGCTCGAAGTGCTTCAGGACGAGCGTGCCTTTCTCCACCGCGTCTTTGAAGTTCCAGCCGAAGGCGTGTGCCTTTGCGAGCAGCTGCGCCTCGGATTCTTGGAACGATACGTAGAGGCATTTCTCTTTGTTCCGCAGGCCTTCGGCGATGAAGTGGAGGCCGACGACCGTCTTGCCGCCGCCGGATGGGCCGGCGACGAGCGTGACACACGTCTCCGGGATGCCACCGCCGATCATCTCGTCCAACCCCGGCACACCCGTCGCGACACGTTTTTCACCCACCGGCGCGGATCGAGCCACCGACGACTCTTGCCTCGGATATACCGTCAAGCCACGCTGCTCGATCGTGAAAGTGTGCGTCCCGGAAAGGTAGTCGGAACCGCGCAACTTCAAGACGCGCAGCAGTCGTTGGTCGAGCACGCCTTCGGATTCGTTCGACATGTAAACGATCGCGTCTGCCACCGCGAACTCCGGCGCGGTCGCGACGTCGGACAGCGAATACTCGCCGACGAAGATGAGCACGGAGTTGGTATGGGCGATCCGGCTCGCGAGGTCGTACACGATCGCCCGAAAATGCTCGGGTTGGTCCATCGCCTCGTGCAACGCCTTGGTGCTGTCGATCACAACGACCGATGGAGAAACGTCGAAGCTGTGACGAACGACCTCCGACACGGCCGTAGCGAGATCGCCTTCCTTCGCGAGCGTCGACAGATGGTTCAGCTCCACCGTGACGCCGAGCTTCTTCCGGTCGAAGAAATCGAACCCATCGAGGTGGCGAACCATCTTCGAATGCGGCTCCGACAGCGTCGTGTAGTAGATCGCCCGGTTCTCTTCTGTTCCGTTCGAGAAGCAGACCTGCTGCGCGAGGATGGTCTTTCCCGTTCCCGGCGCTCCGGCCAACACAAGCAGGGAACCCGTGGGGATCCCGCCGCCGAGGATCCGATCCAGGGGCTCGTTTCCGGTGCGGAGGCGATCCATCAGGATCCAGACGCGAGAGCTTCAACGCTCTCGACGATCTCCGAGTTCGAGAAAGGCTTCCGCATCACGATGTCGGCTCCGATCGCACCATTCGGGTTCGCCGTAAGCATGATGACCGGGATCGAGGCGGTTTGGGGGTCCGCCTTCAGGTTCTCCAGCAGCTCGCGGCCGTCCATCACAGGCATCATCAAGTCCGTCACGATCACGTCCGGACGCTGGTCTTGGATCGCCTCGAGGGCAGCCTGCCCGTGCGGCGCCTCCATGACCCGGTGTCCGGCTCGCTCGAAGATAACCCGAAGCAAGAAAAGGACGTCTGGTTCGTCGTCGACGGTCAGGATAAGCGCCATCAGGCCGCCAACCTATGGTCCCAAAGGGGGAGTCGAGAGCAGGAGGGATCTACCGGGCCGACGCCAGGGGGTATTGCCTCAACGTCCATCGACACATTCTCCGGCCGCACGCCGAAGACCCGGAGTTCTACGGGCGCGTTTGTTGGCTGCTCTTGGTCGCTTATGAGACCGCGCTTGCCAGCGGAAGAAAATGGGCTAACTGCACCAGGTCGGGTGGGCTGGGGTCCTGTCGTCGGCATATGTATGCGCGACACACCACTTATGTAAACTGCTTCACTTGGCGTCCCCACGCCCGGTCTGTGTCTGCGTCGGGGGATCTCCGCCGGCCGCAGCTCCGCTGAGCCGCCAGGCGCGCGCACCACGCACGGCGTTCGCGCTGCGACGCGTCGCTTCCAATCGAGCAGCCCTCACCCAACCCGAGGGACCGGTCGCGGCGGCTGCTTTCGCGCGCTCATCACTCCAGATGCGATCGATCGCGGCGAAGACGGCAGCCTCCTCGTCGGGTGTTGGCGAGCCGGTGCGGATCCGAACGTCGGGCCCCTCGCTCACAGCGGGATGTTCCCGTGCTTGCGGGGCGCCAGCGTCTCGCGTTTCGTCAACAGCATCTCGAGCGCGTTGATCAACCGCGGGCGTGTCTCGCGCGGATCGATAACGTCGTCGACGTACCCGCGCTCGGCGGCGACGTAGGGGTTCGCGAACTTCTCGGTGTAGTCCGCGATCAGCTCGGCGCGCTTCGCCTTCTTGTCTTCGGCTTTGTCGAGCTCTTTGCGGGACACGATGTTGACCGCGCCTTCGGCCCCCATGACGGCGATCTCGGCGGTCGGCCAGGCGAAAGCGACGTCGGCGCGGATCGACTTCGAATTCATGACGACGTACGCGCCGCCGTAGGCCTTGCGCGTGATCACCTGCATCCGCGGTACCGTCGCTTCGCTGAAGGCGAACAGCAGCTTGGCGCCGCGCCGGATGATCCCACCCCACTCCTGGTTCGTCCCCGGCAAGAAACCTGGCACGTCGACGAATACGACGAGCGGGATGTTGAACGCGTCGCAGAACCGAACGAAACGCGCTGCCTTCTCCGACGAATGGATGTCGAGCACCCCCGCCAGGTGCATCGGCTGATTCGCGACGATGCCGACCGCGTGACCGTTGAGGCGCGCGAACCCCGTCAGGATGTTCTGTGCGTAGTGCGGGAACACTTCAAAGAAGTCGCCGTCGTCGAAGACGTGCTTTATGACGTCGTGCATGTCGTACGCCTTGTTCGGCTCGTCCGGCATCAGGTCGACGAGCTCCTGTGCTTGACGGTCCGGTGGATCCGACGTCGCGAAGACGGGCGGGTCTTCCAAGTTGTTCTGCGGCAAGAACGACATGAGGTACCGCACCATCTGGAGGCAATGCTGCTCGTCCTCAGCGACGAAGTGCGCGATACCCGACTTGGACGCGTGCGCCATCGCGCCGCCGAGATCTTCGAACGTCACCTCTTCGCCGGTCACCGTCTTGATGACGTCTGGGCCGGTGATGAACATGTGCGATGTGTCCTTCACCATGAAGATGAAGTCGGTCATCGCGGGCGAATACACGGCGCCGCCCGCGCACGGGCCCATGATCACGCTGATCTGAGGGATCACACCCGACGAACGCACGTTGCGGTCGAAGATGTAGCCGTAGCTCGCGAGCGAGACGACGCCTTCTTGGATGCGCGCGCCACCAGAGTCGTTCAGCCCGATCACCGGAGCGCCGGTCGACGCAGCCAGGTCCATGATCTTGCAGACCTTCTCGCTCATCACTTCGCCGAGCGAGCCCCCGAACACCATGAAGTCTTGGCTGAAGACGAAGACCTTGCGACCGTCGATCGTCCCCCACCCGGTCACGACCGCGTCGGACAGCGGCCGGTTGCGCTCGATGCCGAACCCGTGCGTGCGATGCCGCGCCATCCGGTCGGTCTCGACGAACGAACCGGGATCGAGCAGCAGGTCGATCCGCTCGCGCGCGGTGAGCTTCCCGCGGTCGTGCTGCTTCTTGACCGCCTCGGCCGACGCCGCGTGCAGGGCGTGGTCCTTGCGCTTGATCAGCTCTTCGATCTTGTCTTCGACGGTTTGGCCTTGCACGCGCGCGGCTTCGACGGCCGGCGCCTCCTGGACGACCTCGTCGGCTGGTTTCTTCTTAGTGGCCAAAGCGCGCGCATCCTAACAGCGGCGGCCGAACCCGCATATCTCCCTTGTGAACGACCCCGTCGAGCAGCCCTCGCCCCTCGATATGCTTTCCGCCCGATGACCGTTGCGATCGACGTCAAGGGGCTCCGCAAGTCGTACGGCGCGCTCGAAGCCGTACGTGGGGTCGACCTTCAGATCGAGTCGGGCGAGGTCTTCGCGCTCCTTGGGCCGAACGGCGCCGGCAAGACGACGACCGTCGAGATCCTCGAGGGCTACAGGCGCCGCGACGCGGGAGAGGTGTCCGTCCTGGGGTTCGACCCGGCTCGGCGCGCGCGCGCGATGAAAGGCCGCATCGGCATCGTGCTCCAATCCACCGGCATCGAGCAGTTCCTGACCGTCGCCGAAGTGATCGAGATGTATCGAGGGTATTACCCGAACCCGAGGCCGCTCGACGAGATCATCGATGTCGTCGGATTGAACGACAAACGCGATGAGCGTGTGAAGAAGCTGTCGGGAGGACAACAGCGGCGGCTCGACGTGGCGATCGGGCTCGCGGGCGATCCGGAGCTGCTGTTCCTGGACGAACCGACGACCGGGTTCGACCCCGCAGCGCGCCGGCGGATGTGGGATGCGGTGAAGAACCTCGCGTCGCTCGGCAAGACGATTTTCCTCACGACGCACTACATGGACGAAGCGCAGGAGCTGGCGAACCGAGTCGCGGTGATCAGCGCCGGGCGGATCGTCGCCGAAGGTCCGCCGTCGTCGCTGGCCGGGCGCGAGACGTCGCACACCGTCGTGCGTTTCAAGCTGCCGGAGCGCGCCCCTGCACTGCCGCGAACGCTGAGGACCGAACCCACTCCGGGCGACGGGCGTGTGCAGATCGAAGCGGCGGACCCCGTGAAGGTCTTGTACGAGCTGACCGGGTGGGCGCTCGAGAAAGGCGTGACCTTGGAGGAGCTCGAGGTCGCGCGCCCAACCCTGGAAGACGTCTATCTCAAGCTGACCGACGGCGAAGCGGAGGCGGCGGAATGAGCGACGCCGCGCTCGCGATCCGCCAAGTGAAGTACGAGAACCGCTCGTTCTGGCGTAACCCCGCGTCGGCATTCTTCACGTTCGTGTTCCCGATCATGTTCATGGTGATCTTCAACCTGATCTTCGGGAGCTCGAAGTACTCGTCGTTCGGACCGAATGGCACCGTCTCCGACTTCTACACGCCGGCGCTGATGGCGTTCTCGATCATCACTGCGTGCTACACGAACATCGCGATGGGTGTCGTGTTCGCGCGCGAAGAAGGCATCCTGAAGCGCCTGCGCGGCACCCCACTTCCCTCTTGGGTCTGGCTTTTCGCGCGGATCACGGTCTCTGTGATGGTCGCTGCACTCCTTGTTGTGATCATCGGGGCGTTCGGGCGGGCCTTCTATCACGTCCATCTGCCTGCAGGGCACAAGCTTCTTGGGCTCGCTGTCGCACTAGCAGTAGGCGCCGCTACCTTCTCCGCGATCGGTTTGGCGGTCACCAGCTTCGTGCCCAACGTCGACGCGGCCCCTGCGGTCGTCAACGCGACGATCTTCCCTTTGCTGTTCATCTCCGATGTCTTCATTCCGATCCAGCACCAAGGGGCCCTGACGACGATCGCAAGCATCTTCCCCGTCAAACATCTCTCGCACGCGATCATCGTTGCGTACAACCCCTTGATCAGGGGCTCGGGTTTCCACTGGCAAGATCTCGCGATCATGGGAGCGTGGGGTGTCGCCGCGTTGATCTTGACGCTGCGGCGGTTCCGCTGGGAACCGCGCGCGCAGAGCTAGCCGGGGAAGCGCGCGCGCAGGCGCGCGAGCCGCTCGTCCCACTCCGCGCCGGTTTCGGCCATCCACGCGACGGCGTGGCGCATCGGCGCCGGCGTGAGGTGGTAACGGACCTCACGGCCGTGCGTTTCGGCGGCGACGAGCCCGGCTTCGGACAACGTCGAGAGGTGCTTCGCGATCGCCTGGCGCGTCACAGGGATCTGCGATGCGAGCTCGGTCGCCGTCATCTCACCTTCGCTCGCCAGCGCTTCGACGACCTGCAAACGCGTGGGATCGCCGAGCGCATTGAACACGGCACCGATCTCGTTCTTCTTCATGCGGTCGCTCCGGTGAGCGCGCCGTCCATGCGGCGCTCGACCACAACGATCTCGACGCCCTCTTCCGTGGGCGAGAGCGTGATCTCTACGCGCGCTTGCGGCCGTGCGACGGTCTCGCCGTCTTCGAGGCGCGCGAATGGCAACCAGCGGAAGGCGAGATAGCGAGGCGACTCGACGTCTTCGAACACGGCCGCTCTGCGTACACTCCCCCAGGCGAACTCCGCGCGCGCGCCGGGCCTGATCTCCCCCGCATCGATGCCGTCGGAGAACCACGACGCGAAGTCCAGGACAACCGCCCAGGCCTCTGCCGGGTCGGCTGCGAGAACGATCCTCTTCTCGACCTGCATCTCGACCATTCTCGATGCAACCAGTCGGTTGCGCAAGCGATCAGAATATGCAACCATCGAGTTGCACATCAACGGCAAGCAAGGAGCGTAACCATGATCGGCCAGATCATCCCCCTGGACCCCGGCGCGCGCTGGCCGGACCGCGTCGAGGACGCGGCCCTCTCGCTGCTCTTGCGGCGGCGCATCGTCTTCCTACGGGGCGCGATCCAGGACAATGTTGCACGAGACATCGCCGCGCAGCTGCTCGCGCTGGACGGCATCTCCAACGAACCCATCACGCTGATGATCGACTCCCCCGGCGGCGACGTCTCCGGGCTGTTCACGATCCTCGACGCGATGGGCATGATCGACGCGAAGGTCGACACGAAGTGCGTCGGCATGGCTGCATCCGCGGCGGCCGTCGTCCTCGGGGCCGGCACTCGCGAGCGCAGCGCGACGCCGAACGCGCGCATCATGCTCCACCAGCCGCATGGTGGGATCCAAGGCGCATCGGCGAAAGACCTCGAGATCGCGGCGAAAGAATTCCTGTTCCTC
>DATGHY010000226.1:0-34565 GCA_035307625.1 Actinomycetota bacterium
AACGCTTCATGCGTCGACCGTATCGTTCAGTCGATCGATCAACTGACGGAGCCGCCCGGTTTTCTGTCGATCGAACTCGAGCGCGATACGCGGGAGATCCGGCACGTCGTCGTCTCGCTTCTCCGCCGGCGATGCTTCGACCACTTCGATCGGGCTCTCCAGCACATCGGAGAATTCGGCGGACAGATCTTTCAAGATCCGCTCCTCCGGCATGACATTCAGGCGGAAAACCAGATGACCGCCGACGTACCGCTCGGAGTGATAGACACGGTAGAAGCGCGTGATCATATCTTTCGCTTCTTCGGCACTGTCGGTCATCCGGAACAAGCTGAAATCTGACTCGTCCACGAACCCTCTCCGAAACAGCTCTTTCTTCAAGAACGTTTCGAACGCCAGCCAGTAGTCGCCGCCCGGCGCATCCAACATGACGATCGGATGCAGGTCGCTCTTTCCGGTCTGGATCAGAGTCAGCAGCTCGAACGTTTCGTCGAGCGTACCGAAACCGCCGGGCGCCAGGACGAAACCGTCCGATTCCTTGATGAACATCAGCTTGCGCGTGAAGAAATACTTGAAGTTGATCAGCTTCGGGTTGTCGGCGATCACCGGGTTCGGCTTCGCTTCGAACGGGAGCAAGATGTTCACGCCGATCGAGTGTTCCGCCGCCGCGCCTTCGTGTCCCGCTTCCATGATTCCCGGACCGGCCCCGGTGACGACCATCCAACCGATCCCCGCCATCTGGCGCGCGAACTCTTTCGTGACCTGATATTCGGGGTCGTCCTTCGGGGTGCGCGCGGAGCCGAAGATCGTCACCTTGCGCGTGTGGCGGAACGGTGCGAACACGTTGAACGCATGCCGCATCTCTTTGAGGGCCGTGTTGGCGATCTTGCGGTCCAGGCGTGAGACGCCTTCGTCGTGCGCGAGCTGCAACAACGTGCCGATCGATTCGAGCGCGATGCGCTGATCGGTTGGATCAAGGTTCGCAACGAACTCTTGAAGCTTCGCGTCTAGCTCGGGGTCGCCACTCGGCCGGATGACGCGCCGCTGTCGTGGAGGGCGTTGCGTTGCCACGTCAGGCCAGTTGCTGCGGCTGCGGGTGGGATGCGTCCGTGAACTCGCGGAACTCTCCGGTCATCAAGAAGGCAACTTGTTCCGCGATGTCGACGGCGTGGTCTCCGACGCGCTCGATCTGGCGCGAGATGACGTGCATCCTGATCCCCCACTCGAGCATCCGCTTGTCATCCGCGATCTCGAGGATCTGAGTCACCATCCCGCGGTTGAGCCGGTCGATAGGTTCGTCCATCGTCGGAAGCTGGTAGCAGAGTTCGAGGTCGCGCCGCGCGAACGCGTCCATCGAGGCGGCGATCATTCGAAGTGCGATAGTTCCCATCTCTTCGAGTGTCGAGAGAACCTGCGGGCTCCGTGGCAGATCGATCGCCAACTTCGTGATCTTGGCGAGGTTAACGGCCATATCGCCGACTCGCTCGAGGTGGAGGTTGATATGAAGGATGACGGTCAGCAGGCGAAGGTCGGAAGCGACAGGCGTTTGCAACGCGAAGAGATTGAGGATCCGCTCTTCCGTGCGTAGGTAGAACTCGTCGATCAGATCATCGCCGGCGATGACCTTGTCGCACTGCTCCGCGTCGTCGTCGACCAGAGCGCGCACGGCGGCGCCGAACAGTTCTCCGGCCGCGGCGCCCATGGAGTGGACATGCTGCTCCACCTGTTCCAGCTGCTCATGGAACCGGATCCTGATGTCGGTCATCAGCTACCTCCGCCGATCAACCGAACCGTCCGGTGATGTACGCCTCGGTCCGCTGATCGTCCGGATTTGTGAAGATCTTCTGCGTCCGATCGTACTCCACGAGCACGCCGGTCCTCGTACCTTTGGACTCATCGACGTCGGCAGTCAGGAATGCAGTCATGTCGCTGACGCGCGCGGCCTGCTGCATGTTGTGCGTGACGATCACGATCGTGTAGTCCCGCTTGAGTTCCTGCATGAGGTCCTCGATGCGGGCAGTCGCGATCGGGTCGAGAGCAGAGCACGGCTCGTCCATCAAGATGACATCCGGCTCAACGGCGATGGCGCGCGCGATGCAGAGCCGCTGCTGTTGGCCTCCGGACAACGCGAACGCGGGAGACTTGAGGTCGCGCTTGACTTCGTCCCACAACGCGGCGTGCTTCAAGGCGTTCTCGACGCGCTCGCTCAGATCCTCGGTCATGCCGTGGACCTTCAGACCGAACGCGACGTTTTCGAAGATCGATTTGGGGAACGGGTTCGGCTTCTGGAAAACCATTCCGATCCGGCGACGCACCTCGACGGGGTCGATGTCGTCGGCGTAGAGGTCCTGCGCGCGGTAGATGATCTTGCCGTCCACCGCGGCGCCCGCGATGAGGTCGTTCATCCGGTTGAAGCAGCGGATCAACGTGCTCTTGCCGCAGCCGCTCGGCCCGATTAGAGCGGTGATCTGCCCCTCGGTAATCTTCATCGTCACGTCACGGACGGCTTGTAGCGACCCGTAGCTCACAGAGACGTCCTCAACGTCGAAGACGACCTCTCGGACGGGTTGAGACTCCGGCGCCGGCTCCTTCCCGAGGCCCAGATCGGGAACGCGAAACGTCACGTCCTTCTTGCCCTCCCGCAGGTCTGTTCGCACGTCTTCACCGATCATCGGGGCGCCGCCTCTTGGTCCGAGCTGCCGTCTACCCCGGCCAGCCACGATACTCGGCGCCCACTGACCTGCGAAAGGGCCCCCATCACGCCATCGCCTTCCGCGTGCGCGCGCCGAGGTACCGCGCCGTCAGGGAGAGCAAGAGAACGATGATCAGCAAAGACAGGGAGGCGGCCCAGGCGATGTCGTGGAGCGAGCTCACCGGTGAGCGCGCGTAGTTGTAGATCCGGAGAGAGATAGTGTCCGAAGGGTGCGTTGGATTGACGCTGATGTAATCGCTACCGAGGATCGTCAGCAGGACCGGCGCTGTTTCTCCGATGCCGCGCGCCACGGCAAGCAGCACCGCGTTCGCGAGGCCCGCCGATGCAGCGGGGATCACAACTCGAACGACGACCTTCCACTTGGGGGCGCCGAGTGCGGCGCCGGCATCACGAAGCTCGCGCGGGACGAGGCGGAGGATGTCTTCGGACGCGCGGGCAACGATCGGCCAGATCAAAAGCGAGATCGCGATCGACCCCGCGAGCGCCGAGTACGGGAACCAGTGCGCGATGATCAGCGTCCAGACCAGGAAACCGGCAACGATCGACGGGGTCGAAAGCAGCACGTCCCCGGTGAACCGGATCACAGAAGCGGCGCGCGTGCTTCCGAACTCAGAAATGTAGATCGCCGCTCCCAAACCCAGGATCACCGAGAAGATGACCGACATTCCTACGATCAGGCCGCTCCCGACGAACGCTTGAGAGATGCCGCCACCCGGCGCACCGGGGACGGCAGGCGTTTTCGTGAAGAGGTTGAAGTTCAGATGGCTTGCGCCCTTCGCGAGAACGAACCCGGCGATGAAGAAGAGCGGCAACATCGCGAGGATCCCAAGGCTCCACAACGCGATGGTGAAGATGCGATTGAGCAAGCGCGCGCGCGTCAGGCGCCGCCGCGACGCCGCAGAAAGCGTAAGGCTGCCGACGCTCATGCCAAGCTCCGGGTGAATCGGAACGGCGTCATCGGCATCACCTTCATCGGCTTCGCGACATCCACGCGCTTCGTGCCGACCCGGTGTCGAAGGCGATGCGCGCGCGCTGATTGATACGACGAACGAACAGACGCGCGAGCGCCGCAAAGCCGAGGGAGATGACGACGAGTATCAACGCCATCAAGGTGAGGAGAGATCTATCAAGGCCGTTCGTTCCTGACTCGCCGAATGATCCGGCGATGAACGACGGGATCGTGTAACCCTTCCCGAACAGCGAGGCCTGTACGCTCGCGTTGTTCCCGATCACCATGATCACTGCGATGGTCTCGCCGAGTGCTCTCCCGAGTCCAAGCATCGAAGCGCCAACGATCCCCGCGCGCGAAAACGGGAGAGTCACGCCCCGGATGACCTCGTACCGCGTCGCACCGAGCGCGTAGGCTCCGTCCCTCAGCTCACGAGGAACGGCGGAAAGGATCTCGCGCGAAATCGAAGTGACGATGGGCAGGATCATGATGGACAAGATCACGCCCGCGGTGAGGATGTCCGACCCGAAGGTGTTGCCTTGGAACAGCCTGCCGAAGCCGGGTATCGGGCCGAGCACTTTGTGCAACCACGGCTCAAGCGTGGCGTCCATCCACGGCGTCAGGACGAAGAACCCCCACATCCCGTAAACGACGCTTGGAATCGCGGCAAGCATGTCGGAGAGCGTTGCGACGGCTGCTCGGATACGACGCGGACAGACCTCCGTCACGAAGAGGGCCAAACCCACCGCCACGGGCACCCCGAGGATCAGCGCAATGGCCGACGTGACGAGCGTTCCGAAGATGTACGGGAACGCTCCCTGTACTGAGAACTTCGCGATGATGCCCGTCGTCCACAGGTACCTGAAGCCAAGGACGCGCAAACCTTCGCGCGAACCCAGCGCGAAGTTGATCAGGAAAGCGACCAAGAGAGCCACGAGGGCAAGGGCCGCGATCCCGGTGGCTTTCGAGGCGATGAAATCGCCGAGGCGGGCGCGCTTCCTCCGTGAGAGAGGCGCACCCACCTCGGCAGGTGTGGAGCGAATCATCGCTCCCCTTCTACTTCACTCGCGTTACTTCGTGCCAGACGAAGGAGTCAGAGGCGTGCCACCCGAGCTGATCTGCGCGATCAGCGCGTCGTCTTGAGTGATGATCGAATCGGGCAGCGGAGCGTAGTTCTGCCCCTTGATGACGTCCTGACCCTTGTGCAGCAGCCATGTGAGCAGGTCGACGATCGTCTGCCCTTTCGACTTGTCCGTCTGAGCCGTGTACACGAGCAGATACGTCGTCGTCGAGATCGGATACGCACCCGACGCCGTCGAGTTCAGGATGTTGGTCGACGAGGTGATCGGGAACGTGAGACCTGCGCCGGCTGCACTAACGGATGTGATGCTCGGCGCGACGTAATCCGGTCCCGGTGTGCAACCCGTGGCCGTCGGCGTGCAGTAAGGAACACTCGCAAATGTGATGTTGTTGCTCAGCGCGTAGGCTAGCTCGACGTAGCCGATCGAGTACTTCGTCTGCTGGATCTTTCCGGCCACATTCGCGTTGCCTTGCTCCTGGTCGAAGCTCTTCGGCCAGTTCAACTGCTTGATGCTCGCCTTGCCCGTCGCGGGGTCCGTCTTCCCGCCCAGGTTCTTGTCCGCCTTCCAAGAGGGCGAGACCTTGTTCAAGTAGCTGGCAAAAACGAACGTTGTCCCCGACGAATCCTGACGGACCACCCCGGCAATCGCCTGGTGTGGAAGGGTCGTTCCCGGGTTCTGGGTCTTGATCGCCGGGTCGTCCCAAGACGTGATCTTCCCTTCGAAGATCCCCGCGATCGCGTCGGGAGTCAGCTTCAGTCCTGTCGGGACCCCGGGCACGTTGTACGCGACCGTCACTGCACCGAGAACGGTCGGGATCTCGAGCAGCCCGGGCCGCTGGTCCTTGGCGGAAAGCGGCTGGTCCGACGCGCCGAAGTCCACAGCCTTGGCCTGGATGTCGGAGATACCCTTGCCCGAGCCGCCGCCCCCGTACGTGATCTGGGCACCCGACTCAACTGTGTCGTGGAAGGTCTTGAAGAGTGCCTCGTAGACCGGCTGCGGGAAGGTCGCGCCGCTGCCCGTCATCGCGACGCCTTTGAAAGCCGTGTTGGTGTTGGTGTTGGTGTTGCTCTTGCTGCTACAGGCCGCGCCCGCGAGCGCGATCACTACGAGTCCTGCGATCAGATGGACCGCTTTCACTCGTCGCATTCCCTCCGTCCTTTCGGTTGACTGCCGTCAGAGGAAGTGAATCCCACGCTAGGAATCCATGCCCTTGATCCGGTGGAGCACGGGTGAACTCTCGGTGAACTTGAGGCAACACAGCCGCCGGGCGTGAGCACGGGCCCTCTTGATGTGGTGGAATCACGGTGAAACAGCCGTGAAATTTCTAGGGGGTCCGACGTGCCGAAAGTGCTGATCGTCGAGGACGATCAGACGATGTCCGAGATGCTGGCCTACAACCTCCGCCGGCAGGGCCTGGAGATCGACTCGGCCGAGGACGGTGCTCAGGGGCTCAAGCAGGCCAGGGACCACGGCGTCTCTCTCATCGTCCTGGACGTGATGCTCCCGTCACTCGACGGTCTGTCGATCGCCGACGAGCTCCGACGCACGCGTCCCGATGTGCCGATCCTGATGCTGACTGCGCGCGCCGAGGAGGAGTCGAAGCTGAAGGGCTTCGCCGCCGGCGTGGACGACTACATAACGAAGCCGTTCTCTATGGAGGAGTTCGTGGCGCGGGTCAAGGCATTGCTTCGACGCTCCCGCGTCGAAGCGATCCGGACGGAGACCCCGTCGGAGATCGCCTTCGGCGATCTCCGACTCGCCACTCGTGACTTCCGATGCTGGGTGGGAGAGGATGAGCTCGACCTGCGACCGAAAGAGTTCTCCTTGCTCGTGACCCTCGCCGCCGAGCCGGGCCGGCTCTTCACCCGCGTGGAGCTCGCCGAGCGTGTGTGGGGCTACACCTACTTGGGCGACACGCGCACGATCGACACCCACGTGAAGAACGTCCGCCGCAAGGTTGAGGACCCCTCCAGCTACCGGTACATAGATACGGTCCGAGGCGTCGGCTACCGGTTCCGCGTGATGCCGAAGGACGACGAGTGAAGTCTCGGAGCCTCACCGCGCGCCTCGTCTTGACGCATCTGCTCGTCGCGGGGGCAACGACAGGGCTGCTCGCCATAATCGCGCCCGGCGTGTTTCATCACCCCGGATCGCTGGTGTTGGCACTTGTGGGAATCGTTGCCGTCACGATCGGCCTATCCGTCTTCTTGGCGCGAAGCGTGTCGGGACCGCTCGAGAAGATCGCCGAGGAGGTCAACCGGGTCGCTCGGGGACGATTCGAAGCCGTCGACCCGACCGGACCCGCTGAGGCTCGGGAGCTTGCCGGCGCAGTGAACACGATGGCCGAGCAGCTTGCCTACCGCGTTGAAGAGCTCCGGTCGGAGACGGGACTGCGCGAGCAGATCCTGGGAGCGATGGAAGAGGCGGTGCTGCTCGTCGAGGGCGGGACCGTCGTGTATGCGAATCAAGCCGCCGGCCTGATGCTCGGAGCGAACAGCGGGCGTCCGATCCCGGGACAGGTCGCCAACCAAACGTCGAACGGCAACCGCGTGTCTGAGTTCGCTGTGCACCATCCGATCTACCGCGATATGCGCGCGACGTCTGCCGTTCTTGCCGATGGAAGGCTGCTCGTCGTTGCACAAGACGTGACGGACGCGCGCCGTATCGACCGTGTCCGGCGAGACTTCGTTGCGAATGCGTCGCACGAGATGAAGACCCCCGTAGCCGGCATCCTCGCGACGGCGGAGACGCTGCAAGACGCCATCCGCCACGACCCGGCCGTGGCCGAGCGTTTCGCAGCGAACCTAGCGAAGGAAGCGACGCGCCTTTCGCTCTTGATCCAAGACCTTCTCGACCTCGCGCGGCTCGATCAAGCACAGACCGAAGAAGACCTTGTTCCGCTGTCCGGCGTCGTGCGCGACGTCGTGCAAGACGCCGAGGAGTTTGCGGCGCAGAAGGAGCTTGCGGTCGAGTCGGCGATCGACGACGGGATCGCAACGAGAGGACGCGGGCAGGATCTCGCGCTGCTCGCGCGCAATTTGCTCGAGAACGCGATCCGCTACACGCCGGAAGGCGGCAAGATCTGCGTGGGGCTCAAGGTGCAAGGGCGACGCGCGGTGTTGTCGGTTCAGGACACCGGCATCGGCATCCCGGCGAAGGATCTGCCGCGGATCTTCGAGCGCTTTTACCGCGTGGACAAGGCGCGCGCGCGAGAGACCGGCGGTACGGGCCTCGGCCTTTCGATCGTCAGGCACATCGCCGAGAGCCACGGAGGAAGCGTAGTGGCCGAGAGTGAGCTGGGTGTTGGGACAACATTTACCGTTTCGTTGCCCATCAGGAGCGACCGTCCCAGGGAAAACGCACGAACCTGACACTCCCGTTCATCCTTCGTTTACCATTCGCGGCTCGTTCATCCTCTGTTCGTATTTCTGTCGTTGACCGTTAACGTGCCTGGTCTACCTTCAGCACGGTATGGATGCGGGTAAAGGCAACACACCCGTCGGGCGGATCTTGGGGATCGCCTGGAAACAAAGTCTCAGGGGGGCGCCACCATTCTCAATGGCACCGATGTAGCCGGTCGACAGGAAGCTTTACGGCGAGACTTCGTCGCCAACGTGTCTCACGAGCTGAAGAACCCTGCCGGTGCACTCGCGCTCATCGCGGAAACGATGATAGGCGAGGAGGATCCTGAGGTTCTCCACCGCCTCGCCGAGCGGATGCTCAGCGAGGCCGATCGTCTCAACTTGATGATCGACGACTTGCTCGACTTCAGCCGGGTCGAGCTGGAAGAGGGCCCGCGGCGCGCACAGGTGTCGCTGCAAGCGATCGTTTTCGATGCTGTCGAGCGCGTCGCAGGGAACGCGCACGCGCGCGACATCAAGCTCGATATCGATCAGGTTCCTGCAGACCTGGTCGTCAATGGATCGCGCCGCCAGCTCTCGTCCGCGCTCGGCAACCTGATCGAGAACGCCGTCAAGTACTCACCCGAGCACGGAACCGTGTCCGTTCGAGTCGTCGGGAAAACGACAACGGTCGAGATCAAAGTCGTCGACTACGGCATCGGGATCGCGGCAGCCGATGTGAAACGCATCTTCGAGCGCTTCTATCGAAGTGAGGATGCGCACGCGCACGGCGCAAGCGGTGCAGGCTTAGGCCTCGCGATCGTCCGCCAAGTCGCCGCGGATCACGACGGCGAGGTTCTGGTTTCGTCGCGCAAAGGACGCGGCTCGACGTTCATCCTCCGGCTGCCTCTGTCGGTGCCGGCGAACGCCGCTGCCATCCAGACCCGGTGATGGGACAGAACGGCGCACCGGACGTCCTCGTAGTCGAGGATGAGCCGGGGTTCATCGAGCCGCTCGTCATCGGTTTGAAGCGTGAGCGCTTCCACGTGCGCGTTGCGCGCGAAGGACGTGAAGCGCTGGCCTTGTTCGAGGCCTCCCGCCCGGATCTCGTGCTGCTCGACGTGATGCTGCCCGACATGTCCGGGGTCGATATCTGCCGCGAGATGCGCCGCAAGTCCGAGGTCCCGATCATCATGGTGTCGGCCAAGACGTCGGAGTTCGACATGGTCGTCGGGCTCGAGGTCGGCGCCGACGATTACGTCGCGAAGCCCTATCGCTTGCGAGAGCTGATCGCACGTATGCGCGCGGCCATGCGGCGCGCGCCGATGGAAGAGGTGGCCGAAGAGGCGCGCGTGCTGGATGCGCGCGGCGTTCGCATCGACCGCGACCGGCGCGAAGTCACGTTCCACGGCGAGCCGATCCGCCTTCCGCTGAAAGAGTTCGAGCTGCTCGAGCTGCTGATGGCGAACGCAGGGAAGGTCGTCGCGCGCAAGACGATCCTCGACAAGATCTGGGGCACGACCTATGTCGGGGATACGAAGACTTTGGACGTGCACGTGAAGCGGCTCCGCTCGCGCATCGAAGACACCGCATCGGTTGCGCAGCGGATCGTAACGATCCGCGGCGTCGGCTACCGGTTCGACGCCGATCCCGTCGAGCAGCCCGTCTGAAGAAAAGACATCTCACAGATCACGTACAGAGATAACAGCGGCCGATACACAGGAGTCTTGTTGTGAAGTGGTGGAGCAAGCCGGCGCGCGCACTCAGCGCAAGCGCTCTCGTTGCATCGATCTTGATTGCTCTTCCGGGAACGGCATCTGCATATACGGTCCCGTTCAAGGACCCCAACGCGAACGGAACGATCGGGTTCTGCGATCAGAACAGGCATGCGGTCACTTCCGGGAGCATCTACGACAAGCCGTTCGCCTGGACCGCCGTATCCTCGATACCGGCCCCCGCGGGTTACGAACGAGGTAAGGCGCTCCTGATTGCCTTCCAGCCGCAAAAGGAATTGGACCCTGCGTATTGGAGCGGCAAGCAGCTCACGGCGAACTCAACGTTCACGAACGCGAAGCATCCGATGGCTCAGGCAACGTATGCCGACGATCCACTGCTGTTCTTTACGCAGACGTATCCGCCGAAATGGGATGGGCTCGTCGAGCTTCGCATGTACTTCTCCGCGACAAACACCCCGGTGCACACCATCCCCTACCCGGCAGCTGTGGTCCGGGTAACGGGAACGCATTGGACACTCGTCGGTGGGAGCTCGACACCGGCCTGTACATCGGGATCCGCAGAGTCGATCGAAGTACGGACCTTGCCGCGTTCGATTTGGGCTTCGCCTAAGCCGCTGGTCGTCAATGGAAAGGTCGTATCGGGGCCGGGCGCGGCAATCACACCCACACCAACATCAAATGCGGCGGCTACGACTCCGATCGGCTCAGAGCGGAATGAAGGGGTCGGCGCGAATGTCATCGTAATCATCGCGCTGCTTGCTATGGCCGTTATAGGCGGAGGAGCAAGTGGCCTCATCGTGTGGCGCAGACGTCGGATCGATCCGAACGCATCGACACCCTGACCAAACCTCACTCACATATCGAACCAGCGAAGGGATCTCGTGATGAAGCTCAGTCGTAGGTCGATAGCCCTGCTCGCGATCTTCGCGATGGCGGCAACGTGTGTTCTTTTCCTTGCTGCAGGCTCAGCCCTTGCGTCGACCCCGGCCTGGGAGCCCGACCCCAATGCGGCGGCGCCCTACGGCACCATCACGTTCTACGACTCCGCGGGCAACGTTGTGACAAGCGGCTCGGATCTTCACCACATCGCGGATTACGCAGCCGCTTCAACGGGCCCCGATGCGAATGCTACGAAGGCGAACCTGCTGTTCGCTCGCCCTGATCACACCCAGTCGTCGACGAGCCTTTGGACGACGGGTTCAGCCTCCGCAAGCACGGTCTTTCCGAACAGCTCTGCGCCCGCTCCCATCCAAGGCCCCGGATTCACGAATCCCGTCGTCACGCTCGGATCGACCGACGGAGACATCGCCTCATTCATCCAAGGCATAACGCCCGACAACACGGCCGGCTACGCGAACATCTTCCAGGTGCGGCTGAAGGACTCGGGCCCCCTCGGCGCGGGCTCTGGGTCGCATTACTGGACGGCGGACATCATGGTCGACACCGTCGGTGGAACGTGGCAAGAGGTCTATCCCACCGTAGGCACAACAACAACCCTCAGCGTTTCTCCCACGGGGTCGCAATACTCGGGACTAACGACCACGCTATCCGCGACCGAGACGCCGGCAACGCCGGGCTCGGTTCAGTTCAAGGATGGAGTGACCGATCTCGGAAGTCCCGTCGCGGTGGACGGAAGTGGCCTGGCGACCCTGGATACAAGCTCTCTGTCGGTGGGAGCGCATTCGCTCAGCGCAGTGTTCACGCCAACGGATACCACGGCTTTCGTGGGGTCGACGAGCAACACGGTGAGCTACACGATCATCGGCAAGCCCACATGGCAGCCCTATCTCTATGGGTCGCACAAGATCGGACTGACGGACAGCTGCCTCGCTTCCTTCGCGAATGCGACCTCGGTGACGTACACCTGGTACCAAGAAGGCTCGCCGATCGCGGGCGCGACAGCATCGACCTACAAGATCGCCGAGGGCTATTACGGGAAGCACATCACCTGCGCGGTCGATGCGTCGAACCCGGGAAATGCTGGCGACGAAACCGGCACGAGCTTGGCGTACATCGCGGGAACCGGCCCGGCTCTCGTCGCAACGGGCAAGCCGTACCTCTACAACGGAACGAACAAGACCACCGCGCCGCACGGCCGCTACGAATATGTCAACCACGGCACATGGTCGCCGTCGGCTACCTCGTACACCTACCAGTGGTACGTCGGCACGACTCGGATCACCGGTGCAACGTCATACCGGTTCATCCCACCGAGCTCGTATGTCGGGAAGTACATCTACTGCATCGTGACGGCGCTCCGCCTTCACTGGACGAACGGTAGCTACAAGACCGCGGGCGTCAAGGTTACGTGATCGACAAACGATGACTCCCCACAATTCCGGCGCATCCCATTCGATACGCTCTCGCGCGCTCTCTGTTTCCATCGTGAGTCTCGCGTTCATCGCGTATATCGCCGTCGGCGCTACTGCGCTCGATGCACCGAAGCCCGCAACGGCGACGCAAGCGCCGAGCGGTGGAGTAATCACTTTTGGTGTGCAGCCCTCAGGGCCGAAACAGCCGGACGGGCGTAGCTACTTCTCGTTCAGCGTCACGGACGGAGCGCACCTTTCAGATCACATCGCAGTCACGAACTACTCGTTCCAGCGACTAACGCTTACCCTTCACTCGAGTGACGCGCTCAACACGGTTCAAGGCGACTTCGCTCTCCTTCCACCCAATCAGCGATCGACCCAAGTGGGACGGTGGATCAAGATCCCTTCATCGGGGAAGACGGTCCACATCCCCCCTCGCGGAACGGTGATCGTTCCATTCACCGTCGTCGTACCCCACAAGGTGCAGCCCGGCGACCACGCCGGAGGCATCATCGCAACACTCGAATCGACCGCACGGTCCCAATCCGGCCAGCTCTATCACCTCCTTCAGAATGTGGGCGCTCGGGTCTTTGTCCGTGTGAGCGGCGTGCTGCGTCCGTTGCTCACCGTTGAAGCAGTCAAGGTCGGTTACCGCGGCACGCTGAACCCCTTCGGGAAAGGCACCGCGCACGTGACCTTCACGGTTCACAACGCCGGGAACGTTGCACTTGGGGGAACGCAGAGCATCCAGGTCTCTGGGCTCTTCGGCATGAGCAGCTCCGCGCAGGGAGTCAAGCAGCTCGGACTCTTGCTTCCCGGCTCACGCGTGACCGAGACGGTCGACGTGCCGGGAGTGTTCCCTCAGATCTGGATGACGGCTCATGTGGCGATCAGCCCGTTGACCCTTCCCGGTGCCCTTCAGACGATGCCGGGCCCCTTCGAAGCATCCAAACATTTCTGGGCAGTTCCGTTGATGCTCCTGTTGATCATCGTCCTGTTGATCGCGCTCTTCTGGTGGCTGCGCGCGCGGCGCCGCAGAACGCCAACGCATCGTCGCGAGTCAAAGGGGAAGCCTTCCCCAGACTCCTCCACCAGCCAAGACGAAATGGCGCAACCGTCAAAAGGGATCTGAGGTTGCTGCGAAAGGTTTCGATAGGCATCGCTCCCCTGTTGGCAATGACCGTCGCATGCGGTTCAGCTCCTTTGGATAGGGCCGATGTACAAGCCGCCAAGGCTTGTCAGGCGTTCTATCTCTATGTGTCCGGAAGCGCGACCGGGCCGGACACACTGAATGCGATCACGCCGCTTCTTGCGAACGGCTCTCAGAGAACTTCGTCTTCGGCAACGGCCGCCACCACACAGCCGGCGGCGAAGTGGGCGTCGCTTGGAAACGATCTGCTCAAGGCTACGGGCGCGGCCTTCACGCACGACGGCGCGAAGCTGAAGCTGTTCGGAGACAAGGCATCGAGTGAATGCGCTTCGATCCCTGCGCGCGCGAAGAAAGCCGGCAACTTCACCCACTGAGGACAGCCTCGCTTCAGATCCCTCGTCACTTGATGGATACCGACGGGAATGAGACGGGGCGGGCAGTTTGTCTGCCCGCCCCGCTGCCTGAGACCCTCGCCGATCCCTCGGCTCAGGTCCGCTGTTCCGTTACGCCACGGTGAACGTTATCGTTCCCGTGTAGGTGCCGGGCTGCGTCGATGTTGGCGCCAGCAGCGTCAGCATCCCGAACATCGCTGCCGAACCGTTCCCTCCACCGCTCGATTGAGCGAAGGTATACGGCCCACCTTTGATGCCGTGGTTCGTGCCCGGGTTGTTCGGGTCGCGCGCGGCGTTGTCCGTGAACGTGACGGTCCCCGGGAAGACCGGCGTGGCGTTCAGCGTGCCTCCCGTCAGACCCAAGCCCGAGCCGTTGATGGTGTTCGTGCCACTGACCAGATCGGTCGCTGAAACCGACACCGTCCAGTTTGGATCACCGGCGAGCGAGCTATGAACCACGATCTGCGGGTCAGATGCAGCCGGGAACCGCGTGGGGCCGCTCGAGAGCAGCGTACCGGCAGAGTTCAGCGTCATCGCCGGAAGGACGAACGGGTTCGTCGCTGTGTACGGGGTCGTGATCGTCAGCGAACCCGGGTTCACCGTGACCTGGATCGATTGTGTGTCGGTGCACGTCGCACCGCTCGGGTCGGGAGCTCCCGGGCACGTCGGCGCCGTGATCGTGACCGTGATGTTCGGCGACGTCGATTGCGCGTACGCACTGCTCGTCGGCGTGAACACCGCATGGATCGTCGAGTGCGTGCCTTGGGTGAGAGTGCTCACCGTCAGCTTGTACTCGCCTGCTGTGCCATCGTTCGTGTTTTGCGTGCCTAGGGACGAAGCGCCGTCGAAGAACTGAACGGAGCCGGCAAGACCAGTCGTCGTCGGGGCGTCCGCCTCGGTGATGTTCGCCGTCAGGACGACGGGCTGGTATTGGGCCTGCGTGCTCGGGTTCGCGGATAGGGCAGTGCTCGTGCCCGTCTGTGGCGGGGTGATGTTGACCGTGCTCGTCGGGGAAGTGGATCCCTGCACGAGCGTGCCACCGGTCGGGGTGAAGACTGCCGTGTAGCTATGTGAGCCGATCGCCGGCGAGGTTGCCGTGTCATTGGCGGTCGGGCTGCCCGTGGTGACGGCATGCGCCGAACCGACGGCCGTTGTGCCGTCGAAGAACTGGATCGTGCCGTTCTCGCCGGGCGAGACAGTCGACTGGAGCGTGACGTTGGAGCCCGTTACGGCGGAGCCGCCGTTGGCGGGGTTCGTCGTGATGGACGTTGTGGTGGTGGTGACCGAGGGGTATACGAGGGTCCACGTGCCCGCCGTCGTGTCAACCATGATGTCGGCGTCCCAGTAGTGCGCGCCGGAGCCTGCGCCGCCGGTGCCTGTGTCCTTCAGCCGGAGTTGGTAGATGTTCGCGTAACCAGCTGTCGTGTCAGGCGTGATGCTGGCGATGAACGAGCTGATGTTGCCGTCCGTCGCGCCGAGCGTAACCACCGGGTTGGTGAATCCGGGACCGGTGATCGGCGCCGGGGCGGCGCTGTTCGGGAAGTTGGTGCTTGCGGACGCAGAGCCGGTCGTCCAGAGGGCGGTCGTCGGCTGAGTGTGGTCCGGACGAGCGAACAGCAGGTTCGCCTTGGTTGCGCCGGCGTCCGCCCCAGTCGTAGCAACTGCGTAGTCCGCGATGTGGCTCAGGTTGTTTCCGCCCGTCAGCACGTTACCTGCCGCGTCGTACAACACGATCTGGCCGTACGGGCTAGCGGAGTTCGTGTCCGGTTCCCACGGAGGGGCGGCGGCGAGGGCAGGAGCCGCCATCACGAGCAGGAGCCCTGCGACCATCGCGAGGGCAACTCCCACACCGAGAGCCGACTTACGCTTGCGCGTCATCTCTGTCCTTTCTTTGGTCAAGAGGGCTTCCGAGAGAGATGGAGTGATTCGGATCGACTTGATTCAGGCAGCGCTTGCCCAGGGCAGGGTGGGCGAACCCTTTGCCTTGTCTTTCGCCCACCCTGCCAGAGCAGTTGGAGCTCATTGCGCGCGGTGCTTGGTTTGACCTCTTACGAACCCGGGACGTTGATGACGTACTCGGGAGTGAGACCGGCATCTTGGATCAATGCCTGCCCGGCACTCGTGTTGATGTATGGAGCGCCGCCCGGACCGTAGGTCACACCGCCGATGGTGACGCAACCGGTCATGCCGCCGGAACATGGGTTGTAGAAGAGTGTTCGCACCCAGTTCAGCGTGCTTCCGGGTTGCCACGGCTTGACCGAGGGAAAGACCGTGCCCACATCCGCGTCACGGAAGTACACGAACAGGTCACGGTTCACTCCGAAGAGCGTCCCGCCGATGGACCCACCGGGCGTACCGGTGAGGTTCGCGACCGTCGGGCTGATCGTGTTCCCAGTCGTGCAGGCCGGTGCCGGCGCAGCGGTTTCGGCCGCACAGCTCGGGTCCTTGAAGAACCCGCCGTAACCGTTGGAGCCGCCGCTGCCGAGGAGGCCCTTGAAGAGATTGAGGCGGCCACCCGACATCGGTTCGATCGCGTCGGCCGAGTTCGCCGTCTGGAACAGAGCGGTCGGGTCGTTCTCTTCGAAGGTCGAAACGCAGTTACCCAAAGCACCTTCTGAGGAACCGATCGCGGATAGGAACGACGAACGAGTCCCGGAGCCGACCTGCGGAAGGATCGGGATGATGGCGTCGGACGATGTGCCACCGATCTGCGGGTCGTTCCACGTGACGCAGGGTGAGCTCTTCTCGTAGATGACCTTCAGCTGCGCCGGGGAAAGCGCGACAGCGTTCGTCGTGTTCGCTACGAGGATCTTGAGAGGGTCGATCGCGATCCGGACGTCGTCGAAGGTGCCGGCCGGGCTTCCGCTGCCTCGAGCTGACGAGGCGCGCGAGAAGTCGATGTAGTGGTGACCGGCGTTGACGTCGTTCTGCAGCGCGGTGAAGCCGCCGCCCGAGCCGTTCGGCCTGAGCATCGGAGAAAGACCCGCGCGGAGGATGATCGTCGGGTTCAAGGTGCACGGCTTGTCTGCGTGCGTGGTGGTGGCGTTGCCGGTGCCTTGCGTTCCGCCGGTGCCAGGGTGACAGGTTCCGGACCCGAGTCCGTCGGGACCATACGCGAGCCGCGCGTTCTGATCGGCTGTCGCGTCGAAGTTGATCAGCTTGTAGAGGTTTCCCAGGGCGTTGTAGCCGGTGTCCCCCGACGGGAAGCCGTCGGCGAGGAAGTCGATAGCGTTCTGCACCGTGTCCGACCCGACGCCCACGACGTCGGTGAACGACGGCGCGTAGTCGGCGAACGCAGCCTTAGCCGTGAAAACCAGCGGCAACGTCACCGCCAACGCCGTGACTAAGACCCATCTGCCTTTCCTGTACCGCATGTTCGTCCTCCTTTGGACGTCGACAGCAGCGGTCGCGCGGACTTTCGCATCGGGGCGGGAAAACACTCAACGGCAGTTGAGGAAACGGGGGATGAACTGCGGATTAAAGGTCGAAGCTAGCGACCAATGCGGTCGACGGAAGCATCAAAACCGCAGGTAAGAGCCACTCTAGAACGGCGCTCAGATCAGGTTCGGGAGGAACCGAACCGCTGCGCCACTGGCCCCCCAGAAGACCGCCATCGCGAGCGGAAGACCGACGAGCCACGTCTGGGCGGCGCCCCATCGCCGCCAGGACCAGACGAGGCCGGCGGTCACCAGCGCGACGCCCAGAAGCCACAAGGCCGGCAACAGGACCGCTTTATCCCCCCTCATCGGCTGGGATGTCCTGCCGACACTCGTTGGCCGCCCGGTGGGTGCAGGCAAGGCCTTCCCAAGCAGGCTGGCCTCGAGATAGATCGCGTGCGTCGGGGCCCACCCGCTTCTCCAGCCGCCCGAAGCCGAGGTCACCAGCGTCATCTTCGATTCGTTCTCGGGGAACGGCGGGGAAGCCGGGTCTCCGGGCCTTCGGATCCGGTCGACCCGGTACGTGAAAACGCCTTGCCCGGTAGTCACTTTGATCTCGTCTCCGGGGTTAAGACGACTGAGGTCGCGGAACGGCGCGCCATACGTGACGCTCCGGCCGAAGACCACCGACTCTCCCACCTGGCCCGGCAATGCCGTGTCCGGCAGATGGCCCGGACCCATCGTGAGCTCACCCGACGTCGTTCCCTCGACGACGACAAGGTCGCGCATCCCTCGAAGCCCAGTGTCGATAAGTGCAACCGGCGATCCGGGTTTGATCTTTCCGCCGAGGGGCGCCACGCCGTTCGCCAGCTGCTCGCGGAAATTCGCATAAAGGCGCGCTTGGCTTCCGTGCTCTTGCAATGGCGTGAGAACGAACGCGTGGAACAAGAACCACAACGCAAGAGCCGCAACGGCGCTCAATGTGGCGATCAAGGCCGTCACCGACGTGAGCGCACTTACCAGCGCGCGCACCGTCGAGCGCATCCCAGCGCGCGGCTCCAGCGTCGCCTCGCCCTGGACCTTGTCGCGCAGGTCGATGACCACGTCGCCACGCTGTGGGATGTCGACGCTACTCACGCTTTCACCTTGACCCGTCTCTTGTTGATGAGCCACGTCGCCCCTGCAAGCAGTGCGCAACCGACCCCGACGACGAGTACAAGCGGGAAGGTGAGCCCCGCCCAGCCGACGAGGCCACCGCCCAATCCGAGCATCCGGAGGAGGGCGGCGACGACCGTTGGCGGACGAGATGGCGGCGGGGTCGTCGTCGTCGCTGTCGGGATGATGCTCGGAGCCGGAGGCGCCGGGATCGGTCCCGATGCCGGACCGGGAGCGACGCCTCCGCCCAAGCCCGGCGTCTGAAGCGTCGACACCGATGTGATCCCGCCTCCCTGCGCCGCAACCGCGTCGGCCGCTGCAAGTGTGTACTTCGCGAGGGATCCCATATCGTTCGCTGCGGTCATCGGCAGGTAGCCCAAAGGGAGCTGCCCATTGTTTGAGCCGCGCGTTTGACCGGAGCCGGCGGCGAATCGCAAGACTTGCGCATACCGCTGGGCATCTCTCGTCGAAAGGCCGCTCGTGGGAACGTCGAGTGACATCAGCATGGTCCCCGGATATGCGCCGGCACCCGTCGCATCCGTCCGCATCTGTTGGTAGGGGATCGGCCATGTCCCGATCTTGTCGTTGGGTCTGAGCATGCCTGCCGCGGCGCGCAGAGACGCATCGCTCGGCGTAACGAACGTACGCCCCGTTGCGTCGGTGAACTTGACCGGCGCATTCGCCGCAACGTGCGTCAGCAAGGCCGCGGTATCCAATTGATACCGTTCAGCGTCCGCGAGTGACGTAAGACCGACGAGGAATCGCTGCCCGGGATTCTCTCGACCCGTGGCGACCAGCTTCTCATTGATCTGCCCGGCGTTCTGGCAAACGATCTGAGAGTTCGCGATGCCGAACTGCATGTTCAACGTCACGACCGCCTCCTGCGCAACCGGGGCGGCGATCAACGGGAGGATCGGGACGGGGTTCGAGTTCAAACACGGATTCCCATCCGCGGTGTACAGGCTTCCCGAGTGGAACGTATCGAGAAGCGGCCAACCCACAACTGGGAGTTTGATCTTCTTGTACGCGGGGTTGACGACCATCCCCCACGGATCCGGTTGGCCGTTCAGCCATGCGCGCGCTTCGGGATCCGCGTTGATGTACGACGTCAATGCCCAGATGACATCCGAGTCGCTCGACACGGTGAACAGGGTCGCAGCCGGCGCCGTGTTGTAAGAAGGGTTGGGCGGGCCGGGGTTGAGCGCGCGGAACTCCGGATCCACCGCCATGCTGATGGGGTTATTGGATATCTGCGGGTCGTCCGCTTGCACCTTGCTCAAGCCCCCGTAGGACTCGGTCAAGAGCTTGGCCAGCAACCTCGGAGTCATCTTCAACTTCTTGAACTCATGTCCGGCGTGATCGTCGATCGCATACGTGATGGCAAAGCCGGTGAGCGCGACCGGCGCCTGTACGACCGGGCGTCCGAACGGCGTCTCAGGCGGCGCACCCTGGAGTGCAGCTTCGATCGAACCATTGGCAAGCAGGTTCTTCGCCTGCGGCTCCGCGGTCTGCACGTGCTGCAGCTTGAAAAGCTTCGGATCCAAGCAGAAGTGCGGTGACCACTGTTCCGTCGCCTGCGACATCATCTCGGAGCCGTAGACGTACAGCGGGGCAGACTTGCTCACGAGGCCGCAGATGTTCGCGGGTGGAGCAAAGTTCAGAGGCACAGAGATGCGGTTGCGCCAGTTCGACGCGCTCCACCACAGGTAACCGCTAACGGCGAGATCCTCGCTATCGACCGTGCCCGGGTTGTAGTCACCGGGCGCGTACTGACCAGTCGCCGAGCAGATGGCGAACGCCTTGTCCTGAACGTCCTGCGGGGATGGCTGATCGTCCGGCGGCAGCCCGTTCGCGGCCGGATCGCAGCTGATGCCCATGATCGGGATGATGACGAGCGAACAAGGAACCTTGTCCGAGCAGCCGAGCGATGCGTTCGTCTCGGCGGTTGAGATGATGAACTTCGCCGACCCGTTCCCGCTCGTGTCGGTCGCTCCATAGGTCGTGTTGCTCGGCTGCAGTGACGATTCGAAGTTCACTGCCTCGGGTGCCATGCCGGCACATCCGAGCGGCCCGCCGTAGTAGACCTTCTTGTCGGCTGCTCGGAATGGGATCCAATGCTGGATGCCATTCGTGTACGAGGCACACGTCGAAGGGATCGGTGAGGGAACGCCGACGAACGAACCGCGGTCCGCCGCGGTTGCGTAGCGATCCAGGCGATACGAGGGGAAGTTGAACGCTTGTGTGTTCTGATTGCGCTCAGCCGGCGTGTGCGTCCAGCACGTCTCGGGGGTCAACCGCTGCGCGAAGGCGACCGACGAGCTATCAACTCCGCGACACTCCATCAATACAACGGGGTATTCCTGCTGCCCCGCGAGACCGGAGTTCTGATCTCCGACAAGGCCGCCGGTCGGATGCGCCCCCGTCCAATCGACGTTGATCCCTTGGCGGTCGCGAAGGTGCGAGGTCACATCGACCGAAACGTGGAACGTTCGTTGATCGACAACTTGATCGGCGCCGTTTACAAGATGGATCCGCGAGATGCTTTCAGTCTTCGAGAACGCTGATCCGCTGCTTGCGAATGCGCCGCCCGCCCCCGAAGAGGCAACGATCAAGACGGTTGATGCAAACGCGATGGCGACGCGAACGATCGGCGCGCGGGATCGACGACTCATGACTTCGATCCTTGCCCCGGAGCGTTGAGACGACGCGGCCGGAAACGAGTGAACAGTGGCGGAAGAGCGAGGAGCAGGATCAGCTCAAGCGCTGCAGACCCAGCCAGCAAGCCGCTCAGGTTGCTCGCTTGGCGTCCCGGCAATGTTGTCGGCTCCGCAACGATCTGGGCGTTCGTGGGAAGGCCGGGGGTGTTGGTCTGGCCGGGGATCAGGCTCGTCTTGCCTCCCTTGCCTCCTCCGCCGCCTCCCTTTCCGCCCGCTCCCGTGACTGGGCCCGGGCCGCTCGTCGTAGGAACCTTCCCCTTCTGTGGATTCAGGTTGATGATCCCTTCATTCCCCGTGCACGGCCCTTGCCCTGACTTGTCACATAGAGGCGGCAGCGGAGCGATCTGCGCGAGGTGGTTCAAGCGTGGATTGCCTTTCACGAACGTTGGGTTGTTGCACTGGCTCACATCGGGACGCGCGGGGTGAACGTTGGGGTCTGCTGCTTGCAACGCGCCCACTTGGCTGAAGGACGCCTGCACGAGGTTGATCGGTAGCGGCGAGTAACCGATCGGCCCCATCTCCGCTTGTCCGTCGCAGATCGAATAACCGATGAAGTCCGCGAGGGTCTGACGCTTCGCCGTCGTCATGCGAGGGTCGTCTGAGGCTGTTGGGATGATCATGTACGAGTACGACGACATGGGGTACGCGCGCTTGTCGCCGTAGGCGTAGACGGAGTCGAGATTCTGCAGGAGGTAGCACGGCGGGCTGTACCCCAACGACTGACAATGACTGGGGTTCTTGTCCATGTTGATCTTCGCCTGCGTCAGCGCGACGGCGACGTTGTACTGCGTCGGGGCCGTGAAGTAGCCCGCGCTGTTTTCGAGCTTGATGACCGGGTAGTTCTTCCCCAACGCGTACGAATATTCGTCGTACCCGATCGACCCGTTCGCCGCAGCGGACGAGATGAAGTTCATCACGCCGTCCGACCCGTTCTGGGCGACCTGCTGGCCCTGTCGGGGGTAGTACTCGGTGAGAACAGAAGTCCCGGAGTATGCCTTCCAGATGCTTGGATAGCGATGGGCCAGGTACCGCGTGAATTGCGCGGTCGAGCCCGATCCTTCCGAGTGCACGACCGGGATGATGGGGATCGACGGCAGCTTCCGCCCATTGTTGTCAGAGGTGATCTCCGGGTCGTTCCAATTCCTGATCTGGTTCGTGAAGATCTTGGCGAGTGTTAGCCCGGACAAACGCAGATTCGTCACGAGCTGACCGGCGACCCGGATCTGATACGGGAACGACGTGCCTCCTGCGACGATCGGCAGGTACACATACGTGCGGCCGAGCGACGTGTCCTGCTCGCCGGTCACCGGGTCGACACCGAGATATCCGATGTCGCTGACCGCATAGTCGGTCGTCTTATAGGCGAAGTCTTTGCGACCTTGCGCAGATCCGACAGAGGTGTAGACAACCTGGAGACCGGTTTGTTGCACGTCCGCGATCCACTGGTTAACCGCGTTCGCGCTCCAACTGGACCCCGAGCCTTGGATCAGCGCGTGGCTGAGCGCGGCCCGCGCTGGGCCCGAGCCGAAGCCGAAGGCAAGCGCATCGGCAAGAACGAAGATCGCCGCAACCGTTACTTGGATGCGCCTGATCGGATCCCGAAGGAAAGAACGCTGTTTATCACGCGACTTCATGAACGACCCACTCTCTGACGTGCGAGGAATCTCGTGATGGCGAAGAGGATGAAAACGATGATGAGCAGGACACACGCGGCGCCGAAGCCTCGCTCGATCTGCAGGGGCTCCGGGCTCCGCACCGCTTGATAGATGAAAAGTGGCAATGAGTTCTGCGGCTGGCTGATCGGATTGGCATTCGTGAAGGTCGAGGCGCCCGAGACGATGAGCAGCGGCGCGGTTTCGCCGATACCGCGAGCGATCGCCAAGATCAGCGCGGTCGCGAGGCCTGGGCGAGCAGTCGGCAACACAACGCGGCGCACGGTCTGCCAATGCGAGGCCCCGAGTGCCAAACCTGCTTCGCGCAAGCCGCCCGGCACCACGCGGAGGGACACCTCGGCGGAGCGCGCGATGATCGGGGTCATCGTCACGGCGATCGCGATCGCCGCCGCGAAGCCCGTACGCGACATCCCCAAGCCGACGATGAGAAGCACGTACACGAAGAGGCCGGCGAGCAGGTCGGGGATCGCGGTCATCGCCTCGACCACCGTGCGAACCACTCGAGTGATGGGCCCGCCCACTTCCGTCATGAAAACGGCGGTGATGAGTCCGAGCGGGAGTGAAACAGCGACCGCGATCCCGACCTGCTCGAAGGAGCCGATGACAGCGTGGAGGATGCCGCCTTTGTTGACCGGGTCGCGAACTCCGACCCCTGCCATGTCGCGTGTGTAGAAGTTCCAATGAGGAAGCACGTGCCAGCCCTTGTCGAACGTGTAGATGACGACGCTGGCGACAGCGCCGACCACCACCACGAACGCGCCCGTGATCGCCGCGCCCATCAAGCGTGAGACGACGACCGGCTTCGGATGTGAAAGCGACGTGACTCCGGCGAACATCGCGAGGAACGCCGCGTACCAGCAGATCAAGAAACCGAGAACGCCGCTCAGCGGCAAGATCTGAAAGTAGATGAGCCAAACCAACGCACCCGAGCCGAGGAACGATCCCACGACGGAGAGGACATCGTCCGTCGTGCGCGCGCGCAGTGGCCGAGGCTTGTCCTCCGCAGGCGCGGGCACATTCCTGGCGTCGATGGGCGAGGTAACGGGCTGGACGACGGTCATCAGATCTCCGTCGTCGCGCCGCTTCTGCTTCTGTTGATGAAGACTGCCGCGATCGTATTGACGAGCAGCGTCATCAAGAAGAGCACGAAGCCTGCTGTGAGCAAAGCTGCGAGCTGAACGGTCGTCGCATCACCGAATCGCTCTGCGATCAGCTTCGAGATCGTGTTCTGCCCGCTCTCGAGGATCCGGAACTTGATGTCGAAGGCTTGCGAAAGGATGATCGCGACGGCGACGGTTTCTCCGAGCGCGCGCCCGAGGCCCAGCATCGTGCCGCCGATGATGCCGCCGCGTCCGAATGGAAGGACGACCGATCGGATCATCCCCCATTTCGTTGCGCCGAGCGCATAGGCAGCTTCGCGTTCTCCCAGCGGCGACTGGGAAAAGACGCCGCGCATAACCGCGCACGCGATCGGTAGCACCATCATCGCAACGCACACTCCTGCGATGAAGGCAGAACCGTAGTAACGAGACTGAGCCCAGATCGCCGCGTGCGGGTCTGTATCCACCTTGAAGATCGGGATGAAGCCGAGGTTCTGGTGCAGCCAACGGCCGACGTATGACGCGTACGGCTGGAGAAGGAAGAACCCCCACGCGCCGTAGACGATGCTCGGCACGCCGGCCATCAGGTCGATGAGAGCAACGAGCGTTGACTTGATCCGCGGAGGCGCGTACTCGCTCACGAAAAGCGCCGTACCAAGCGCGAGGGGAAAGGCGATGACCAATGCGACCAAAGCCACCTCGACTGTGCCGAGCATCGTCGCCGAGATCCCGATCTTGTTCAGGCCCGGATTCCAGTCGTGCTCGGTCAAGAATCGAAGACCGTAGCGATGGAAGGTCGGGATCGCTTGGTAGCCGAGGAACACGCCGATCGATCCGAAGATCACAAGGACCAAGATGGCGATGCTTCGCGCCGAACCGTGGAAGATCCGGTCGGCTCTAGAGAAACCGGGGTCTAGTACCCGCGGCAGGTCGAATTGATCAGCCGAAACGGCCATTGACGTAGTCGGCCGTCCTTGGGTCGGACGGCTCCTCGAAGATTTTCTTCGTGGGTCCCGACTCCACGATCTGTCCGGGCGTACCGAGCTCTGCAAGGAAGAACGCGCACCACTGGGATACGCGGGCAGCTTGTTGCATGTTGTGCGTGACGATCACGATCGTCACGTCGAGCATCAGATCGCGGATCGTCTCTTCTATCCGCCGAGTCGATGTTGGGTCGAGAGCCGAGCATGGCTCGTCCATCAAGAGCACGTCGGGGTCCACGGCAAGAGAGCGCGCGATGCAAAGACGTTGCTGCTGGCCGCCCGAAAGCGCTCCACCTGGTTCGTCGAGTCGGTCTTTCACTTCTTTCCAGAGGCCGGCGCGCGTAAGGCACCGCTCGACGAGCGCGTCCCTGTCCGAACGCGCGACCTTCATCCCGGTCAGCTTCAGTCCGGCTGTTACGTTCTCGCTGATCGACATCGTCGGGAAGGGATTCGGCTTCTGGAAGACCATTCCGATGCGCTTGCGTGTTTCGGTAACACGCTGGTCGGCCGCGTAGATGTCCTGACCGTTGAGTTGGACCTCGCCGGCAAGCTTCGCGGACGGCACGGACTCGTGCATGCGGTTGAGGATGCGGAGGAATGTGGACTTGCCGCAGCCCGACGGTCCGATGAGAGCCGTAACCGTTCCGGGAAGCATCGCCAATGAAACGCGATCGAGGACCTTCGCAGACCCGAACCACGCGGAGACATTCACTGCGTCCAAGCGCGCGCCGCTTGCATCCGTCTCGCCTTCCAAACGCAAGTCGTCGAGCACCATCGAACCGGATTCGCGTTCGGACATGACGGATCCCCCTCGGGACAAGTCGTTTGACCTGGTCGAAGGGAAATTTACGTGGTTGCGCGGAGAGAAATCTATGCGCGTTCCCTCCCTACGATCCGAACGCCCATACCTTCGTGTTCCGTTCACGTCTCGGACATGTTCCGTTCATAAAACGGCTACGCGCCGGCAAGGCCGCGCGCCTCCTTCCTTTGTGCCCGGCCCACCGCGAAGTAGCAACCCCTTGTGCGCGTTCGTAGCGACTGTTCGTCGAGATGTAACCCACCGGCCATCCGGTATCGGACGACCCTTCTCCTTCGTTGCGCGCGCGCGTACCATTGCTGCGCGCACGACGTAGGGGGACGCCGTCATGACCACAACTGTGAGTGAAGCATTCCGACGGATGACCGGAGGCGAGAGCGTCGCCGGCGGAACGACCATATTCAAGGAAGGCGATCCCGCCGACCACCTGTTCGTCGTGCAGGAAGGCGAGGTCGAGATCAAGCTCGGAGACAGGCTGCTCGAGCGGATCGGACCGGGCGGCTTGTTCGGCGAGATGGCGATGATCGACGGGTCGACCCGAAGCGCCGACGCGATCGCGAAGGAGGATTCCATGATCCTTCCGATCGACCAGCAGCGATTCGATTTCATGATCACGGAGACGCCGTACTTCGCGCGCACGGTGATGAAGGTGCTCGTCGACCGCCTCCGCAACGCGACCGCGACGTCCTGCACGTAAGGCGCGCGCTAGGCCGCCTCTTTGCTCTGAGCAGCCGTGCTCTTACGCTCGCTCTTCTTCGACGCCTTACCGTTCATCCACGGCATCAGCGCGGACGTCACCGGAGCGATCGCGTCTACCGAACCCTCTGTAAGACGACGGGATGCGTCGAGGAGCCGTCCCGCGATAGTGAACGTCGACTTCACAACGTCGGCAGGTTTCGGCATCAGCGTTGCGAATGGCGTCGACGGCAACTCGGGCATCAGCGGTGCGACCTGCTCGGCGACGGCGGAGATGCCGTTGAGCCAAGCCTGGCCGAAAGACTCTCCGCGCTCGATCAACTGGATCATCTCTCGTTCGATCTGATCGATGTACTCGTCCATCTCTCCTCCTCAGATCATTGATGAAACAAGCCTTGATGTGGGTGACGGCGGTGCTGAGGCGCCGCCACCCACATTTGGTTCGTCCCCCTAGCGACGACCTCCCCACCAACTCCGGCGACCTAGTCGACCTCGAAGCAACCTACGGATGCGGCCTGCGAACGCTCAATGGTTTCCGAGCGAACATCGCATGAACGATCACGTTCAAGAAGAATTCAAAGTGAAGACGACGTGAGATGACGCGTGCTCGTGATCTCGTGAGCGCTTATTGGATCGTCACCGCGCGGATCGATCACGAGCCAGCCTCGCGACCGTGCGATAGAGCGCAAGGCCTTGTCGGGGTGTACGGCTACCGGAGTACTTACAAGCTCCAGCAGCGGCAGATCGCTGATGCTGTCCGAGTATGCGGTTGAGCGTGAGAGATCGATGTGGAGTGCACGCGCAAGCTTGGATACACGCTCGGCCTTTGCCATTCCGTGGTTGAGGACTCCATTCAAACGGCCTGTGTACACACCGTCGATGACTTCTGCATGTGTTGCAAGGGCCGCGTGGAATCCGAGTGCGCCCGCCAGCGGGCGCGCAAGCTCTTGCGTGGAGGCAGTAACGAGATACGTAAGGTGACCTGCCTGCTTATGCGCATCGATAAGACCGGCCATGCGCGGGTAGACGCGCGGCGCGAGCTCAGACATCGCAACGCGCTCTGCGATCTTCGATAGCTCGGCAACGTCTTTCCCCCTGATCGCACGAAGAGAAGAGTTGCGCGCGTTCGTGATCGTGGCAAGCCGCTCCTTCTTCGTCGCTCGATAGCGAACGTGCCCGACGGCGAGCTGTAGCGCTTTTGCGATCGGGACGAAGCCTTCGTCCACCATCGCGCGCACGAGCCAGAACATGCTGGCCCCCGGAACGAGGGTGCGGTCGAGGTCGAAGAAAGCTGCGGCGAAGTTTCCTTCGCGGCGTTCTACATCACCGCGACCGGGGCGGACGGCAGGGATACACCTTCCAAAGTATCGAGTCAGGATGAAGCCACTATTGCCGGACGTTGAACAGGAGTTGAAGTTGCTCCGGGCGAGCGCTCCCTCGACCGCGCGGGTCGCTCGAGAATGAGGGATCCCTGGAAACAAGGGTTATCTCTCCGGTTAATACCCTGCCCGGCTCCCCGAAGTCCGAGGCCGGAATGTGAACGGAAGGTGAACGGCTTGCCAACAAGCCGCTCGATATGAACGATTGCACAACCATGATTCGTCAGCCGGCCGCGCCGGTCGGTCCAGCATTGTTCGTGCCTGCTCCGGGAGACTTCGGACCGACCACGGTCGATCCGACCCTCGGGGCAGGGGACGTCGCGTTCGCCGTTATGCGCGCGCATTTCACGGCGATGCTGCGGCGAGAGCCCGGCGTGCGCTACGGGAACGACGCCGAGGATCTCCACCAGATGCGAGTTTCGATCCGCCGCGTTCGCGCTGCGATGGTCGTTTTCGAGGAAGCGCTGCCCGCGCGCGCGCCGCGCCTCCGTCAAGAGCTCGGCTGGCTCGGTTCGTTGCTGGGCGCGGTACGAGATCTCGACGTGCAGCTTGCGCAGATCGGAGCGTGGTCGGCGGCAGCCGATCCGGCCGAGCGCGAAGCCCTCGACGTCGTGACCACGGTCCTCGATGAGCGACGGACGAAGGCACGCACGAGACTTGTCGAAGCGATGGACTCGCGGCGACTGATCAGACTGAACAGCTCGATGGAGAAGTTCTTGAAACATGGCCCGATCAAGCGGTCGCATTCCGCTCACGTTCCGATCTTGGAAGCTGCACCTGAAGTCGTCGCGCATGGATATCGAAAAGTCGTGGCGATCGGCGATCACATCAGTGAAGGCTCCCCGCCTCAGGCGTTGCACGCGTTGCGTATCCGGGCGAAGCGGCTGCGCTATACGGTTGAGTTCCTCGAGCCGATCTACAACAAGCCCGCGCGCACATACGCGAAACGACTGATCGCGCTGCAAGACGTCCTCGGAAAGCATCAAGATGACGTCGTCGCGATCGGAACGTTGCGGGAGATCGCACTCGATCCGCCACAGAAGATCGGACCTGCGATCGTCTTCGCCCTCGGAACGCTCGCAGAGCGCTACCGGCACGACGCGTCGGCTGCGCGCGCGCGCTTCCCGAAGCGCTACCGCGGCATAACGGGCGACCGCTGGCGAAAGCTGCGGCGCGCGATGGAGGAACAGCGGCCGGCGCTTCCAGAACCAGTTGCGCCGGAGCCGCCCGCGCCCTCGCAAGAAACGACGGAAGCCGCGCCGATATCGATCGTGCGGAGCCTGCCATGAGGCGTCAGCTCGACCTCATCATCGTCCGGCACGCGATCGCGTACGAACAAGATCCGCTGCGCTGGCCCGATGACGCAGAGCGGCCGCTCACGATGGAGGGCGAGGTCTCATTCCGCAAGACAGCGCGCGGCGTAGCGCAGCTCACAGATCCGCCATCGGTGTCCCTCGCAAGTCCGTACGTGCGCGCGTGGCGCACCGCCGAGATCCTGAGCGAAGAAGCCGGATGGCCGCAGCCCGAACCGTTCAAGGCGCTCGAAGCGAATCGCGACGCGCAAGGGGTGCTCGACGAATTGAACGACATCGAGGGCGGGCCTTCGATCGCGCTGGTCGGACACGAGCCGATGTTGAGCGAGCTGATCTCCATGCTGATCGGCGGCGCGAACGTTGAGCTCAAGAAGGGTGCGGTCGCGCGCCTCAACGCGCACGCGCTCACTCGCGGCGGGGCGACGTTACGGTGGCTGCTTCCGCCGAAGGTTCTTCGAGCAGCTCGACGATAGGGGCGTCCTGCCCCATCCCCGCGACGACTTCCTCGACCTGCGTCGCGATCGCGCGGAAGATCTCCGGAACGGAACCACGCGCATCGATCACGTGGAAGTCGTGCCGCGTCGCCAGACGCCGGAATTCATCGAGCAGCCACGTCTGGTATTCGACGAACGTATCGAACACGCTCGTGCTCGGCAGGAAGTCTTGGCCCGACTCCCAGTAGTCGAAGCCGGTGCTCGAGATCACGCGCGGGAGAAGGTGCTCGACATCGATGTCCAGATAGATGACGCAGTCGGGCACGAGCGCGAACCCGTACAGGTCTTCCATCCACTCGGGGGACACCCCACGGATCACGGCGCGCGCGATCAGCGAGAAGACGTACCGGTCGGCGAGCGCGACCATACCGGCGCGCAACGCGGGGAAGATCTGGCGCTCCAGCCGATCCCAGAAGTCCGTCGCGTAAAAGAGGTTCAGCGTGAACGGGTCGAGGGTGTTCCCTTCTTTCGCGCGCTTGATGCCCGGCCCGGCTAATTCCGATCGCGTCAGTCCGGTGTCGAGCACCGCGATCCCGCGATCCTCCAGCCACTCCTTCAGCAGTGCGATGTGTGTCGAGCGGCCGACTCCGTCGGTGCCTTCGATAACGATGAGCCGGCCGGGCAACGCAGTGCCTTCGATCCCGGGAGGCCGGTCGCCGTAGAACTTGAGCTCGGTCATGCCTGCGCCTGCTTCCGCAGGGCCTCCAGCAGATACCGGCCGAGCAGCCCTTCCTCTTTCAGCGCGTCGCGGATGCTCCCGCCGTCCGCGCGCATCACGCCTGCCAAGTGAGGCTTTACGAGCTCGCGCATCTGCTTCTGCTGGCGGACCAAGGTATCGGTCGCGTTCATGCGAACGAGGTCGAACTCTTTGACGATCTGCTCGTACTCGGCGCGGATCATCCCTTGGTAGATACGGAACGATTCCTCTTCGTCGTCGGCCAGATCGAGGTCCATACCCGCCTCGTAGTACTTCAAGGCTGGACGGCCCTCCATGATGCGATGCACCGCTTCATCGAGTGGAACGTCGAAGTAGAACGCGAGCGTCGGCTTCACCGCGAAGGAATACAGCCGCCGCAACCAGTCCTTGCTCAGACCGCGCACCGCGTCGCGCGCGAACGCCGTGTACACGTACCGGTCGGCCAGAACGATCGCACCGGCTTGCAACGCGGGAAGGATCTCCGCGTGGATGCGGTTGGCAAAGTCGGCCGCGTGGATCAGGCTGAACGACACCGGTGACAGCAGGTGGCGCTTCTTCCCACGCTTCGTCGTCGTCTTCACGATCGGCGATGAGTTCCATTCGCTGAACACAACGAGATAGCCCTGACTGACGAGCCACTTGTGCAACAGATCGAGCTGGGTGCTCTTCCCCGACCCGTCGATCCCTTCCACGACGAATAAGCGCCCCCGAAGCTGCTCTTCGTTGTACGAGCTCATTCCGCCGTCTCCACCCGCAGTCGTTTGCCAAACACCGTTCGGAACCGCTCCTCGCTCTTCTGCAGCCACCAGCCGGGCGCGACGGGCGCGCGCACCACGATCTCGCGCGCGCGCACCACACAGGTAACGATGCCGGGCAGGCCCGGCGCAAGCCGGCGCTCGATCTCGTCGGCCAGGCTCAGCGCCACGGCCGCACGCTGAACCAAGTCGGCGTCTTCGGGGTCGAGCAGCCTGGCGACGCCCTTCGCCCACGCCATCTGCTGCTCCGTGCCACGGATCAGCGCGGAAACGATGGCCAGCTGGCGGTGTGAGAAGCCGGTCAGGTCCGATGCGATCGCGACGTCGGCGGCGTGCGCCTCTCGGTTGTAGTAGTCCACGCTCAAGCCGACGTCGAGGATCTTCGCAGCATGCCACAGCATCTCGAGCATCTCCGCGCTCGCCTCCGGCAGAACACCGTCAACGATCGCCGACGCGATCGCTGCGCGCCGCACGGCACGCTCCGGTTGCCACTGCGTGAACCGCGCGACCAGCGCTTCGACCGATCCCCGCCGGATGTCCTCCGCCGGTGCGGTCGCGATGCCGAGCCGGTCGTACGCGATCCCCTCGCGCAAACCCTGCCCCGAAACAGTCAACTCTTCTGCGCCCAGCTCGCGCATCACGGTTTGCAATACGAGCGCGCCGGCCACGATCGAATCTGCGCGATCGGCGTTCAGTCCGCGTAGCCGGCGCCTCTTCGTGAGTGGTCTCGCCGCGACGAGATCGGTGAGCAGATCGATCTGGGTCTCATACAGCACGAACCCGTGCACGCGTGGGATCGGATAGTTGCTCTCCCTACGGTCCATCTTCGCGAGGTTCCGGATCGTGCCGCCCGTTCCGATCAGCCCTTCGGAGCTCTTGAGCGGCTTGATCCCCGCCTCGTTGATCGCGTCCGAGACATGCGCGCGCAACGCGCGCAGCTCGCTTGACGACGGCGGATCCTCCTTCAGGAAGCGTTCGCTCAATCGCAGCGCTCCAAGAGGGAGCGTGTACGACCCCGTCATCTTCCTGTTCCGGAACGTCGTCACCTCGAGGCTGCCGCCCCCGATGTCGACGAGTGTGCCATGCTCGATCGCGAGACCGTGGACCGCGCCGAGGAACGAGTAGCGCGCCTCTTCCTCGCCGTCGATGATCTCGACGTCGATCCCCGTTGCGCGCGCGACCGCGTCGATGAGCTCACTCGCATTGGCCGACTCACGCACGGCAGACGTGGCGACGGCGATGACCCGCGCGGCGCCCGCACCTTCGGCGACCGCGCGGAAATCCCGCACGGCAGCCACCGTCCGCTCGATCGCAGACGACCGAAGCTTTCCGCCCTTCAGCTCGGCCGCGAGGCGGAGCGGGGCGCGCGCGTCGGCCAGGATCTCTATGTGCGCCCCGTGAAGCCGCAGGACCACGACGCGGCCCGAGTTAGAGCCGACGTCGATAACCGCTAGCGGCTGATCTGCCAAGACGGCTCCTTCTTAGGCGCTTCTTAGGGCTCGAACTTGTATCCGAGACCCCTGATGGTTCGAAGGTAGCGAGGTTTCCGCGGATCGTCTTCGATCTTAGCCCTCAACCGCTTGATATGGACGTCCAAAGTCCGCGTATCGCCGAAGTAGTCGGTTCCCCACACATCGCCGATCAACGCATCGCGCGTGCACAGCTTGCCCGTGCGCCGCATCAAGCATTCGAGCAGCATGAACTCCTTGGGGGGCAGCGCGACCACATCTCCATTGACCCGTGCCTCGTGCTTCTCGATGTCGAGACGCACGGGCCCTGCTTCAAGGACCGATGGGCCCGTCACGTCCGCGGACACGCCGGAGCGGCGCAACACGGTTCGCACGCGCGCGATGAGCTCGCGAGAGCTAAAGGGCTTCGTGATGTAGTCGTCGGCGCCGAGCTCGAGACCGAGCACGCGGTCGACCTCCGACGTCTTCGCGCTGACGATGATGATCGGCGTCGAGCCGGACTTCCGGATCGCGCGGCACACATCTTCTCCTGCCAGGCCCGGCAGCATCAGATCAAGCAGCACGAGGTCGGGCTGATCGGCTTCGAACCGCGACAGCGCGACGGCGCCGTCGTTTGCGACGGAGCAGCGGAAGCCTTCGCGCTCCAGCCCGTATCGCATCGCGTCGGCCAGCGTTGACTCATCCTCAACGATGAGGATCCTCGCCGTTGCAACGGGTGTCATCGTCATGATGGTTCCAGACCGTAAGGCGGGAAACACCAGCCTTTGGCGGAACGACCGTGAACTCTCGGTGAACGCGGGTGGGCAGGAAACGAAACCGGGGCCCCGAAAGGACCCCGGTTCGGCAACAGGATGCCTTACTCGAACATCACGACCGGGCGAACCTCGATGGTCCCGTACAGCGCGCCTGGGATCCGCGAAGCCATCTCTATAGCCTGCGCTTCGTCCTCGGCTTGGACCTTGTAGTACGCCTGCAGCTGGTCTTTGGCTGTGTCCGCAGGACCGCTCGACGTCTTGGTCTTGCCGTTCCGCACCTGCACGGTCTTGGCCGTAACCGTGGGCAGGAATGGGTCGCCGTCGAGGAAGTTCCCAGTCTCGACGATCGACTTGGTGAACACTTCGTACTTCGCGCCTTCCTCGTTCAAAGCGGCGCTGCCCGGCTCGGGACGCGCTTTCTCATCGCCGTAGATCAGCAACATGAACTTCGGCATGACCGACCCCCTTCGCGCGCGAAGTTTTCGCGCTTTCACCCTGAAGACGAACGAGCAGCCCGCGAATCGACAGGTCCTCCCCCATCGTCATCAACAGTCACAGAACGAGGAACTTTGGGTGCCGCGAAGGTGAACGGTTGGCATCAGCCGTTGACCCTTCAAGCGGCGCCCGAAAGCCTAGGTACGTTGCCGATAGGCCTCAGTCCTAAGGCGATAACGGCATGCCTGGTGAAGAGGCCTGTGAGGACGGGGTTGCAGTGACGATCAAGAAGCGGATCCGTCGGTTGGTTCCACTATTGCTCGTCGCAGCTCTCTTCACATTCACACTGGCGAGATTGGCGTTCGCTGCCGATCCGCCGTGGGAACCAGATCCGAACGCCGCCCCGCCCTATGGACACATCCAGTTCTACAACTCGACCGGTACGCTGCTGACCGGCGGCTCGAACCTCAATCACATCGCCGATTACGCAGTCGCGACAACTGGTCCCGACGCGAACGCCACGAAGGCGAACCTCTTGTTCGCTCGGCCGGATCACTCACAACCGAACACTTCCCTTTGGACCGTCGGCTCCGCTAGTGCGAGCACTGCGTTCCCGAACTCGAGCGCGCCGGCGCCGATCAACTCTTCGCCGAATCCGGTTGTGACGCTCGGAGCACTTGACGGAAACCTTAACTCGTTCATCGCAAGCATCACGCCCGACACGACCGCCGGTTACTTGAACATCTACCAAGTTCGCTTGAAGGACTCTGGTCCACTCGGTGCCGGATCGGGTTCGCATTACTGGGAGACAGACATCCAGATCGACCCCGCGGCCGGAACCTGGACGCAGATCTACCCGATCCCAACACCGCCGTCCCCTTCACCCACGCCGACAGTCACGCCAACCCCCACTCCCACGCCTACCCCGACTCCCACGCCTACCCCGACGCCGACTCCAACACCCACACCGACGCCGACCCCTACCCCCACACCGACACCGACGCCCACTCCAACGCCGACGCCCACTCCGACACCGACGCCGACCCCTACCCCCACACCGACGCCGACGCCCACTCCA
>DATGHY010000227.1:0-9875 GCA_035307625.1 Actinomycetota bacterium
AAGCATGTTCGTGGGCGTTGCGCGCTACGACTTACGCCTCCCGGAGAGCACGTCCCTCAAGGACAAACGCTCGGTCGTGCGGACGTTGGAGTCGGCGTTGCACCAGAAGTTCCGTTGCGCGGTCGCAGAGGTCGACCATCAGGATCTGCGCCAGCGCGCGACCGTCGGCGTGTCGGTGATCGCCGACACGGTCTTCCACGCGAAACGGTTGCTCGGTGAAGTCGAGCGGCGTGTCGAAACACATCCCGGCGTGGAGCTCTTGCACGCGTCGGTGAACGTGCTGTCTCCGGAGGACGCATGAGCGGCCCGCGTTCCTACCCGCGCGCCGAGCGCGTGCGTGCGGCGATCAAAGAGGTGCTCGCGGCTGAAGTCGAGCGCCTCCGAGACCCCGGGTTGGGGTTCGTGACGATCACCGAGGTAACCCTCTCTCGCGACTTACGCCAGGCGAAGGCGTACTACACGGTGCTCGGCGAGCCGGTAGAGCGGGCAGCGAGCAAAGATGCGCTCGAGCGCGCGACGAAGCACCTGCGCGCGGCAGTCGCTCACGAAGTCCGCTTGCGATATGCGCCGACGCTCGAGTTCGTGCCGGACCCAGTACCCGATCGGACTGCGCGTCTCGACGGCATCATCGCGGAGCTGCACAGAGGTGAAGACGAGCGGTGAGCATCACGGAGGCAGATTGGGGTCGCGCGCTCGATGCGATCGCGGGCGCCGAGCAGGTTGCATTGGCATGCCACCTCGGCCCCGACGGGGACGCGCTCGGATCCTTACTTGCTCTGACGATCGCGCTGAACGAGCGTGGTACGAAGACGATTGCGTCGTGGGGGAGCGACCCGTTCACGATCCCGCCTCACTACACCTATCTGCCGAAGCTCGATCTGCTTTCGCCGCCGGAGAGCTTCCCGGCCGCACCCGATCTGATGATCACGTTTGATGCGGGCTCGTTCGAGCGGTTGGGCTCACTGGAAGCGAACGCGCGCGCGTCGAAATGGCTGCTCGTCGTGGATCACCACGTGTCGAACGACCGGTTCGGTTCGATCAACCTCGTAGATCCGGATGCCGCAGCGAGTGCCGTCATCGTGTACGAGCTTCTCACGCGGATGGGAGTCACGATCGATGCGGATATGGCCTCGTGCCTGTACACGGGCATCGTCACTGATACCGGGCGGTTCCAATACCGCAACACGACGCCGGATGTGCACCGGATCACGGCCGAGCTGCTCGCGGCCGGCGCGCCGCACGTCGAGATCACGCAGACGATCTACAACACGCATCCGGTTGGATATCTGCGTCTTGCGGCAACCGCGCTCGATAAGCTCGAGGTTCGGCCCGATGCGAGCCTCGTATGGACCTGGGTTACGACCGAGGATCTCTCCCGCGCGCAGGTCGGTCTGGAGGACATCGAAGCGCTGATCGATCTCGTTCGTACCACGGACGGCGCCGACGTCGCCGTCGTGCTGAAGCAACAGGACGACGGCCGATACCGCGTCTCGATGCGGTCCAAGGGCGCGTCCGACGTTGGCGCGGTCGCAACGAAGTTCGGCGGCGGCGGCCATGCGCTTGCAGCGGGGTACACGTCTTCCGACGGCAACCCGCACGCGACGATCGACGAGATCGCCACCGCCCTGCGGGGCGCATGAACGGGCTGCTCGTGATCGACAAACAAGCCGGCGTGACCTCCCACGACGTGGTCGCGATGTGCCGTCGGATCTTGGGCGAGCGGCGTGTAGGTCACGCCGGCACGCTCGATCCGGGGGCGACCGGTGTGCTCGTTGTCGGGGTCGGGCGCGCGACCCGGTTGCTGCGCTTCGTCGAGGATGCGGACAAGGAGTACGCGGCCGAAGCCATCTTCGGCGTGACGATGACGACGCTCGACGCACAGGGGGACGTCATCTCCGAGAAGGATGCGTCGGGTCTCTCGGAGGACGATGTGCGGGGCGTGCTCTCGAGATTCATGGGAGACATCGATCAAGTCCCCCCGATGGTGAGTGCGATCAAGGTCGGCGGGGAGGCGTTATATAAGAAGGCGCGGCGGGGGGAGGATGTCGCGCGCGAGCCGCGGCGCGTCCGAGTCGATGCGCTGGCGCTCGAGGCGTTCGAGGGGGGTGAGCGCGCGCACGCACGGTTCCGCGTGCGGTGTTCGAAAGGGACCTACATCAGATCGCTCGTCGCGGACATCGGAGAGGTGTTGGGGGTCGGTGCGCACGTATCGGCGCTGCGCAGGACGAAGGTCGGGGCGTTCACCGATGCCGAGGCGATCCCCGTGTCAGGTGTTTCGGAGAGCGTGCTTCAACCGATGGAAGCAGCGGTCGCCGGGTATCCTCGGCGGTCGGTGGATGAAGCGGGCGCCCGCGCGCTCGTTCACGGCAAACCACTGGAGCCCGGCGGTATCGATGGCGTGTACGCCGTATACGGTCCCGAGGGGCTGCTCGCGATGGCCGAGGACCGAGAAGGAGAAGCGCGGTCGCTGTGCGTTCTGACGGGATAGCTCTCTACAACGGGCTCGCCGCTGTTCCGCCTGCGGTTCGGCCGGCAGTCGTGTCGATCGGCGTGTTCGACGGCGTCCACAAAGGGCATCAAGCGCTGATGCGGACGGTGATCGACAAAGCAACGGAGCTGAACGCGACGCCGGTCGTGGTGACGTTCAACCGGCATCCGCTGGCCGTCATCGCGCCGGGGAGCGAGCCGCCGTTGATCACGACGCTCGGGCAGCGCGCGCGCGTCATGGGCGAGGTAGGGATCAAAGCGCTCGTCGTCCTCGAGTTCGACGATTCGATGCGGCACATGTCGCCCGAGGAGTTCGTTCGGGCGGTTCTCGTCGACGGCCTCGGGTGTGCGCACGTAGTCGTCGGTGCGAACTTCCGCTTCGGGCACCAACAGGCCGGCACGATCGAAACGCTGAGCGATCTCGGCAAGAAGTTCGGTTTCGGTGTGACGATCTTCGCGTTGCAGCTGGATCGCGGGGACGAGGTCGTGTCATCGAGCTTGATCCGCAAGCACATCGCAGAAGGCGACATGGAACAGGTCGCGGAAGAGCTCGATCGGCCCTACGTCTTGGAGGGCACGGTCGAGCACGGATCCGCGCGCGGGCACGACCTCGGCTTCCCGACCGCCAACCTCGCCGTGCACGACCACATGATATTGCCGAAGCTCGGCGTGTACGCCGGGTGGATGCGGCGGAAGGGTGAACGCTTTCCGGCCGTTGTCAACGTCGGCCTGAACCCGACCTTCGGGGACCGCGACACGCCGATCGTCGAGGCCTACATCATCGATTTCGACCAAGACTTGTACGACGAGACGATCGAGATCGAGTTCACGCACCGGCTTCGCGACGAGCTTCGGTTCACGAACGTCGACGATCTCGTGACGCAGATGCACGCCGACGTCGACCAGGCGCGGGGGCTGCTCGGGATCTAGTGCGAGCCGGAGGAGGCGCCGTCCGACGAACCATCCGAAGAGCCGCCGCTGGGCGAGATCGATCCGTCGCCTGATCCTGTAGACCCGGATGACTCCGTGGGCGTGGGAGAGACGCTTGGTTGATCGTCGCCGCCCCCGGGACCGCTGTTACTGGAGTCGTCAGAAGCGCTCGGCGATGGTCCCGGACCGGAGTGATCGTCGGCTCCTCCTGAAGTGATCGTGCCGTCATCGTCCGACGTGGTGGTTGCCGCACCCTGGTGCACGGACTCGCGAGAGTCCGAGATCTGTCGCCTGAGCGTGGCGTCGTCGATCTCAGAATGGATCGGGCTGCCGGGGTCGGGCCGCTCGGAAACGATCGGTGTGTCGACGGCGGCGCGCGTGTGCGTCTCGTGCGCGGCGAACACGGCGGCCGGTGCCGCGAGGAGCGCCGCTGCGAACAACGCGATGAACGAGCGGCTCAGGCGGCGGCGAGACGGCATCAACACCGGCTGCATGGCGCGCGCGAAAGCGGCGTCGCGGTCCGGCGGCGGCGGAACCTCGCCGGCCGCACGGATCGCATCGATCAAAGGATCGCGCCCGGTCATGTCATGTCCTCATGCATCATCGTGCGGAGCTTCGTCAGCGCGCGGTGCTGCGCGACTCGAACCGCACCGGGCTGCTTACCGAGGCGCAGCGCGGTCTGCTCGACGTCCAGGTCCTCCATGAACCGCAGCTCGACGACATCGCGCTCGGCATCGGGTAAGCGCGCGATCAACGCGCGCAACAGCATCGAGTCGATCACCGACGCCTCATGCCCATTAGCCGGCGGTGTGCTCACTTCGTCTTCAGGGAGTTGTGCGTGGTCGTGACGCGCGCGCACACGCACATGGTCGACGATCCGCCGGCGCGCGATCGTGTAGAGCCACGCTTCGAACGGCGCACCGGTTTGCTCGAATTTCTGGATGGCGCGGAATGCATCGGCGAACGTGTCGGCCGCCGCGTCTTGGCCCACGACCGGGTCACCGATGCGCCTGGTGGCGAACCGGTAGATCTCGTCGTGGAACCGGTCGAACAGCATCGCGTACGCCTCCCGATCTCCGGAGCGCGCGCGCTCGACGAGCGCGTACGTCTCCTGCTGTTCAATCGTTGCGGCTGGAGCGTCCGTTACGTCCGGAATCGAGGTCGCGTCGAAAGAGGCTCTGAGGTGGCCGCGCGGTCGAGGTGCCATCACTGGATAATCGGCGTCTCCTGGTCGCATCTCTAGGTTTACGGATGAAGAGTAGGTAAGGATGTCGATACGCCGGCTCCTTGAACGTGAGAGCGCGCCCGAAGGCGCGCTCTCGTCAGATCAACCCCGGATCAGTCTCCGGTGCCGCTACCGCTGCCGCCATCGCTCGAGCCGGTCGACCCAGAGTCGCCGCCGCTTGAATCCGTGCCGGAGCTGTCTCCGGAGTGGTCGGGCTCCGGGGTAGGTGTTACTGAGGGAGTCTCATTTTGGTCGTTCTGCTCGACATCGTTCGCGTCGCCTTGCTGGTTGTCGCCCTGGTCGTTCTCGTTGATGTCGCCCTGGTCGTTCTCGTTCGCGTCGGGGCTGTGTGTAACCTCCGGCGTGGGGGTCTCCGTCGGCTCCGGAGACTCGGTCGGCTCGGGCGACTCGCTTGGGTCCGGGCTCTCCGAAACCGACGGGTCTACCGTCTCGGAGCTGATCGTCGCGCCCTTCACGGTATCGTGGCCGTGGTGAACGGACCCCACCAGTGACCGCATCCCGACGCTCCCACCGAGCACCAGCGCGAGGCCGGCGCCCCAGATAACCGTCTTCTTGCCAAGGATGGATTTGATCGGTCCGAGCTTCATGGATCCCTCCCTCTCGTGTAGCCGCTCATCTTGGCTATCGGCGAAAGGGTGACCCGCGTTACAGAAATGCGAAGCGAACGAGCCCTGCGGAAGCGTTTGCCCTGGTCAGAGGCGTCTGATACCCTGCGGGCACTTCGCTATGGGACTTTCCACGCAAGACAAGCAACCCATCATCTCCGACTTCCGACTGAACGAGCGCGACACCGGCTCGGCCGAAGTCCAGATCGCGCTGCTCACCCGCCGCATCAACGACCTCTCCGAGCATTTCAAGGCTCACACCAAGGACCATCACTCACGGCGAGGGCTGCTCAAGATGGTCGGGAAGCGCAAGCGGCTCCTCGACTACGTCAGACGCCAAGACGTAGCGAAGTATCGAGCCCTGATCGAGCGGCTGGGCATCAGGCGGTAAGGTTGGAGGGGCGGAGATCCGCCCCTCTGTTGTATGAAGGCTTTGGTCGATCGAGAGGGTCGATCGAGGAAGGGGAGGGCACCCAAGAGAGAAACGTCCATCCGCCCGGATGGAAGGTAAGGCGGTCAGTTTTCGGTCGCGAGCAGCTTGCGCGCGGCGCGTGCAAGAAGCTCACAACCGAGCACTGGCCCTAAGGACCGAACCGACCAGCCGGGCAGATCGGGCGCACCGAGCCCGAGAGAACCAGGAGGTTCATCTGCCATGGCAAACATCCACCCATTCACGCTCGAGCGTGACATCGACGGACGCGTTTTCCGTTTGGAGGCCGGCCGTCTCGCCGGTCTCGCCGACGGCGCCGTCCTGATCACACTCGGCGAAACAGAAGTGCTCGTGACGGCGGTCGCGTCGTCCGAGCCGAAGGAGCAGTTCGATTTCTTCCCGCTGACGGTCGACGTTGAAGAGCGCATGTACGCCGCGGGAAAGATCCCCGGGGGCTTCTTCCGTCGCGAGGGGCGCGCGTCGGAAACGGCGATCCTCACCGCACGGCTGACCGACCGTCCGCTGCGACCGTCGTTCCCGAAAGGCTTCCGCAACGAGGTCCAAGTGATCGCAACCATCTTGTCCGTCGACCACGTGAACCCATTCGACGTCGTGACGATCACGGGAGCTTCGATGGCCGTGATGCTCGCCGGCATGCCGTTCGAAGGTCCGATCGCCGGGCTGCGACTCGGCTTCAAAGACGGACGGTGGGTGCCGTTCCCCACGTATCAGGAGATCGAAGAGTGCACGTTCGACCTCGCGCTTGCCGGCGGACTCAATGCCGACGGCGAAGTGCGGATCATCATGGTTGAGGCTGAGGCCACCGATAACGCGTGGTTCCTGATCAAGGCCGGCCACCAGTCGCCGACGGAAGAAGTCGTCGCGCAAGGCCTCGAAGAGGCCAAGCGCTACATCCGTGAGCTGTGCGAGTTCCAGAACGAGTTCGCGAAGGTCGCGGCGAAACCGAAGCGCGAGTTCCCGACCTTCCCCGAGTACGGCGAGGATGTGTTCGAGCGAGCGAACGCGCTCGTCGGGACCGAGCTGGCTGAGGCGCTGACGATCGCAGACAAGGCTGAGCGCGAAACCAAGCTGGACGACATCAAGGCGCGCATGAAGGAATCCCTCAGTGCGGACGAGTCCTTCGCGGAGCGCGAGAAGGAGTTCTCTCCGGCCTTCCGGGCGATGACGAAGAAGCTGGTGCGCAAGCGCATCGTCACCGACGGGCTGCGCATCGACGGCCGCAAGGTCGACGAGATCCGGCCGCTTTCGGCTGAGGTGAACCTCATCCCGCGCGCGCACGGCACCGGTCTCTTCCAGCGCGGTGAGACGCAGGTCTTGTCGATCGCCACGCTCGGGATGATGCGGATGACGCAGATGATCGACACGCTCGATCCCGAAGAAGAGAAGCGGTACATGCACCACTACAACTTCCCGCCCTTCTCGACGGGTGAGACGCGGCCGTTACGCGCGCCGAAGCGACGTGACATCGGCCACGGCGCGCTCGCTGAGCGCGCGCTGCTGCCCGTCGTCCCCCCGGAGGACGAGTTCCCGTACGCGATCCGCGTCGTGTCCGAGGTGCTTTCATCGAACGGCTCGACATCGATGGCGAGCGTGTGCGGGTCGACGCTCGCGCTGATGGACGCCGGCGTGCCGATCTACGACAAGGTCGCCGGTATCGCGATGGGGTTGATCTACGAGAACGGTGAGTACGTGACCTTGACGGACATTCTCGGCGCGGAGGACGCGTACGGCGACATGGACTTCAAGGTCGCCGGTACGAAGGACTTCGTCACGGCGTTGCAGCTCGACACGAAGCTCACCGGTATCCCCGCCGATGTGCTTGGGCGCGCGCTCGACCAGGCGAAGACGGCACGCATGCAGATCCTCGACGTGATCAAGTCCACGATCGGGTCGCCGCGCAGCGAGCTGTCCTCGTACGCGCCGAAGATCATCACCGTCCAGATCCCAGTCGACAAGATCGGCGAAGTGATCGGCCCGAAGGGCAAGAAGATCAACGAGATCCAGGCCGAAACCGGCGCCGAGATCGATATCCAAGACGACGGACGCATCTTCATCGCGTCCAAGGGTGGCGACGGCGCGGAGCAAGCGCGCCAGATGATCGAGATGATCGCGAACCCCGTCATGCCAGAGCCGGGGCTGCGCTTCCCGGGGAAGATCGTCGGCGTCCGCGAGGGCCTGGGCTTGTTCGTCGCCGTGCCCGGTTCCTCGAAAGACGGGCTCGTCCACATCTCGAAGCTCGGCTTCGGCCAGCGGATCGAGAAGATCGAAGGCACGTACCACATCGGAGACGCGATCGAGGTCGAGGTGCAGAAGGTCGACGAGGCGCTCGGCAAGATCTCTCTTTCGCCGATCAACCCCGACACGGGCGAGCGGTACGACGGACCGGAGCGCAAGCCGCGCGAAGGTGGCGACCGTGACCGCGACCGTGATCGCGGGCGAGGTGGTCGCGACCGCGACCGCCGGCCGCGGCGCGACCGCGGTGACGGCGGTTCCGGCGGGGGCGAATAAGACAAGCGCAACGCTCGGGGGACGCGACATGGGGTTCGACCGGACGGTGCTTCCTTCGGGCGTTCGCGTCGTGAGCGAGCGGCTTGAAGGCGCGCGCTCCGTATCGATCGGCGCGTGGGTCGGAACCGGATCACGTGACGAGTCGGCCGAGCTGAACGGCGCGACGCACTTCCTCGAGCATCTGCTCTTCAAAGGAACCCCGACGCGAAGCGCGCAGGAGATCGCCGAGTCGTTCGATGCGATCGGCGGCGATATCAACGCGTTCACGACGCGCGAGCTGACGTGCTTCCACGCGCGCACGCTGGGCGAAGATCTCGAGTTGGCGCTCGGGACGATCGCCGATCTGGTTCAGAACGCTTCGCTCTTCGCGGACGACGTCGAGGCGGAGCGCTCCGTCGTGCTCGAAGAGATCGCGATGCACGAGGACACGCCGGACGACATCGTCTTCGACGTGTTCCACGAGACGATGTGGCCGGACCATCCGCTCGGCCGCCGCGTGCAAGGCCTGCCGGAGACCGTCGAGCAGATGTCCCGCGACTCGATCGCCGGCTTCTTCCACCGCTACTACACGGGCGACAACATCGTCGTCGCCGCCTCGGGTCAAGTGGAGCACGCGCAGATCCTCGACCTCGTCGACCGCGCCTTCGGCGCGCAGGCAACGCCGCGCGCGATGCGCACGCCGGGTCCACCCCCGGCCGCGGCGGGGAAGCTGCTCGTGCACGAGCGCGATATCGAGCAGGCGCATCTCGTCTATGGGACGCAAGGCATCCCTCGCGGCGACGAGCGCCGCTGGGCCCTCGGGCTGCTCAACGTGATCCTCGGCGGCGGGATGTCGTCACGGCTGTTTCAGGAGATCCGCGAGAAGCGGGGATTGGCGTACGCGGTCTCGTCCGGCCACATGGGGTACAACGAGACGGGGATGTTCAACATCTATGCCGGCTGCTCGACGGAGAACGTCGCCGAAGTGCTGTCCATCATCCGCGAGCAGCTCGACGCGGTCACCACGTCGGGGATCACCGATCAGGAGCTCGCGCGCGCGGTTGGACACGTGCGCGGCAGTCTCGTGCTATCCATGGAAGAGCCCGGAGCGCAGATGTCGCATCTGGGGAAGAGCGAGCTGTGTCTCGGTGAGATCATGACGACGGAAGAGATGATCGCGCGTGTGGAGTCGGTCACGCTCGACGACATCCGGCACGTTGCGGCCGATGTGCTTGGTGGAGCGCCCTGGTCCCTCGTCATCCTCGGGCCTGCGCTCGGTGTGGACGTGAGCAGCTTCGTGGGAGCTGCCGCGTGATCCGCGTCGGCGTTCTCGGCGCACTCGGCCGGATGGGCCGCGAGGTGTGCCGCGCGATCCAACAGGATCCCGAGACCGTGCTCGTAGCAGCCGTCGATGCGAATGCCTCGGGCGAGGTGATCTCGACGGGTGAGCAAGCGAACGGCTCGGTCAAGGTGAGTGAAGAGATCGACATGCTCAGCCAGGCAGAGGTCGACGTGGCGGTCGATTTCACCCATCCAACCTCGGTGATGGACAACGTGCGTTGGTGCGTGCGGCACGCGGTCGATGTCGTGGTGGGAACGACCGGTTTGCGGCCTGAGAACTACGACGAGATCCGCGCGCTGATCGAGGAGGAGGGCAGCGAGTCCAACG
>DATGHY010000228.1:0-3822 GCA_035307625.1 Actinomycetota bacterium
AGTGCAACCACCGAGCCGGGACCCCAGGCGCGAGCGCGCACCCCCTTCTCGGTTGCGCGGATGTTCAACGTTGCCGGCCCGTCCGCCGTGCGCGTCGCACGCCAGAAGCCGTCCGCGTCGATCAGGTGCCGTGGGTCGTACGCCCCGCGGGGGAGGTGCCCGAGCGTCAGCCCGAGATCGAGCGGGCCGTCGACCTGGAAAACGATCTCCTCCATCCGTGCGGAGCATAACCTTCCGGCGCGACAACCCCTTGTGACTTTGGGGCGGAGGGCGGATGATGGTCGTATGGCCAAGGCCTTCATCATCGTGGCGGTCATCGCCGCCGCGATCTTCTTCGGCGTGAAGTACCACCAGTCGCATCCGGGCGGCTCGAGCGGCATCACGATCAACTCGCCCGTGATCCGGCCGCCCACGATCCCCGACCCGCTGAAGACTTAGCCGACCCGTCGAAGCGCGGCGCGCAGCGCGCGCGCTAGGTTCCCGCGCGACCCCGTCCGGATCTTCTCCAACCCCAACCATCGCGCGAGGTCTTGTAGCTCCGCCGCGAGCGGCTCGGCGATCGCGGACGGATCCCGTCCGGCCTCCGCGAAGGCGGCGTGAACCAACAGGACCTTCGCTTTGCGGTCGGCCTTGAGATCCACGCGCGCAACCAGCGTGTCGCCCAGGAGGAACGGCACCACGTAGTAGCCGTGCACGCGCTTCTGCGCGGGCGTGTAGATCTCGATGCGGTAATGGAAATCGAACAGCCGATGCGTTCGCGCGCGCTCCCAAACGATCGGATCGAACGGCGCCACCAACGCGCGGGCTTCGGCGTGCCGCGGCACCTTCGCCGCCGGATCGACGAACGCCTCGTCCTTCCAGCCCTCGACGATCGCCGGCTGCAAGCGGCCCTCCTCAACCAGTTCGCCGATGCGCGACCGCGCATCGGGCACCTTGATGCGGAAGTAATCGGCCAGATCCCTTGCCGTTGCCACCCCCAACGCGACGATGCTCATGTCGAGCAGCCTGCGGTTCGACTCTTCCTCCCCCGGCGCCTGCGCGCCCAACACGTCCGCCGGTATCACGCGCTCGGGAAGGTCGTACACGCGCTCGAAGTTGCGTCTCGACGCCGTGGTCAGCGCGCCGGTCCAGAACAGCCACTCAAGCGCCGACTTCCCCGGCGCCCACCCCCACCATTTCTCGCTGCGCGCGCCCTTCTCACTCAGATCCGACGCGGCGAGCGGCCCTCGGTCACGCACCTCGCCAAGCACGGCGTCGATGTACTTCTTGTTCTCGTCGGCGAACCGCGCGATTCCCCGCCATAGCTCGCCGCGCTTCGCCGCCTCCATCCGTGCGCGCATCAACGGGTACAGCTCGACCGGCATGAGCGACGCTTCGTGGCCCCAGTACTCGAACAGCTCCCGCCGCTTGTAGGCCATCGCGTCGAGCTGCTCATTCGCATACGGCCCGAGCCGCGAGAACGCAGGGAAATAGTGCGCGCGCACGAGCACATTGACCGAATCCATCTGGACGACCTTCACCCGGTCGACGAAGCGACGGAGTCCGCGCAGATCCACGCGCGCGGGCCGGGGCTGCAGGAAGCCTTGCGCGCGCAATGCGATCGCGCGCGCATCCGCCGCCGAGAGTTCGGCCGAAGTTAACCCCGCGCCCATGCTCGATGATCCTTCCGAAGCGTCCTGCCGCGCGTGCATCGCGGCATCGTCGGATAATAGGAGCCGTGGCCGGCTCAGGCATCGTCATCGAGAAGCTCGTCAAAGTTTATTCGCGTCGCGGAAGCCTGGTCGAGGCTCTGAAGGGCATCGACCTCGAGGTGCGAAGCGGTGAGATCTTCGGGCTGCTCGGACCGAACGGCGCAGGGAAAACGACGACGGTCGGCGTCTGCACGACGCGAGTCAAGGCATCATCCGGCCGCGTAACCGTCAACGGTATCGACGTCCGTCGGGATGCCCCAGCCGTGAAGCGGTCGATCGGCGTCGTGACACAGTTCCGCACGCTGGACCGCTCGCTTACGATCCGCGAGAACCTCGCGATGCACGCGATGTACTTCGGTCTGCAACCGAAGGAAGCGTGGGGGCGCGCCGACCAGCTGCTCGCCGACTTCCGCTTGAGCGAGCGCGCCGGTGCGTTCCCCGACGAGCTATCGGGCGGGATGGCGCAGCGGGTGCAGGTCGCGCGTGCGATCGCGCACAACCCGTCGGTACTCTTCCTCGACGAGCCGACCGCCGGTCTCGACCCGCAGAGCCGCCTCGCGCTCTGGGAGATGATCGAAGGCATGCACGCGCGCGGCATCACGGTTTTCCTCACGACGCATTACATGGAAGAGGCGGACAGCCTCTGCGACCGCGTTGCGATCATCGATCACGGCCAGATCCTCGTGCTCGACACGCCGGACGCTCTCAAGCGAAGCCTCTCTGCGGAAACCGTGATCGAACTACGGCTCGAAGCGCCCAACGATGCCTTGGTGGAGCGGCTTCGCGCGGTCCCCGGCGTCGCTTCTGCGCAACCGTCTGGGGATTCGATCCGGGTTCTGACCGGGTCGGAGGATGGCGCGTTGCCCCGGATCTTGGCAGAGGCGAACGCCGCAGGCGGCCTGAAGGACATGACGATGACGAAACCGACCCTGGAGACGGTGTTCATCTCGCTGACGGGGAGGGATCTTCGTGACTAGCGAGGCGGTGACTCTGAGCCCGCCGGCGCGGCGGTCCATGTACGCGCGCGCATTCTGGGGCTTGATCCGGCGCGACTTGATCGTCGCGCGACGCGAAGCGTTCCAGCTCTCGATGCGGACGATCATGAACCCGTTCCTGTTCGTGTTCGTGTTTGCGTACGTCTTCCCGAAGATCGGCCAACAATTCCAGTCAGGCGGCGGGATCTCGTTCGCAACGATCATCGTGCCTGGGCTGATCGGGTCCGCGATCATCTTCAACGGGATCTCGGCGGTGGCGCTTCCGCTGGTTATGGAGTTCGGCGCGACCCGAGAGATCGAGGATCGTGTGATGGCCCCGCTGCCAACGGCGGCCGTCGCGATCGAGAAGATCGTGTTCAGCGCCGTCCAGGCCATGGTCGCCGGATTGGTGGTCTTCCCGTTCGTCTATCTGATCCCGTCGACGCCTGTATCCGTGCACGTGAACAACTGGCCGCTTCTGATCGGAGTGTTCCTCCTCGCGGGGCTCGTCTCGAGCGCGCTCGGCATGGCGATCGGAACCGTCGCGAACCCGCGCCAGATCGGACTGGTATTCGCGTTGATCGTCATCCCAGTCACGTTCCTCGGATGCGTGTACTACCCCTGGGCCCGGCTGCACCCGATCCTGTGGCTGCAGATCCTGGTTCTGATCAACCCGCTCGTATACATCAGCGAGGGGCTCCGCACTGCGCTGACGCCGGCAGTGCCACACATGCACCCGTGGGCGTTCTTCGGCGCGCTGCTTGCTCTCTTCGCGCTCTTGATGTGGATGGCGATGCGCGGCTTCTTGCGCCGCGTGATCGACTAGAACGAGGGCGGCTCGGGCCGAGGTTCTTCGGCACGAAGCTGCGCGATCAAGCGATCGCTGAGCGCTTCAGCTACGTCTTGGTGCGCGATGTGGGGCCAATGGATCCCGTCGGGATTCAGGCGATCGGCGTTCGGCTCGACGATGTCCCATGAGCTGACGAACGGGAAGCCGTGGCGCTCGGCGATCTCGCGCTGCATAGCTTCGCGCGCGCGCAACGTCGGGTGCCCCTTGCCGTAGTACCGCGAGCGGTGGCTCGTCGGGCCGAGCACCACGCCGGCCGCGCCGCGCGCGAGCGCGCGCACTTGGAACAGCACCGAGTCGTAGAGGCGCG
>DATGHY010000229.1:0-3167 GCA_035307625.1 Actinomycetota bacterium
GACGATCAGCGCTCGTAGCGCGCGAGCGCGCGCACAGCAGACTCCCGTACTGCGTCGCGTAGCTCCGGCGGGTCCGCGACGGTCGCTGCCTCTCCCGCGGTGAGGAGGATCCGCACCAGCCAGGCGAAATGCGGCGTGCGCAGCTCGATCCGGAACCGCCCGCCGGGAAGCTCCTTCTCGTTCTCGAACGGAACGACTTCACGGATCCACGCGGCCGCAGGGTCGAGCTCGAGCGTGACCAGCAGATCGCGCGGCGACGGCGTGAAGAAAGGCCCATCGAGGTACCGCGACGGGTCGAAGCCTTCGGGGGGGACGAACGATCCGCCGGTCGCAGAGGCGCCGCGGATCCGGTCGACGCGGAACGTCCGCTCTTCGCCGCTGAGGTGGTCGATCGCGATCACGTACCAATACCCGAGCGACGCGCACAAGAGCAACGGATCCACCTCGCGCTCGGTCATCTCGTCGCGGCCCGACGAGTAGTACTCGATGCGCAAGCGCGCGCGTTCGTCCACCGCGCGGCGCAGCTCGGCGAGGAGGTCGTCGCCGGTCGCGCCGAGCTCCACGGCAACTGCGTCGGCCAGCTCGGACGCGCGCTCGGCTTCTCCGGGCGACACGGCCCCGGCGAGCTTGCCGAGAGCGCTGCGCAGGGACTCCGCTTCTTCGAGACCTGGGAGCGCCGCGACCGCGCGGCCCATGACCAGGAGCGCGATCGCCTCCGCGCGCGTCAAGCGCGGCGGCCTCGCGAGGTAATCGGCCATCCCGATCTGCACATGGTCTTCCTCGATGAACGCTTCGATGAGGTCGCCGGGCCCGAACGGCGGCAGGCCGCACATCATCAGCACGTCGACGTCGCTCGCGAGCTCCTCTCGCGTGATGCCGAAGCGCTCGCACACCTCGTCGACGGTCGCGGTTGGGTGCGCGATCACCCAAGGCACGAGCACGAGGATGCGCTTCAGCCGCTCCGTGGTGCGTTCAGCCGGCACGTGCTCTCCCCGCGAGCGCGCGCAACCGTGCCACCACCGCATCCCGAAGCTCGGGCGGCTCCAGCGCGACCGCCTGATCGGCGAAGCCGGCGACCCAGCCGGCGAACGAATCCATCTCCGCAGCGACCGGCATCTCGAGGGTCACCCACCCGTCGGCGTCCTCATCGATGCGGCGCGCGCCCGTGCGTCGTTCAGCCCACCAGGCCGTGTCCGGGGAGAACGCCACGCGCGCGGTGCCTTCCGGCTCATCGCCTTCCCACGGTCCGTGCGGCACGCCCCGAGGGCGGCGCGCGGGCTGCTCGAAATCGGGCCCTTTCCCCGGCGCCTGCTCTATCGAACCGGTCACGCGAGACAGCTTGAAGTTCCGTACGGCTTCGCGCGCGCGATCGAAGCCGGTTAGGTACCACGTGCCGCGGTGGTAGAGCCCGTGCGGCTCGACCTCCCGCTCCTGGGGCTCTCCCCCGCCGCCGGTGCGGTACGAGAAACGCACTCGCTTGCGCGCCGTGATCGCATCGAACAGCACGGCGATATTCCGGTCGAGCGAAACGCGCGGGAGCAGCCAGCCGGTCGAACCGGGCTCGGCGACACCGGAACCGACCGACAGCTTGAGTAGCCCGAGCGACCCATCCGCTCCCCCACCCCACGCCTGCGCGGCGAGCGACAATGCCGCGAGCTCATCGGGTGCGAAACCCGGATCATCGAGCAGCCCTTCGTCTCGACGGATCCGGTATCCCGTCTCACCCCATGCATCGAGGTCTTCTTGTTCGATGACGTAGCCGAGCTCGCGAACGTCGTTCTTATCGCGTTCGAACATGCGATGGAACGCGTCGTCGGACTGACCCTCGTAGCTCGGGATCTTCTCGCGTATGTCGTTCACCGAAAGAGGGCGCCGCGTATCAAGCAGCAGCGAAACGAGATTAAGCAGACGCTCGATCTTCTCGCTTCCGGCCATGATCGACCGAGTCTACTGCCGCATCTCCCGGCCCGATGCGTGCTCGGTCATCCCCCGCGCGGGGTACGTCATAATGGGAAGCAATCCGTACCCAATCACCGAGGTGTTGACATGTGTGGCGTCGCGGGTTTCTGGGGGCCGCCCGACCGAGGGCTGCTCGAGGCGATGGCGCGCGTGCAGGAGCACCGCGGACCGGACGACGAAGGGTTCTTCGAAACCGAGAACGCGAGCCTGGCGTTCCGCCGGCTGTCCATCATCGACCTCGAGCACGGCGCGCAGCCGATGGGGAACGAAGACGGCCGGGTGCAAGTCGTGTTCAACGGCGAGGTTTACAACTTCCGCGAGCTGCGCGCAGAACTACAGACGGCGGGCCACACGTTCAGGACCGACTCGGATACCGAAGCGATCGTGCACGCCTACGAGGAATGGGGACCCGACTGCTTCAAGCGCTTCAACGGGATGTGGGCCGTCGGGATCTTGGACTTCCGCGACCGGCCGAAGCTCGTGCTCGGGCGCGATCACTTCGGCATCAAGCCGCTGCACTGGGCGCGCGCAGGCGCGCGCGTTCTGTTCGCGTCGGAGATCAAGGCCATCCTTCAGGACTCGTCGGTTCGCAAGCAGCCGAACGAGCAGCTGCTCTACGAGTACCTGATCTGGGGGTTGCACGATCACACCGGCGGCACGTTCTTCGATGGGGTGAACCAGGTGCGCGCGGCGACCTACGTAGAGATCGACGATTCGGGTGTTCGCGAGCAGACCTACTGGACCCCTTCACTTGGTACGGATGCTCGCCCCGAACCGCCCGATTTCCGCCGCCACTTCGAACGCTCGGTCGAGCGGCGTCTGGTTGCCGACGTCCCCGTGGGGACGTGCCTGTCGGGTGGGCTCGACTCGTCATCGATCGTATCCACGATGACGAAGCTCTTGCGTGACCACGTCCCGGACTCGGTTTCGTTGGGCGACCGGCTCAAGACCTTCTCCGCCGTGTTCGACGGAGATCCGATCGACGAGCGCGAGTACATCGAGACGGAGCTCGACGCGACCGGCGCGGAGAAGAACTACGTCAACCCGACGTCGGAGGTCTTCTTCGACGAGATCGAACAGTTCGTCTGGCACACCGAAGAGCCGATCGTCTCCACCGGCCCGTACGCGCAGTGGTGCGTGATGCGGCTCGCGAAGGACAAGGTGAAGGTGCTGCTCGACGGCCAGGCCGGCGACGAGCTGCTCGCCGG
>DATGHY010000230.1:0-13331 GCA_035307625.1 Actinomycetota bacterium
CGATCCCCTCTTTCACCTCTTGCTCAACGCCCGGATCGTCTTCAGCGGTGGCGAGCTCGTTCAGGACCGCGAGGTCCTCGTGCTTGCGCGCGAGTACGTCGTACGCCTTGACGTCGTCTTCGAGGCGCGCGAGGCGCGCGAGCAACGTCTTCGCCGAGGCTTGGTCGTTCCAGAGATCCGGTGCTGCCGCTTCCTGCTGGAGCTCGGCTATCGACGCGCGCTTCGCGTCGACGTCAAAGATAGGCCCTGGCTTCGGCGAGCGCCGTACCCAAGGCCACGAGCTCCGAGGAGTGGTCAGCAACCATGACGGTCATGATAGCGGCAGCGCGCGCAACGTTCAGGCGTTAAGGCCGTGGCACTTCTTGTATTTCTTGCCGCTTCCGCACGGACACGGCGCGTTGCGTGGGATCTTGTCCGAGTGCGCGGTTTCCATCACGGCCGGCGCTTCCTCGCCTTCTGCGGCTTCCTTCAAGTAGCGCAGTCGTGACTGCTGCTGAGCAGCCTGCTGGTCGGCCTGCTGCTCACGCACCACCTGAACGTGGAACATGTACTGGACGAACTCGTTCTTGATCTCGTCCTGCATCCCTTGGAACATCGAGAAGCCTTCGTTCTGGTACTCGACCAGCGGATCGCGCTGGCCGATCGCACGCAGACCGATGCCCTCCTGCAGGTAGTCCATCTCGTAGAGATGCTCACGCCACTTGGAGTCGAGCACGCTCAGGAGGACACGCCGCTCGATATTGCGGAACTCTTCTTCGCCGATCTCTTCCGCGCGCCGGTCGTATACGGCGAGCGCCTCTTCGTTGAATCGCTCGGTGAGCTCGTCCGGCGTCAGCGTTTCGACCTCGAACGTCTGAGCCGTGAAGGCAGTCGGGTAGATCGTCCGCATCGTGTTGATCATGCCTTCGAGGTCCCACTCTTCGGGCTGGATCTCGGAGTTCGCGAATTCCTGGACGACCGATTCGACGACGTCGTGGATCCACTGCTCGGCCTGCTCTTCGAAGTCTTCGCCGTCGAGGATCTCGTTGCGGCGCTCGTAGATCGCTTCGCGCTGCTTGTTGATCACGTCGTCGTACTTGAGGACGTTCTTGCGGATCTCGAAGTTCTGTTGCTCGCGTTGGTGCTGCGCGCGCGCGATCGACCTGCTGACGAGCTTGGACTCGATCGGCATGTCGTCTGGGATCTTCAGGCTGCTCATCATGCGATCGACCATGCCGGTCGCGAAGAGCCGCATCAGATCGTCCTCGAGCGACAGGTAAAAGCGGCTCTCGCCTGGATCTCCTTGACGGCCCGAACGCCCCCGCAGCTGGTTGTCGATGCGACGAGACTCGTGGCGTTCGGTCCCCAGCACGTAGAGCCCGCCGAGGTCCAGAACCGCCTGGTGCTCCTTCTCCCACGTCTCGCGTATCGCCTCCATGCGCCGGTCCATCTCCCGGTGGTATTCGTCCGTGTCCGCGACGAGCCCCTGCGCCTCGAGATCAAGTCTGATCTCGTGCTCGGGGTTGCCGCCGAGGATGATGTCGACACCTCGGCCTGCCATGTTGGTCGCGACGGTGACCGATCCACGCTTGCCTGCCTGCGCGATGATGTGCGCTTCCCGCTCGTGTTGCTTCGCGTTCAGCACGCTGTGCGGGATGCCTTGGCGATCGAGCAGCTTGGCAAGCCGCTCGGACTTCTCGATCGACACGGTGCCGACGAGGACCGGCTGGCCGCGCTCGTACCGCTCGGCGATGTCGCGCGCCGCGGCCTGGAACTTCCCCTCTTCGTTCTTGTAGACGACGTCCGGCTTGTCGCCGCGTATAACGTCGCGGTTCGGCGGGATCTCGACGACGCCCATCCGGTAGATGTGCTCGAACTCCGCCGCCTCCGTCAGCGCCGTACCCGTCATTCCGGAGAGCTTGTCGTACATGCGGAAGTAGTTCTGGATCGTGATAGTCGCCAGCGTGACGTTCTCTTCCTTGATGCGAACGTTCTCTTTCGCCTCGATCGCTTGATGCATTCCTTCGGAGTAGCGGCGACCTTCGAGGACGCGGCCGGTGAACTCGTCGACGATCTTCACTTCGCCGTTCGTAACGAGGTAGTCGACGTCGCGCTTGTAGAGCTCTTTCGCGCGCAAGGCGTTCTGCATGTAGTGGACGAGCGGCGACGAGATCTGGTCGTAGAGGTTCTCGATTCCGAGCATCTTCTCGATCTCGTGCACGCCCTCTTCGGTGACGGCGACCGTTCGCTTCTTCTCGTCAACCTCGTAGTGAAGGTCCGGCTTCAACCGAGGAACGAGGCGGGAGAACGTCCGGTACCACTTCGCCGACTCCTCGGACGGTCCCGAGATGATCAGCGGTGTGCGCGCTTCGTCGATCAGGATCGAGTCGACCTCGTCGACGATCCCGAAGTTGTGGCCGCGCTGGACGCGCTCGTCCGAGGTCCATGCCATGTTGTCGCGCAGGTAGTCGAAGCCGAACTCGTTGTTCGTGCCGTACGTGATGTCGGCCGCGTACGCGGGACGTCGTTCTTCCGGACGCATGTTCGCCTGGAGCAGTCCGACGGTGAGGCCGAGGAACCGATAGATGCGGCCCATCCACTCGGCATCGCGTCGGGCCAGGTAATCGTTCACGGTGATCACGTGGACGCCGTCGCCGGAGAGCGCGTTGACGTACGCAGGCAGCGTCGCGACGAGCGTCTTGCCTTCACCGGTTTTCATCTCGGCGATGTTGCCGTTGTGTAGCACGGCCCCGCCGATCAGCTGGACGTCGTAGTGGCGCTGTCCCAAGGTCCGGACGGCGGCCTCACGGACGGCCGCGAAGGCTTCGGGCAGCAACTCGTCGGGGTCCTCGCCCTCGACGATGCGTGCGCGGAAGATGTCGGTAAGCCCGCGCAACTCCGCATCCGAGCGAGACTGCATCTCGGGCTCGAATGCGCCGACCTGGCCCGCAAGGCGGGAGGCGTCTTTTAGCTTTTTCCCTTCGCCGAGACGAAGGATCTTTTGCAGGGGGGAAGAGGGCAAACGGGTTCGCCTACTGGATCTCGAGGAGCTTCTCACGGACGGCGTAAACGACCGCCTGCATCCGCGAGTGCAAGTGCAGCTTTTCCAAGATGTTTCGGATGTGGTTCTTCACGGTGTTCTCAGAGATGAACAACTCTTTGGCTATGTCCCTGTTATTCCTGCCCTTGGCGACCAATCGCAGAACTTCCATCTCACGCTCGGTCAGCCGGGGTTGAGCGGCAGCCGGCTTCTCGTCGGTCTTCTTGACCATCGTGGCGAACTCTGTGAGCAGCTTGGACGCCATCGACGGGCTGATCATCGACTGGCCCGCGTGGACCTGGCGGATCGCATTGGCGACTTCCTCGATCGAGATCTCTTTGAGCAGATAGCCGCTCGCGCCCGCTTTGATCGCGTCGTATAGGTCGGCCTCTTCGTCCGAGATGGTCAGCATCAGGATCTTCGTGTGCGGAGCGATCGCCTTGATCTGGCTCGTCGCTTCGATCCCGCCGCGGCGCGGCATGCGCACATCCATGAGCACGACGTCGGGCATCGTGTCCTGCGCGATGTTCACTGCTTCGGCACCGTCGCCGGCTTCGCCGACGAGGTCGATGTCTTTCTCCTGCTCGAGCACCATCACGAGGCCGCGGCGGAACAGCGCATGGTCGTCGACGATCAGCACACGGATCGGCTCGTCGCTTACCGGTACCGGCGTCTCGTTCGTCTCAAGCTGCTCGTCCACGTGCTCCTCCGCGGTACCTAGTCCGGCTCGATCAGGCCGAACGACCCATCCCGGCGACGATACACCACGCCGGCCTGCTCACTCTCGGCGTTGACGAATAGGTAGAAGTCGTGGCCGAGCGTTTCCATCTGGAGGACTGCCTCCTCGGCGGTCATGGGCTTCACGGTGAACCGGGTCACGCGACTGATACGCGGCTCGTCCCCTTCGCCCGCTTCCAGGTCTTCCGTGGATTCTATCGGATGGTTTCGGCCGTTCCTTGCGTTGTGGTTGTCCGTTTCCTCCCCCAAGGTCCGCGGCGCGCGTGCCACGGCCCGCATCGCGCGAGAGGTCCTGCTCCCGCGCCGCACGAACTTGCCTTTGAGCCGCTTGACCTGGGCCTCCAGCTTGTCGAGCACGCCGTCCACCGCGGTCGTGGGGTCGGGACCGCTCGCGTGCGCGCGCAAGACGTGTTGCTTGGTCGTCAGGATGACTTCGACGGTGTGCTTATCCGCGATGCGGGGGTTGTGCTCCTCGGAGAACTCGATCTCGAGCGACAGGATCTTGTCGAGGAAGCGTTCGACCTTTTCCAGCTTGTGGGTCGCGAGCTCCTTGAGATGCGGCGGCACGTGCGTGTTCCGTCCCTTCACGATCACCTGCATCCTTGCCTCCTGCTCCCGGCGAGAGAACGCCGAAGGCCCCACCCGGACCGACGAGGCGGATCGCATCCGCTTCGTCCCGAGACCCGGACGGGGCCCTCACACGACTGATTCTATGGAGCGGGGCGGCCCAAATCTAGGGGCACCCGCCCCGGCTGATCGCCTGCGCGCGCGAACGTCACAACAAGGACATCGAGCGCGCCGGCCGCGCGCAATGCCCGCGCGCACGCGTCTGCGGTCGCGCCGGTCGTCATCACGTCGTCGACGAGGATGACACGAGACGGCGCGGGTGCCGACACGAACGCCCCGGCGAGATTCACGCGACGCCCGGCGCGATCGAGAGATGCCTGATCCGCGGTCTCTCTGATCTTCCTCAGCAAGCGCACGTTCGGTAGCCGAACGACCTTCGACAGCGCGCGCGCCAGCTCGTGCGCGGTGTTGAATCCGCGCTCCGCCATCGACGCGCGCGACGACGGAACGAACGTCAGCGCGTCGGCGCTCATCGTTCGGGTGCAACGCGCCATCATGACGGCCATCGATCGAGCAGCCCGTCGCTCGCCGCCCAGCTTGAAGGACATGAGGACGTCGCGCGCGACGCCGCGGTACGCGGCGGGCGCGCGCGCAACGCTGAATGCCGGCTCCGGCTCCCTGCAGTCGGCGCATCGAAGGACGGGACGTGGAACCGGTCTGCCGCAGCGCGCGCACATCTCGGTGATCCAGGGGAATAGAGCCAGGCACGGTTCGCACAGAACGCGCGCACCGGCGCGCATGCACGAAAGGCACGACGGGGGGAAAACGAGGTCTGCGAGCACGCGCATCAGAAGACCGTACGACGGCGGAACGTGGGGCGCGCGCGCCGATGACGCGTTCGCGCGCTATCTCATCTTCGGCGCGCGCGCTTCGCGGCCTTCACCCGTCTCGGCGTGCTCTTCTGCTTCGCCGGACTCTTCTTCTTCGAGACCGCCTTCACTCGTTTCGGAGGTCTCCTCGAAACCGTCTTCACGGATCTCGCCTGCTTCTTGGAGACGGCCTTCGGCGATCTTGCCGGCTTTGATCTCACTGATCTCGCAGGCTTCGGCTTCACCGAAGCGGTGCGCGCGGCTGCTCGACGGGAACCGTTGCCAAGATCGCGCAGCGCGGGTGCGAACGGCGGGCGCGCGACGCCTTTCTCCGTCACGATCGCCGTGATCAACGATGCCGGCGTCACGTCGAACGCCGGATTGATCGCTTGCGTCCCGGCCGGGGCTGCGCGCGCGCCGAGGATCGACGTCACTTCCGACGCATCACGCTCCTCGACGGGGATCGCACGGCCGTCGGGCACCGAAAGGTCGACGGTCGACGTCGGCGCGACGACAACGAACGGGATGCCGGCCGCGGATGCGGCCAAGGCCAGCGGATAGGTCCCCACCTTGTTCGCCACGTCGCCGTTCGCAGCGACTCGGTCGGCCCCGACGATCACGAGCGACACTTCCTTGCGCGCGATCAAACCGGGGGCCGCGCCGTCTACCACCAACGCGTGTGGGATCCCGAGGTGACCAAGCTCCCACGCCGTAAGGCGCGCGCCCTGCAACAGGGGCCGGGTTTCCGTCGCGACCACGACGATGCCGAGGCCCTCGTCATGCGCGAGCCGGATCGCCCCCAAGGCTGTGCCGTTGCCGCCGGTGCAGAGGAAGCCCGTGTTGCAGTGGGTCAGCACGACGCCCTTCGGCTCGAAGAACTCGAGCGCGAGCTTCGCCATCGCGGTGCATGCCTCTTCGTCTTCGGCTTGGATGGCAAGCGCTTCGTCGACCATGGCCTGTGCGATACGCAGCGCGCCCGCGGTAGGCGGGATCGCGTGCCCCTTCGCGAGGACACGTCGTATCCCCCACGCAAGGTTCACCGCGGTCGGTCGCGTTGCGGCCAACTGCGTTCCGGCCTGCTCGGCCCGTTCCAGAACCGTCTTCGCGCTTGACGTATGCGGGCGCACTGCCGCTTGAGCGACACCCATCGCGCCGGCGATCCCGAGTGCGGGCGCCCCGCGCACGCGCAACGAACGGATCGCTTCGGCGACCTCGTCGGTCAACCGGAGCGTCAGGTAATCCAGGCGTCCCGGCAGCACCGTCTGATCGATGACGACGATGTCGCCGTCTTTCCATTCGATCGACCGCATAGGCGTCGAGTCTATCTGCCGCGCGCCGCGCGCTCAGCCACCGTCCGCGCGCCCCATCCGGCTGCCGCGCCTGCAGCTCCTCCCGGCACGCCGTACGCGGCAAGGCGCAGAAGATCCGAGGTGATCACATGCGCAACGGAGCGATCGACGAACAAGACGTGCACGCTGAGGCGCACGATCAGATAGACGCCCCACAGCGCGAGCAGCCCTCCGATAGCGCCGCCGATAGCTGCTGCTCGCAAGTCGTCACGACGGAACACGCCGATGATGAGGCCAGCACCGACCGCGGCGAGGACCGGCCGTCCCCACCATCCGATCGTGGCGAGGTTCAGCCACTGGAGCCGCGGCACGAGGCTGGTCGCAAGAAGCGACCCGAGCAAGAAGCCGAACGTGATCCCGCCGAGCACGCGGCGACGATGCTTCAGCCGCGAGCCGTTGGTATGCGGCTTGAGCTCTGGCTCGGGCTCGAACGGAGCGAGGCGCGATTCGTCCCCCGCCACGAACGGTTAGGTGCCTTCCTGCCAGCTGCTCAGATAGGCCTGCTGCACCGGCGTCAGCTCATCGATGCTGATGCCCATCGTCGACAGCTTGAGCTTGGCGACTTCGCGGTCGATCTCGTCCGGCACGTCGTAGACGTTCGGCGGCAGGTTCTCCTGTTTCGTGAGCCACTCGGCCGTGAGCGCCTGGTCGGCGAAGGACATGTCCATCACCGCGGCGGGATGACCTTCCGCGGCGGCGAGGTTCACGAGCCTGCCGTCGGCGAGCAGATACACCTTGCGGCCATCCTCGAGCGTGTACTCGACGACGTGCTCGCGCATCTCTCGCGTCTCGCGCGTCAGCGACTTGAGGTCGCCCTTATTGATCTCCACGTCGAAGTGGCCGGTGTTCGCGAGGATGGCGCCGTCCTTCATCACTTCGAAGTGCTCGCGGCGAAGGATGTCCTTGTCCCCGGTCACCGTGATGAACACGTCTCCGATGCGAGCGGCCTCGACCATCGGCATGACCGCATAGCCTTCCATCGCCGCCTCGAGCGCCTTCACGGCGTCCACTTCCGTCACGACGACTTGCGCGCCCATGCCGCGCGCGCGCATCGCGAGCCCTCGCCCGCCGTAGCCGTAACCACCCACCACGACGGTCTTGCCGGCCCACAAGATGTTCGTCGCGCGCGTGATGCCGTCGAGCGACGACTGGCCGGTGCCGTACCGGTTGTCGAACAGGTGCTTCGTCGGCGTGTCGTTCACCGCGACGATCGGGTAACGAAGCACGTTGTCGGCTGCCATCTGCCGTAAGCGGATCACGCCGGTTGTCGTTTCTTCAGTCCCTGCTTTGATCTCTGCGAGCTGATCGACGCGCTGCTTGTGCAACAACGATACGAGGTCGGCGCCGTCGTCCATAGTGATCGCCGGACGACGGTCGAGCACCGCGTGGATGTGCTTGTAGTAGGTGTCGTTGTCCTCGCCCTTGATCGCGTACGTCGGGATGCCGAATTCGACGAGCGCTGCCGCGACGTCGTCCTGCGTCGACAACGGGTTCGACGCGCACAGCGATGCTTGCGCGCCGCCGGCCTGCAACGTCAGCATGAGGTTCGCCGTCTCGCTCGTCACGTGCAAGCACGCGGCGATCACCCATCCGTTCAGCGGCTTCTCTTTCGCGAAGCGCTCGCGGATCGCTTGGAGGACCGGCATGTGCTGGCCGGCCCATTCGATCCTCACGCGCCCGCGCTGGGCGAGCGCGAGATCCTTCACATCATGGTCCACGGTTCCTCCTCGGAAGTGGTCAAACGAGACGGCTCTTAAGCTCTTCGATCGCGGTTACCGGCGTCGGGTCGACGCCCCGGCGCACTGCAAGATACACGCTTACGAAGTCGCCCAGCAGGACGGCGCTCATGAGGCGCGCAAGCGGCGACTCTCCCACCGCGCGCGCCTCGACCGAGGCGCCGATCAGACCGCCGATCCTCTCGAGCGTCGCGTCGATGCGCCGCGAGATGCGTGGGTTCTCCGCGGGCATCCGCAACGCGACGATCGCGAGGCCGGCGATGCCGGGCGAGCCCAGCTCGTAGCCGACGATCTCGTTGTGATCGAGCTCCGGCACCGCGCTCGAGAACGCGGCAACCTTCGCGTTCTCGTTCAGCTGCGTGCGCCACCGTTGGGCCGCAACCGTAAGCACGCCCTCTTGCCCCCACACCAACGGGACCTTCCCTTCGAGCAGCCCGGCGATCTTCTTCGCGTCGTTGTTGTCGCTCGCGACGTCTTTGCCGTAGACCGCGACCTGCCGCTCGAGCAGATCTCCAGTCTCTTCGATGGCGGCCGTCAGGTCCCCGAGCAACGAGAGCTGCTCGGCTACGACGAGCGTGATCGCAGCAAGCGATGCGAGCGCTTGCCTCGGTTGCATGTCCTCGACCGGCGAAACCGATGCGACGCTGTGTGCGCGCGCGTGCTCCGCGAGCGCGCCGCCGGTCGCGATCGCAACGATGCGCGCCTTGCGTTCGACCGCGTCGTCGAAGCACGCGAGCGTCTCCTCGGTGTTGCCCGAGTAGCTCGCGCAGAGCACGAGCGTGTTCGGTCCCGTCCAGGCCGGAAGCTTGTATCCCTTCACGACGGTGACGGGGACGGTGCCGGTCTCGGCCGCGATGGCTGCGAGGACGTCGCCGGCGATCCCGCTCCCGCCCATGCCGGAGTAGACGATGCTGGTGATCCCGTGCCGCGTCGGCAGGTCGTCGCACGAAGAGCGCGCGCGCGTCACGGCCTCGCGCCACTGCTCGGGTGTTCGTTCGACGATGCCGAGCGCGTCGTGCGGATCGGCGGCTGCGAGCACGCCGGGGTCGTCGAAATCGTTCACGAAGCCGGTTTCTCCGCTTCGTCGATGAGCATGATGGGGATGTCGTCGCGGACCGGATAGACGTACTTGCACGTGCCTTGGCACGTGATCGTTTGGGCCGCCTCGTCGTACACGATCGAGCCGTGGCAGTTCGGGCAGATGAGGATGTCGATCAGTTCTTTGCTAACGGCCATTCGTCGCCTCCAATGCTCGCCGCGATTGTACGGGTTGCGCGCGCAAGGGCGAACCGCGCCGCTCAGCCCCGGATCATCGACAGGATCTTGTCTCGCTGGGCCTCGCCGACGACCGGGTCGCGCGCCTCGACGTTCAGGCGCAGCAGCGGCTCGGTGTTCGACGGCCGCAGGCTGAACCACCATTCGTCGTAGTCGACGAGCAGCCCGTCCGTGTGATCCACGCGTCCATCGGAGTAGGCCTGCTCGACTCGACGCATCGCGCCCTCTTTGTCCGCGACTTCGGAGTTGATCTCCCCGGAGTTCCAGTACCGCCGGAACGGCTTCAACGCATCGCTGAACGTCCCGCCGGACTTCGAGATCACCTCGAGCGTCTGGAGCGCGGTGATGACACCGCACTCCGCGCGGTAGTGATCGCGCATGTAGAAGTGGCCCGAGTGCTCTGTACCGAAGATCGCACCTGTCTCAGCCATGACCTGCTTGATGAACGAGTGGCCGACGCGCGTGCGGATCGGCTCACCGCCGTACTCGACGATCGTTTCGGGAACGACGCGCGAGACCGTAAGCGAGTACACGATCTTCTCTCCGGGATGCCGCTCGAGCATCACCTTCGCGATCATCGCGCCGAGCAGCGATGCCGACACCGGCTCCGCTTTCTCGTCGACGAAGAAGACTCGATCGGCGTCGCCGTCGAACGCCATCCCGGCGACCGCGTTGTGCTCGAGCACGGCCGCGCGCAAGGCCTTCAGGTTCTCGGGCTGGATGGGATCTGCGGGATGGTTCGGGAACGTGCCGTCGAGCTCGAAGAACAACGGCACGACGTCGAAGGGCAGCTTCTCGAACACGCGCGGCACCGAGAGGCCGGCCATGCCGTTACCCGCGTCGATCACGATCTTGAGCGGCCGCAAGGACGCGATGTCGACGAACGAGAGGACGTGCTCCACGAATGCGGGCATGAGGTCGCGGCGTTCGATCTGGCCGAGACGCGGTGGTCGCGGGAACTCCCCGCTCGCAACCATCTGCTTGATCTCGTTCATGCCGCTCTCGCTCCCGACCGGGAGCGCGCCGGCGCGCACCATCTTCATGCCGTTGTACTTGGCCGGGTTGTGCGACGCCGTGAAAACCACGCCGGGTATGTCGAGCGAGCCGGATGCGTAGTACAGCATGTCGGTCGTCGCGAGCCCCATGTCGATAACATCGGACCCCTGCGTCGCGGCCCCAGAGATGAAGGCCGCGGAAAGCGGCTCGCTCGACGAACGCATGTCGTGCGCGACGACGATCTGGCGCGCATCGAGCAGGCTGACGAACGCGCGACCGGCTCGATGCGCGACTTCTTCGTCGAGCTGGTCCGGATACAGACCACGGATGTCGTATGCCTTGAAGATCGCGTCGAGGTCCACGACGCCCATCCTATCCAGCGGCCTGGATCGCCTTCTGCTCGAGCACCGTGTGGGCGACGCGCGCCACACGCCCGGCGCCGCACGCGCGCGCGCCTCGTTCAGCAGCCATGAGCTCTCGCCGTGCAGCAGCCGCGAATCCGGCGTCGGCCAGTGCCACGCCGTAGAACAGACGAGACTTCGCGATGTGGCGCAGAGCGTCGGCCTCGCGGGAACGCCGAACGGCGCGCCGGCCGGCGGCCAGACCGTCGCGCGCGCGCCCGATCGTGAGCGCGCGCTCAACACGGACCCAGTCGAGCCGAACCTGGACGCGCCAGTCCCCGTCTAGGCCGAGCGCGTCGGCATCTGCCAGCCGCGCCTCGCACGCGGAAACCCGTCCTCGACCGATCGCATCCGCCGCAAGCCCGATAATCGCGTGCGCGCGCTCCACGTCGGCGCGCGCCTTCTCCAGTGCGACGCGATCCCAGCGCTCGGCCGCCGCGTGCCGCGATGTCTGTCGGAGGACCGACGCAAGCGTGATCGCCGCTGCTACCCGGATCTCGCGCGATCTCGCGGACACCGCGAGGGGTTCGCTCAGCGCGCGCGCCGCCTTGAACTCCCCACGCGACGACGCGACGTAGGCGCGCACCCACAGGGATTGCTCGGACGAAGGGATGCCTTCCAGCGCGGACAGGGATGCGGTGAACCGGCCGAGGAGCGCCAGCTCGGTGGCGCGCGCTACCGCTTTGCGGGAGCCGCGCATGGCGGAGGGGTCAGGCCTTGGGCTTCGCGGCGCGCTTCGGCGGCCGCTTCGCGAGCTCGAGCACGTTGGGGAGGTCGATCGGCTCGCCGTCCTTGTTCCACCAGCGCTTGTCGCAGTTGTGGCAGGAGTAGAAGGACACGGGGTTCCCGTCCTCCATCGTGAGGTTGATGTTGATCACGTTTCGGGAACCGCATTGCGGACACTCAAGCGCCGCCATCCCAACTCCTTCTCCCCCGGGCTACGGCGCCCGGAACCTGCCCAAAACATACCTGTTTGTGCAGGGAGCGAACATGATCCAACTGGGGGGTATTCCCTATGAACGCAACCCATCCGGTTGGGGGGCCTCGGCACCCTCCGGCAGCTGTTTGCCGATGTACCGGGACCGCAAGCGGCCGTCTTCTCGCCAATAGGCGTACCAGTAAGGGCCGTGCGGGCAGCGCGTGCAGCCTTCTTTCCCACACCGCACAGGCTCGAGGCGGTACGTCACCTTCGCGTGGTCTTCAGGCTGCTCTTCGGTGAAGCCCGGACCGTCACGATGGAGGAGCAGCCCGCGGATGAAGATCATCAGCCGGCGCAAGTCGTACTCGTCCATCTTGCGGATGGACCTGATGAGAGAGCGATCGATCGGCACGGCAGAGGCCTCTTAGGTAGCGGATTACCTAAGACAGTCCAGCAGGTCTCGGGATGCGGGTCAAGGAGTGTCTTTACGGGGAGGTTCTAGGCGCCGCTGGCGGACGCGTCGGCAGCTGCGCCCCAGTTCCCGACCTCGGGACGGATCGGCGTCACGGACGGAGGAACGACCCGGAGGTCTTCCTTCAGCCATCCGAGGGGAACGGCAAGCCGCTCGGCATGAGCAGCGCAAAGGTCGTACGCGGCCGGATGCGGCTGCGGCGTGAGGTCCTCGATCCAGACGACCTTCTGCGCGTACGCATAGGTCAGTGAGGCGGAAGCCGGCCACCGACAGGCGTTCCGAGAGCACCGCCGAACGTCGTTGTTCCCCTTGCCGGCCACGGCGCGAACGATACGAGAGGAGGTTTGCCTTTTCAAGCGTCCTGGAGTGCTGCGGGCCGGTCGCGAGGGCTGCTCCGATCGTCTTACCCGACAGATTTGTTACCTAAGGCACTTTTGATTTTCACACGCCGTCAAGCCTTCGATCCGTGAGCCGGACCGAGCTCGAGCGGTCGTCGTCCCTCGGAACGCCAAAACAAAGAGACCACCGCGCGGATGGCCTCTTACCTGCACTGCTATCAACGGTCGAGCGGCCGCGCGCAATGCGTGCGACCGCTCTTCAACCCAAAAGATGTACTCCCAAGTAGCTTTCGGGTTGCCCCTAATCACTTCTCGGGAGTACTCGAACAACTTAGCACACGCGAGAACCGCCCTGCAAGAGATTCGAGAGATTGTTAGGCGGCCTGCTCACCTAGGAAGGCTTCGCCAGCGTTACTCTGCGGCTATGGACCGCGAGAAACGCTCGTATTTGCTTCGTGTTCTCTTGGTGTTTGCGGTCGCTACTGCTTTCGCGGTCTTTCTGATCGCGCAACGTCCCGGACCGACAAGTTCTTTCTGTACCACCACAAATCCTGAGGTCTGTACGACCTGCGCGCTCCGCCTCGATTCCAAGGGTGTTGTTGTCCACAGGACCTGTAGCACCCAGACGATAGGCCCGCCTAGCTCTCCCTCA
>DATGHY010000231.1:0-5441 GCA_035307625.1 Actinomycetota bacterium
AGCACGGGCACGCCGCTCGGCGTCGGCGCGGTCGAGCCCGGCGATGTCGTCGAGATCGAGATCGAGGGGATCGGCATTCTGCAGAACCCCGTCCAAGCAGCCGGGTAGACTCGGCTCCCGTGACGACCGAGCAGCCCGTCCGCGTCCGATTCGAGCCCGCACCGAGCGGATCGATCCACGTCGGCAACGCCATGACGGCGACGTTCAACTGGCTCTACGCGCGCAAGCACAGCGGCTCGTTCGTGCTCCGGATCGCCGACACGGACGCATCGCGCGCGACCGAAGAGGCGATGCGCTCCGTGCTTGAAGACCTGCGCTGGCTCGGTTTGCTGTGGGACGAGGGCCCCGACGTCGGCGGCCCGCACGAGCCGTACCGGCAATCCGAGCGCTTGGATCTCTACCAGAAGGCGGCGGACAGGCTGCTCGAACAAGGGAACCTCTACAAGTGCTACTGCACGCCGGAGGAGCTGGAAGAGCGGCGGAAGGCCGCGATGGCGGCGGGCCGCCCCCCGGGATACGACGGCCGCTGTCGCAACCTGACGGAGGACGAGCGCGCGGCGTTCGAGGCGGAGGGCCGCAAGCCGGCTCTCCGGTTCCGCGTCGAGCCGGGGGAGACCGTGGTGCACGATCACGTGCACGGCGAAGTGCACTGGGACCACTCGCAGATCGCCGACTTCGTCGTGATGCGTTCCGATCGCACGCCGACCTATCTGCTCACCGTGACGTACGACGACGAAGCGATGGGGATCACGCACATCATCCGGGGCGAGGATATCCTCGCGAGTACGCCGCGGCAGCTGATGATCGCGCGCGCTCTCGGCTCCGAATGGACGCCGGAGTACGCGCACCTGCCGCTGATCGTCGGCTCGGATCGCGCGCCGCTTTCGAAGCGTCACGGGCACACGTCGGTCGCCGCGTACCGGGACGAGGGCTACTTGCCCGAGGCGTTGATCAACTATCTGGTTCTGTTGAACTGGTCGATCGGTGACGGCCTCACGGAGCGCTTCACGATCCCGGAGCTGATCCACGCGTTCGATCTCAAAGGGGTGACGCGTAACCCCTCCGCGTTCGACGTGCAGAAGCTGACGGCGCTCAATGCGGAGAAGATCCGCGAACTCGACCCCGACGAGTTCGTCGAGCGGATCCGGCCCTTCATGGTGCGCGCGGAGGTGCTTCACGAGCCCATCCCCGACGAAGAGATCGGCATCCTTCGCCATATGGCTCCGCTCGTGCAGACGCGCATCACGAAACTGATGGAAGCGCCCGAGCAGCTCCGCTTCCTCTTCTACGAACCGGTTCCGGATGAGAAGGCAGCTGCATTGCTCACACCGGAACGAGCAGCCTTGCTCGACGAGGTCGAGAAGATCCTCGCTTCGATCGAGCCGTGGAGCCTCGAGCCGATCCACGACGAGCTGATGGCGTGGGCCGACCAGACGGGGTTGAAGCGGAAGGATGCGTTGCAGCCGGTGCGCGCGGCGATCGCGGGGAGCTTGGTTTCTCCGCCGTTGTTCGAGTCGATCGAGGTGTTGGGGCGCGAGCGCTCGGTGCAGCGGTTGCGGAATGCGGCGGGCGTCGCGCGCCACGGAAACTGAAGTCTTTGCCGGGTGTTTGGACGGCCAGTACCATTGCCGGTCGTTGGGGCGTAGCGTAACCCGGCAGCGCGCCTGATTCTGGTTCAGGTAGTCCTGGTTCGAATCCAGGCGCCCCAGCGGTCCCATCGTCTAGAGGCCAAGGATGCGACCCTCTCAAGGTCGAGACACGGGTTCGAATCCCGTTGGGACCACCAGATCCTAAGGAGCTACCGATAGAAGAGCCCCGATGTCCGGGCTCTTCTATCGTTGAAACGCCGGCCTACACGATCCGACGTTACCCGCCAGATGCTAAACCTCACAACGTCTCAACCCTAGGTCTGTCCTTGTAGGGTTTCGCGCGCATGTACCGCTTCCTTGCTACAAGGCGATGGATCGTCCTCGCATTGGTTGTCGTCGTTTTCGGTGTCGCGTGCGTCGAGTTGGGGTTCTGGCAGCTCCGCCGGCTCGATCAACGCAAGACCTTGAATGCGGCGATCTCTTCACACATGCACATGCCGGTCCAGCCGATCCAGGTCGTGCTCGGTAATGGGGACGTAAATCAAGCGCTCTATCGGCGCGTCAGCGCGACGGGGCAGTACGACGTCTCGCAAGAGGTTCTCCTGAGCGGACGCGCGGTGAATGACCGACCCGGATACGACGTGCTCACCCCGCTGAAGTTGGCCGACGGACGCGCGCTCATCGTGAACCGCGGGTTCGTGCAGCTCGACATAAACACGCCGGGCGCGCCACAAGCGAGACCACCGAGCGGAGTAGTAACCGTCACCGGCATCCTGCTTCCGACCGAGACGAAAGGGCTCTTCGGTCAGACGATCCCCGGCGGCCACTTGTCGACGATCGTACGCATCGATGTCCCTCGGATCCACGAGCAGCTTCCCTACGCGGTCGTCCCGGTCTACCTGCTCCTCGCAACACAACAGCCGGCGCAGAGCGGATCACTGCCACAGGCCGAGAGCTACCAACCCGATCTGAGCAACGGTCCCCACCTCAGCTACGCGATCCAATGGTTCATCTTCGCATCCATCGCGGTGATCGGATATCTCGCGATCGCGTGGCGAACTGCGCACGCGAAGGAGAAGGTGCTGAACGAGCCTTAGGCGCTCTCCGCGACTCGTTTGAGGCTCTCGCCGTTCGTCGTCATCTGCTGTGTGATCATCTCGACGATCATCGGCCGCATCTCTTCGGGGACCGGGGTCTCGAACTTCATGAGATAAGCCACGCGCGTACCTGCGTCGGTTGGGTCGAGCCTCGTTGTGATGATGAGAGCGCCCATCGCTGTTGTCGACCGCTGTGTCCAATAGTGGAACGGCTTCCAGTCGATTATCTCTTGATCGACCGCCATCCCACCGTGCACGCAGTGGTTAACGGTCCCGACGCCGCGGATGCCGGCGGGGTGTTCCTCGGTCAAGCTCTCGAGGCCCACGAACCACTCGTAGGCGCGGTGCGGCGAGGTCATCATGTCCCACAGCGCCGGCGCGCCCAAACGTACGTCGATCTCGAGGGACAGATCCGCGTCGTCTGGTCCCACCGTGATAGCGATGCGGTCTTCCTCGGATTGCCAGCGCGTACCAAGATCGAGCAGATAGCCGGTCACAACGCCGACGTCGTCGTACGTCTCCGTGTGAGGCGTCAGCCCCATCACGACCGGATCCAGCGTGCAACTGTCGATACATGCCTCGGTCAGGAACGCGTACGCGCGCGATCCGGTCCTCTCGACGATCGTATTCTTGAGCAGCCGGTGGACGGTGATCACGTCCGGGCCGAGCAGCTCGGCGTGACCGGCAACCTCATGAACGATGAACTCGCCGTGATGCGCGACGAACTTCAGGTCGAGCGACGGGATCCTGATGCATGCATTGCACTGACACGTAGTGAGGTGCGCGATGTCGCGCAACCGTCGCCTGAACGCGAAGTACGTTCCTTCGATCGCAGCGATCAAAGACGCGCCGCTCGGCGCCTCTTCGAAGTCGTAGCAGAACACCGCGTCGCCTTCGAGCTTCGCGAGGCGGAACATCGAGCTGAGCGTTCCGACTACCGTATTGACGAGGTCGGCGAGGACGTCGTGAGAGTGCTCGAGCTCAACCGACGTGAGGTAGCTCGTGTATCCGCCGATGTCGGCGATGATGAGCGAACCCTTCTGAGCGGCCATCGCACCTCCGTTCAGGAGATGCTACCGCCATCCGGGTTTAGTTCATCACTTCGTCTATGCGCTCGATCAAGCGCTGCAGGTTCACCGTTCGATCCTTGCCCTTGTAGAGATCGGCCGGCTCACGATCGAGCGCGTCGTTGACGAGGTCGATAAGGCTGGCGGGGTCGAACGGTTTCGGAAGGACGTGTTGCGCGTGCGCGCGCCTGTCTTCCGTAAGACCCTGCGGATCGTAGTGTCCCGAAACGATCACAACGCGCGTATGCCTGCGCAAGCCTCGGATGTGCAGCTCTTCAAGCAGATGCCAGCCGTCCATCTCCGGCATCATCAAGTCCAACACGATCAGATCGGGAACATTCGCGATGACCATCTCGAGCGCTTCACGTCCGTTCGACGCGGTCGTGATGGTATGACCTTCCGATTGAAGGATGGTTCGCATGAGCATCCTGATGCTCGGTTCGTCATCGACGACCAAGATGCGCGCCATGAAGGGTCACCTCTCTTGCCTCAAGCCCGAATTCAAGCGAGGCATCCGCACCTCGGCGGTTAACGCGCTCGGCCCCGCACAACACGGTCGAGCTCCCATCTCCCACCCTTCAATATCGGCTGTTTCGCCGGGAAAATTTAGCCCCGACCTCTTTGACTCCTGGGCCCCCTTCCCCTAATGTTCCCGCCGGTGTCGAGACAGGGGGTGGAGCGGTGGCTCTGAACAGATCGAAGTTCCTGAACTCCGTTGCCGAGCGTGCGAACGCGAGCCGCCGGGACGTGGAGCATGTCTGGGAAAACGCGCTCGGCGTTATCCAGGATGCGATCAAGAAGGGTGAAGACGTCAGCATCACCGGCTTCGGCAAGTTCAAGCAAAAGGTGACGGCTGCTCGCAAAGCGGGCATGCGCAAGGACCCGTTCACCGGTGAGATGCGTCACTTCGCGGCTCGGCCGGCGAAGAAGGCCCCGCGCTTCCTCCCCGCCAAGCAATTCAAGGAGTACGTCGGCGGCGGCTTGAAGTCCCTCCCGAAGCCGAACACGCGCCCGCAGGCGCTGGCGGCGGATGGCGGCAAGGCGAAGCCCGCTGCGAAGAAGAGCGCGAAGAAGCCTGCAGCGAAGAAGTCGGCGCGCAAGCCGGCGAAGAAGGCCAAGCGCCGGTAATAAAAGAGATAACAATAGAAGGCGGGGAAATCCCGCCTTCTTCTTTTGGCCCGCCTTGTTTGTTCGCTCTAGAGGGTGACGATCGTGAGGTCTCGCACCTGCGCGCGCTCGGCCTGGCCGACGAGTTGATACTTCACGCGCTGGCCGATGCGGAACAACCGCACACCGGATTGCTTGAAGCTGTCGTGATCGAATGCGAGCTCGCGCTTCTGATCGTCGAGGATCACGCCGCTGCGGCTCGAAGTGTCGTAGGTCTTGATCGTGCCTTGGGGCATCGCTTACCTCCCGCGCGAAGGATACCCGAGCGCTTCCAGAGCCGCGCGCGTCGCAGCGCCGGGTCCCAACGCCCACATGTCCGCGAGGTCGGCCGGCCGATCGACATCGAGCGCGAGCCGGGGCAGAGGCACGACAGCGAACGGCACATGGTGCACGTGTGCGAGCGCTGTATGCGAGCGCCGGCTGTTCCCGCCGAACGCCGTGATGATCGCGCCGGGTGGGCGGCGCCAGAGTGCGTTCGTTCCCGTCCCGTATCGATCGGGCGCCATGACCACGCCGTCGCC
>DATGHY010000232.1:0-3411 GCA_035307625.1 Actinomycetota bacterium
CCGGCGACTTTCCCACCGACCGTTTATCACCAACGGAACTGGGTGGCCGTCCTGAAGCCGCCCCCGATGGTGACCGCTGCCGGCCTTACAGGTGCAACACCCGACGCTGCATCGGACCAAACCGGGAACACTAAGGCAATCGCCCTTGCCCTCGCGGCGGACCTGACGTTGCTCGTCGGCGCTCGCTTGCGCGCGCGAGTGTCCGACCTTCAGCGCGCCTGAGAACGCAAAGGCTTATGGCGGCCGCACTTCGACATATGTGATCGGCGTGTTCATCCGGTCGACCGTCCCTTCGTAGATCCGGTTGAAGAAGTCCCAATTCGCGGCGACGATCCGATGCGCGCGCTCGGCCTCTGCCGCATCCAGGACGCGCGCGGTCCCTTCGACGAGCGGCCCGAGCGGCTTGCCGCGGAAGCTACAGGCGCAGACACGCACGTGCGGGTCGCGCTTGATCCGCTTCACTTTCGCCGAATCGGGATCGCAGCGGAGATAGATCAGCCCGTCATCCGACATGCCGAAGTTAACCGGGCTCGGGACGGCGTCGCCCGAACGTTTGAATGTGACGAGCAGACATTGCCTGCGGCCGCGAAAGGAGGAGAAGTCCGAGCTGATCCCGGGCTGGCCGGCGATCTCGAACGCAGCCGGATGCCGCAGCCGATCGAGGAAGCGGTTCTGGATCTCGGCCGCGCGATCGACGAATCGTCCCATCGCCAGATTCCATCATTGCCTACAGCCTGGGGCCATTCTCACGCTGCCCTTCGGAATATTTGACGTGAACGTCAAAGTTAATAAACTTCATGGCGACCATGACTCCGGCGCGTACGAACCCAGACCGTTACAAGTGGGCCGTCCTTTCGAACACGACCCTTGGCGTCTTCATGGCGCTCCTCGACTCTTCGATCGTCATCATCTCGTTGCCCGCGATCTTCCGGGGCATCCACCTCGACCCTCTCCAGCCGTCCAACATCGGCTACCTGCTGTGGATGTTGATGGGCTACCTCGTCGTCACGGCGGTTCTCGTCGTGACCTTCGGCCGCCTCGGCGACATCTTCGGGCGCGTGCGCATGTACAACGCAGGCTTCTTCGTCTTCACGGTCGGCTCGGCGCTCCTCGCTCTGACGCCGATGAACGGCGCGGCCGGCGCGCTTTGGCTGATCGGTTTTCGCGTCGTACAAGGGATCGGGGGCGCGCTCCTGATGGCGAACTCCGCGGCGATCCTCACGGACGCATTTCCCCCGAATGAGCGCGGCATGGCGCTCGGCATCAACATGGTCGCCGGCATCGCCGGCAGCTTCGTCGGTCTGATCGCGGGAGGGCTGCTCGCCAGCGTCGACTGGCGCCTCATCTTCTGGGTCAACGTGCCGTTCGGCTTGTTCGGCACGGTGTGGGCGTATCGCAAGCTGCACGAGGTCGCGCGCAGGGCGGTCGCGAGGATCGACTGGCTCGGCAACGTGACCTTCGCCGTCGGCCTCATCGCGATCCTGATCGGCATCACCTACGGCATCCAGCCGTACGGCGGTCACACCATGGGTTGGACGTCTCCCTTCGTGCTCACGTGTCTGTTCGGCGGCATCGCCCTCCTGTACGCCTTCTTCGAGGTCGAGCGGCGCGTCAAAGACCCGATGTTCGACTTCGATCTGTTCAAGATCCGAGCGTTCACGGCCGGCAACTTCGCAGGGCTGCTCGGCGCGATCAGCCGAGGCGGTCTCCAGTTCATGCTGATCATCTGGTTGCAGGGGATCTGGCTCCCGTTGCACGGCTATTCGTTCGAGAAGACGCCCCTGTGGGCCGGTATCTACCTGTTGCCGATGACCGCGGGGTTCCTGATCTCCGGACCCGTCGCAGGGTGGCTCTCGGATCGGTACGGCGCGCGCTTCTTCGCGACCGGCGGGATGTTGCTATCGGCGCTCGCGTTCGCGTTGATGATGCTGCTACCGGCGAACTTCGGATATCCGGTCTTCGCGACTCTGCTGTTGATCATGGGGATCTCGGCCGGCATGTTCGCAGCGCCGAACACCGCGGCGATCATGAACTCCGCGCCGCCGAAGCAACGCGGTGAGGCTTCGGGGATGCGCGCGACCTTCGCCAACTCGGGCACCGTTCTTTCGATCGGCATCTTCTTCTCGCTGTTGATCCTCGGGCTGGCATCAACGCTGCCCCACACGCTGTACAGCGGCCTAACCTCGAACGGTGTGCCGGTGTCGGTGGCGCAGAAGATCTCGCACCTGCCGCCGGTCGGAACGCTTTTCGCCGCGTTCCTCGGATACAACCCGATGAAGACGCTGCTGGGTCCGGTGTTGTCGACCCTTCCTGCCGCGAAAGCCGCGTACCTCACGGGTCCGCACTTCTTCCCCTCGCTCATCTCGTCCGCCTTCATCCACGGCCTGCGGATCGCGTTCTTGATCGCGCTCCTTATGTCTCTCATCGCCGCCTGGTTCTCCTGGATGCGGAACAACCAGTACGTGCACGATCAGTTCACCGTCGAGATGCCCGACGAGATCGAGCCGGTAGACGTGGTGCAGATATGACAACTGCCCTGCAAGCGCCCCTCCGCATCGGCCAACTCGCCGAGCGGCTCGGCGTGACGACGCGCACGATCCGCTACTACGAAGAGCTTGGGCTCCTCAAGCCGTCCGGCTATACAGAAGGTGGCGAGCGACGCTACACCGAGGACGACGCCACCCATCTGCAACGGATCCTCGAGCTGAAGACGCTCATGGGGTTCGGCTTGGAGGAGATCCGGGCCACCTTGGACTCGGAGCAGCGGCTGTCGGAGCTGCGAGAGGAGTACAAGTCCGGCTCGAAGAAGCGCAAGCTCGAGATCGTGCACGAGGCCATGGAGATCAACCAGCGCATGCGCGCGCAAGTCGAGTCGACGATCAAGCGGAGCAAGGCGTTCTTGCGCGAGCTGGAAGCGAAGGCTGCTCGATATAGGGAAGTCGAAGCCGAGCTGGAAGGCTAGGCGCGCGCGCCGGTCACACCGGTGAAGAGCAGCCGCGCGACGGACTCTCGCATCTTGTCGACGCGGATGCCCCAGAACTCGAATCCGTAGCGGTGCGCGGCTACGTGCGCGAGCATCGACACCAACGTCGCAGCCTGCGCCATCGGATCGAGATCGTGCGGGTGTTTCTTTTGCTCGCGGAATCCTTCGATGACGTCGCGCAACGCAAGTGTCACTTCATTGAGCAAGTGCGTTCGGATGTTCTGGAAGTGAAGATCGCCTTCCGCGGTCGCGAGATCGACGACGCGCAGGATCGCGCGATTGCGCTCCCATAGGTCAAGGAACGCATCGGTCAAGGCTAGGGCGGTCGGCATGCCGCGCGCGCCCTTCCAACTCGAATCCCGGATCAATTCAACAAGGACGGCGCCTTCCTCTTGGAGCTTGCCGGCCAGCTCGAGCACCGCCGCCTC
>DATGHY010000233.1:0-9998 GCA_035307625.1 Actinomycetota bacterium
GTTCAGGGCAAGACGATCCACAAGAAGACCACGGTCAAGGGCATAACCCTCGCGCACACCGGTCCGATATCGCTGAAGTTCGCGATCCTCGGTGGGTTGTTGCTTCTGATCGGTCTGGCGCCGCGCGTCCGTCGCGTGCAGCTCGCGACGCCGTTCGCGGAGCGGGTCGACGACAGCGGATCGGCGTATCTGGCTCTCTACGACAGCTTCGTCGAACAAGTGACCCGGGGCAGCGATCGGATCAAGCGCTAGAAGGCTAGGAACTCCTCAGGGGGGCGGCCCGCGGGCCGCTCCCTTTCCTTCGCCATGCATATGCGGGATGCGCGAGCGGGACATGCGTCCCATGACTAGACCAACTGCGCATACATCTAGTGCCGGATATCTATAGAAACGGCTCTTTCTTTCGCCCACCATGTGCACACACCGAACACACCGAGTGTTCGGACGCTCGAGACCCCATCCGAGAGCGAGGTACACATGGAAGGCTTCAAGGCGTTTCAGGGAGGTATGCGGACGCGCGCGCGGCGAGCGCTGGCAATCGCAGGCGCAACCTCCATCCTGCTGTTGGGCGTGGCTCAGGTGCCGACGCTCGCGGCAAGCGTGAGCCCAACCGTCGTCGCGGGCAACCCGACGTGCGAAGACCTGGGTTTCACGACGATCATCAAGTTCGATCCGCCGGTGAGCGGCACGAGCAACGGCGTCACGATCTCCGTCAGCGGCACGAACGTCGACTGGTCGTCCACCGTGCCGGTGGCCGCGGTCATCGTCAAAGGCGGCGACGTCGCGAACGTCTACTACTACAACGGCGCCACGTCGGACACCGGGCTAACCACAGTGACGAACCCGAAGAACGGCACGCCGTATGGCCTCAGCCACGTCAACGCGTGTGCGGGTTCGCAGTCCGAGCAGCCGAAAGACGTCAGCGTGTCCGTGGGCGTCGGCGACTGCGTGTACAGCGACGGCTCGCATGCGACCGTGACGATCACTTTCGACGGCGAAGGCTCGGCGACGCTGACGATCAAGGACGGCGACGGCAACACGATCCAGAGCTTCTCAGCGGATGGTTCGACGAACCTTCCGAGCGGCCACTACACCTGGAGCGCGGAAGCTGCAGACGGATCGCAGATCAAGGACGGAACGAGCTCGACGGGAAGCTTCGACATCGCGGACTGCGCGCCGAGCGACAACGGCGGCGGCTCCACGACCGGCGGCACAACCGGAACGACCGGTGGAACAACGGGCGACACCACAGGCAACAGCGCCGGCAACACGACCGGCACGACGGGAAGCACGACGGGCGACACGACCGGTGGTTCGACCGGTGCAACGACCGGCGGCTCGACGGGTGGAAGCACAGGCAGCACGACCGGCGGCTCGACGGGTGGAAGCACAGGCAGCACGACCGGCTCCACGACCGGCGGCTCGACGGGCGGAACCACAGGCAGCACGACGGGCGGCTCGACGGGTGGAACCACAGGCAGCACGACCGGCTCCACGACCGGCGGCTCCACAGGCGGAACCAGCGTCCTCGGCACCGGCCGCTCGAAGGTGCTCGGCGAGAAAGTTACGAACCCTGGCTCGAAGGTCATCGGCGAGAAGCTCGCCAAGACCGGTACGGAATCGAAGTCAGTTGGACTCGCGGGTCTGATCGTTCTGACGATCGGAACAGTGCTTCGGATCGGAGCGCGGAGACGGGATTCTCTAGGGATGAGTTGATGGGGGTGCGCGTATAGCGCGCGCACAAGAATCGACCGGCCACCTAACACGGAGCCGGTCGATTCGCGTTCCGGGTGAGGTGTGGGGCGCGCGCGATACCCTTGTGCGCTGGAGGGCTACGGTAATTGGCAACCGGGCGGTCTTGAAAACCGCTGAACCGGTGATGAGCCGGTGTGGGGGTTCGAGTCCCTCGCCCTCCGCAAATGGTCAAGCAGGTTTGCGCAGTCTCGATTCCTTGAGCCCACGGGACTAGCGCGCGCGCAACTCTGTGAAGCCGGTTCCGGCCACCGCGCGCCCGGCGTGTGATCCCTCGAACTCGAAGCCGACGAACCCGCCTCCCGCTATCTCGCGCGCAACCGGAGTCGACGCGCGCGCTTCGTACGTCACCGTTCCGGTGTGCAGATGCAGCCGGCCTCGCCACCGTGCCGGCAGTCCATCGCGGTCTCGTTCCAGCACCGAGACGCGCAAGCCGAGACCCGTCGAGAACGGCGCGCCCGGCGCGCGCCCACCGCTTCGCAACGCGGGCCGTCCATAGATCGAGAGACCCGCACATGTCGAACCGTCCTCGAAACGCAGCACGTCCCACTGCCACCGTCGGGGCGCCAGCCGTCCAATATCGATGGAAGACGACGCGCCCCAGGCGTGCTCGACGAGAGCAGCACCTTCGGCCGAGCCGAGCGGCGTCTCGAACGCTCCGCGGCCGAACGCCGTCCAGTACGTCAGCACGCGCGGGAGCGATACCCACGAGAACGGGTCGTGCGCATCGGCACGCGCCGACAAATGATCACTCTGCAGCCTTGAGCTCGGGAAGCCTCTCCATTGCAGATCGCTGGAACGGATCTCGAATGAATCTGGCGATGCGGTGAAGGCTGCGGGCTGCTCGTCACGAAAGACCTCGTCTTTCGACGCGGCGACGACCAGGCGTTGCGGTTCGCGGTCCATGCCTTCGACCGCCGCGAGCGAATGGCGCGCGCACCCCGAGTACAGCTGCACTTTGCACCAGCGCACCGATGACTCGACGGGGAAGATGCCGATGAGGAAGTACGCCTCCCACGCTGCCGGCGGTGACCGGCGCGCGAGATCGCGCTGACGCAAGATCACGCCGCGCGCGCAGCGACCAGACGCTCGGCAAGAAGGTCGGCTGCGCGCGTCGCCATCGCCATGATCGTGACCTGAGGGTTCACGGCAGCGGCACTCGGCACGACGCTCCCGTCGGCGATGTACAGGCCGGGGATGCCGAAGACTTCGTGCGACGGCGAAACCACGCCGCGCGAAGGCGATGCAGCCATCCGGCACGTCCCCAGCGGGTGGAACGCCGTCAGCAACCAGTCGATCGCGCGCGGCGCCGAGGCTTCAAGCCGCTCGACGTCGGATAGAGAGCGCAGCACTCGATGACCGTGCAGCGCGGGATAGACCTCGCGCGCACCGGCCGCGAAGAAGATCCGGCACAGCGCTGCAACGCCGTCGCGCAGCCGTCTGCGCTCATCGCGCCCCAATCGATATGTGATGAGCGGACGTCCGAACATCCCCGGCCGTACGCGGCCGTTGCCCGCGTCCTCAACCATCACGCCGAAGTTCGCGACGCGTTCGTACGCGTCCATGATCTCCATCAGCTTGCGGCCGGTGAACGCGTACTGCGCCGGCGCGAGATCGATCGGTGCCGACGCGCCCATCATCAAGATCCCATCGCGATGGAACTGATCGACGCAGTAGCCCTGGGGGATCGCCGCGTACCCGCGGATCTCTTCGTCGAAGAGCGCACTCACTGTGGTCGCCGGATGGATCGAAAGATTGCGACCGACCTGCGGCAGGCCTTTGTGCAAGCCTTGGCGCTGTAAGACGACCGGTGTAAGCAGGGTTCCGCATGCCAGGACCGTTGCGCGCGCGCGGATCTTGATGGGACGGCCGCTCGCGAGTGCGCGCGCCTCGAAACCGATCGCCCGGCCGCCGTCGTCCAACAGCACCCGTTCCGCGCGCACTCCGGTGAGCAGCATCGCGCCGTTCTCCAACGCCGGCGGCACGTAGGAGATGTTCGTGCTGCGGCGCGCGTCGGTGGGACACCCCATGTCGCAGATCCCCGAGCCGTCGCATCCGGGCGCATTCCGGTTGAGCGGCCGGTGCGACCATCCCAGCGCGTCCGCGCCGCGCGCGATCACATTGGCGACCATCCCGAGCGCAGGCTGCGACGCGGTTTCCACTTGAAGCTGTTTCTCGACGCGATCGAAGTACTGCGACATGTTCGCGGAAGCAAGATCTGGGATCTCGCGCGCCCATTCCTCCAGAACCCACTCCGGCGTGCGCCAGCATGTTCCCGTGTTGATCGCTGTCGAGCCACCGACCATCCGTCCTGCAGGGATCGGGATGACCGTGTTCCCGATCGAGCCGAGCTGAGCTTGCGCTTGGTAGAAACGCCGGAACGCGTCCGTGGTGTCGCCGGTGAAGTCCGCGCGCGTGTGGTAATCGCCTTCCTCCAACATCAGCACGGCGAGTCCGCGATCGGATAGCTCCTTCGCGATCACCGCGCCGCCTGCGCCGGTCCCCGCTACGACGACGTCGCACTCCAGCTCCGTGTCGGTCGCGTCTTCGCCACGCGTCACTTGGCTCATCCAGCGAGGCCGCTCGAACGTGTTGGAGAAGCGCCACTGCGCGCGCTTCTGCTTGTAGATCGCTTCGTCGTCGAAGTACGCGACCTTCAGCGGGACGTTCAGCGCGAGTGCGATCAATCGCGCCGGCAACGCGCCGTCGGACCAACGCGCGATCAATGCTTCACGGTCTGCGCGCGATAACGAAGAGAACGAGCGGCCGCCGCTGAGGCGCGCAGCTTGTTCAAGCACAGCCAGCAACGCGCCGTACCCTCGCAACACCTGCGACCCGAAGCCCGCGAGCAACTCTTCCGCGCGCGCGACGGTCGTGTCGTCGCCGGCCGACAGACTCCCGTACGCCGGCAACAGGCTTTCTGCGAGCGCCACCGCCGTTCTGCGGTTGCGCGCGCGCAGCCGTTCAGGCATGCGCTGCCGGCTGCGGCCGGCGAGGCCAGCGCATGCTGATCAGCATCGGCAAGAAGTGGCGGCTGTACTTGAAGTGCAGCACTGCGTTCCCGAGCTCACGGCCCGACGCGTCGGTGACGGCGCCCCGCAGCGTCGTCCACCCGAAGAAGATGAAACGGATCTTCTTGCGACCGTCGAAGCGATGCTGCTCGCCGTTTGGGCCTTCGAACGTGAAGTCGTAGCGCATCCACCCGCGGATGGGCGCTGTCTCGAGCTCGCCGGCTGCCGGCGCGTCGGTCACGAAGCCGTCGATCGTCACCGTGCCGGTCATCGTCCCCAGCCAATGCCACAGCAGGATCAACTGCGTCGGTCCGCGCACCTTGAAGTCGAAGCGCATCGCGCGCATCGAATCGCCCATGCGGATCTTGCCGGCCATAAGCTCACGGAACGAGAACCCGAGCACGCGATCCCTCCTTCCTTCGGTACCACGCAAGCGTATCCGCCAGTCCTTCGTCGAGCGCGCGCGGCGCCCATCCCAACTCTCGGCGAGCCTTGTCGCTGCTGTAGGCCCAGTGCGAGCCGGCCGACATCGCGATGGCCTCCCGCGCCAAACCCGGCGACAGCCCCACCAGCGGCGCGCCCAGAGATGCGAGCGGCTTCAGCCGCGCGAGCGCCCGCTCGCCGACGAACACGCGCGGCGGTTTCCGGCCGGCCGCGCGCGCGAGTCCTTCGAACCACTCGCGAAACGTGACGATCTGCCCGGCGAGGATGTAGGTCTCGCCGTCCCGCGCGCGATCCGCGATCCTGATCAAGCCGTCGGCGCAGTCGTCGACGTGCACGAGCGTCATCTTCATCTCGGGCAGGAACCCGATACGGATCAACCCCTTCGCGTACAGGCGGTGGAACATGCCGCCGAGGCTCGGGTCGTCGGGCCCGTAGATCGTACACGGGCACGCGATGCGGACCCGGTCGCGCGCGGCCTGCTCGAGCGCAAGATCGTGTGCCGCGCGCTTGGTCGCTTCGTACGCCGAGTGCGGCTGCGAGGACGCACGATGCGATTCGTCCTGTGCATCGGAACCGGTCGGTCCCAGCGCCGCCGTTGAGCTGACGCAGACGACGAGCAGCCCTCGCGCCCCCGCCGCTTCAAGAACGTTGCGCGTGCCGCCGACATTCGTGCGTTCCATGAGCGCAGGATCGCGCGGGCCGAACTCGTACATCGCGGCCGCGTGGAAGACCACGTCGATCCCGTCCACCGCGCGCTCGATGGAGGCCGGATCGGTTACGTCCCCGATTGCCTCCTCTACCGACAGCCCCGCCAGCCGGCGGCGGTCGCTCGTCGGTCGCACAAGCACCCGCACCTCATCGCCGCGCGCGGTGAGCGCCTGTGCGAGGTGGCTGCCGAGGAAGCCGGTCGCGCCGGTGACGAGATATCTCATGGCGCTAACGAATACCCTGCTCAGGCCGTGGCAGCCAATCGGACAACTCGGCAAGCGGGAGGACGCATCCCCGGGCACGTCGAATCCGATTGCGTGGGGACCGGCGCCCGGAGTGAGAGCCTCGCCGGCGAGCGCTCCTCAGCACGCGCCCGCCGGTTCGCGCTCGTCATCGTCCTGTTGCTGCTCGGCACGTCGTGTGCTCAGCGGCCGAGCGTCCCGTTCAACGTACGTGCCGTTTCGTTCCCAACGCCCTCGGCCTTCGCCGCGCCCAGCGCGTCCGGCGCGCGCCCGAGCTCCGGTGGCTTGATCGGATCTCCCGGCTCGGGAGGGATCCCCATCCCCGGAGCCGTCGCCGGCGCAGGCTCGCACACAACGATCACCCTCGGCACCGTGCTTCCGTTACAGGGAGGGCAGCGGAACTGGGGCGAGCCCGTGCTCCGCACGACGCAGGCGTTCGTCGACGAGACGAATGCGAGCGGAGGCATCAACGGACATCCGTTGAAGCTGATCGCCTACAACGCGTGCCTCACCTGTCAGGACGAAGCGCTGCAGGCCGTGCGCCGCTTGGTCGAGCAAGACCACGTTTTCGCGATCGTCAACACCTACGTTGAGGTCGTCGCGTTCCAGTCGGTGATCGACTATCTCGCGAAGGCCGGGGTTCCCTTGATCCAGGGCGCCGCCGAGAGTCAGACGTCCGCCGCGCTGTCTCCCGTCAACTTCGTCACCGCGCCGTCCGGCCTCTTCTGGGCGCGCGAGCTTCCGCAGATGGTCAGGCGTTTCACGACGGCGACGAGGATCGGGCTCACGTACGTCGACGTCCCGACGGAAACGAACGGGCTCAAGTACCTTCGCCCCGAGTTCGCGCGCGCCGGTATCACCATCGTCGACGAGGAGAAGGTCGCAGCCGAGGAAGACGCGGTGACGAACATGGATTCGATCGTCACCCGGATGCGCGCGCGCGGCGCACAAGCGATCGTGTCGACGAACCCTGTGCTGCTCGTCTACGGGCGGCTTGCCGCATCGCGCCAGAGCTGGAACGCGAAGTGGGTCGGCCTGGCCGCGTGGAGCAAGCTCGTCACCGACGCGTGCGGGCACACGTGCGATGACTCGCTGATCACCGAAACCGCCGGCCTTTCATTCATCAACCGCAACACACCGCAGATGAACCAGTACCGAGCGGTGATGGCGCGCCGTTATCCGGGTGGGGAGATCACCGGTCTCACGCTCGGTGCGTGGGTGGGGATGCAACTGACCTCGTATGTGCTGGCGCGAACCGGTCCCGACAGGCCTGCCTTCTTGCACGCGATGGAGTCGATCAACAACCTCGACCTCGGTACGACCGCGCCGCTGACGTTCGGGCCCGACCGGCACATGGGCGCGACGGCCGACATGATCATCGGGCTCCACAACGGTGAATACGTTCCGATCGCGGGACCCGTTGACTACGGGGAGGCGAGCCCGTGATCTGGTTGCAGTACGCGGTCTTCGGCCTCGGCGTCGGGGCGATCTTCGCGTTGCTCGCCGTCGGCATCGTGCTCGTTTATCGCGCGACTGGGATGCTGAATTTCGCGCACGCGTCGATGGCCACGGCTGCTGCGTACGTGAACTTCACGCTGCTCGAGCGCGTCCATTGGATGCCGGTCGGCGTAGCCCTGCTGATCACGGTCGCCTTCGGCGCGCTGCTGGGTATCGCGATACGGAAGTTCGTGTTCGGTCCGATCGCAGGCGCGTCGCAGGTCGTGAAGCTGATCGTGTCCTTCGGTCTCGCCGGCGTCCTTCAGGGCGCCGTCGGTCTGATCTGGAGCAGTATCGGCACACCGACCTTGCCCGGTCATTCGCTGTTCTCCATGACGAGCGGCATCAATGTCGGCTCAGCAACGATCCCCGCGCAGCGGATCGCACTGCTGTTGATCGGAGCGTCGGTCGCGATCGGTTTGACGTTGCTGTTGAAGCGCACCGAGTTCGGGATGCGGGTGCGCGCGCTCGCGCAGAACCCGCTCGCCGCGCGCTTGGCCGGTGTGGACGAGCGGCGTGTGCATCGCGCGGTTTGGGCGATCGCGGGTGCAACGGCGGCGCTGGCCGGCGTGCTCATCATCCCCTTCGGCGTGTTGACGCCGCTGTCGCTGTCGGGTTTCCAGATCAAGGCGCTCGCCGCCGCGTTGGTCGGCGGGTTCGTAAGCCTCCCCGCTGCGCTTGCAGGGGGGCTCGGACTGGGTGTCGTGCAAGAGATGCTTGTCGGCGCGCCGGCCCCGTTGAACGGATTGCGGAGCGTGCTGGCGGTCGGCTTGGTCATCGTGTTGCTGTTCGCGCGCATCGAGCGGCGCTTCGTCAGCCCTCAGGAGGAGCGCGCGCTCGAAGGCGACGAGCGAACGGTCGCGGGGAAGTGGAAGCCGGTGCCGCTGGGCTCGCCGCGCGCGTGGCTGGCCGGAACCGTCATCGTCGCGCTCATCGTGTTCGGACTGTCGGGCTTCTGGGCGTTCGTCGCAGGACGCACGTTGATCTACGCGCTCCTCGGTCTGTCGTTGGTCGTGTTGACGGGATGGTCCGGTCAGGTATCGCTTATGCCGGGTACGTTCGCCGGCGTCGGCGCTGCGCTGGCGTGGATCCTCGGAACGAAGCTGGGGTTCCCGATGCCGTTGGTCTTGCCGCTGGCGGCGCTCGCGACGATCCCCATCGCGGGCGTCGTCGGCGTCGCCGCGCTGCGGTTGCGGCCGCTCTACCTCGCCGTCGCAACGGTCGCGTTCGCGGGGTTGTTCGAAGAGACGTTGTTCGTTCAGCACTGGTTCGGGAACAGCGGGAACGCGATGTCGGTGCCGCGCCCGCATCTGATCGCCGGCGACCACGCGTTCGCGCTCGTCGTCGTGCTGATCGTCGGCGCGGTGTTCGCCGCAACGGCTGCGTTCGGCCGCACGCGCACCGGGCGCGCGCTCCGCATGGCGCGCGACAACGAGCGCGCGGCGGCGTCTGCCGGCGTCAACCCGACGAAGTACCGGCTCATCGGATTCGCGCTGTCGGCTGCGTACGCAGGGCTCGCCGGCGCACTGCTTGCGTACTTGCTGGGCACGTTCTCGATGGCCGCGTTCGGCTTCCTCGTGCTGTCGCTCACGGTGTTCGGGCTCGCAACGGTCGGCGGGATCCGGACGCCGATCGGGGCTATAGCCGGCGCGTTCATCGTCGTGTACCTGAGCGAGGTGTTCCGCGCGTCGGCCTCCGTGCAGGACTGGGTGTTCACGGGAACCGGTGCGGCGATCATCGCAGTGATGGCGTACAGCCCCGACGGGGTCGCGGGGGTGCTCGCACGGTTCAAGCGGCGCCCGCGCGCCGAACCGGCGCCGGTCGTTGAGGCGCTTGAGCTCGCGGAGGTGTCCGGTGGCCGCTGACGTTGCGCTCGAGGTACGCGGCGCGCGCGTCCGCTTCGGTGCTGTGGTTCCGTGCGACGGAGTCGACATCACCGTGCGCACCGGTGAGATCGTCGGGGTCATCGGACCGAACGGTGCGGGCAAGAGCACGCTTCTGGATGCGGTCTCAGGCTTCGCATCGATGGAAGCCGGGACGGTCGCGATCGGTGGCGTCGACGTGACGCGCGCGCTCCCGTACCGGCGCGCGCGCCTCGGCCTGGCGCGCTCGTTCCAGGATGCGCGCGGGTTCGCCAATATGACCGTGCGCGAAGCGCTGCTGGGTTCCTTGCATGGGAGCTTCCGGGGCGGGCTGCTCGCAGAAGGGATCGGCGCCGGCGTCGCGCGCGATGACGAGCAGGCCGCGCTCGACGCGGTCGAAGAGGCGCTGGCGTTGGTCGACGTCCGGCGATATCTGGACACGAGGATCGCCGATCTGTCCGTCGGTACTGCGCGCGCGGTCG
>DATGHY010000234.1:0-5351 GCA_035307625.1 Actinomycetota bacterium
GAGCAAGCCGCGAACCATCCCGCGCGCTCGATGCTGACGCGGAGCTTGGGCGGCGAGCCTGCCGTCCAGATCGACATCATCAAGAACCCGATCGAGAGCAACGACGTGCTCGTGCTCTGCTCGGATGGATTATGGGATCTCGTGTCACGTGCGGAGATCGCAGAGGTGTGCGGCGCGATCGGTAGCCCTGGGTTCCCCACACCGAACGAGGCTGCGGCGCACCTCGTCGACCTCGCAAACAAACGAGGAGCCCCTGATAACATCACGGTTCTGGTGATCCGCATCACCTCACCGCTTCCGTTCCCACCCGCCCCCGCCCGCCGCTCCTTCTTCCGCCGTGGGGGTGGATGACGTGCGCATGCAGCCGGGAACGATGCTGGATCAATACGAGATCCTCGAGCAGATCGGCGCGGGTGCGTACGCCGAGGTGTACAAGGCGCGCGACACGGAGACGGGCAAGACCGTGATGCTGAAGTGCCCGAACCCGTTGCTGTTCGCCGACCCGAAGCTCTACCAACGCTTCATGCGCGAAGCGGAGATCGCGCGCCATCTCGATCATCCTTTGGTACAGCACAGCCTCGACCTCGGACACAACAGAAGCGAGCCCTACATGGTGCTCGAATACGTCGAAGGTGAGAACCTACGGCGTCGCCTGCGCGAGTTCCCCGGGGCGATCCCGATCGACGTCGCGGTCGACTGGGGAAAGCAGCTCGCGGGTGTGCTGGCGTACCTCCACAAGAACGGCGTCGTGCACCGCGACCTCAAGCCCGAGAACGTGATCATCACGAACGACGACAAGCTCAAGATCGTCGACTTCGGTTCCGCGATGCTGCAGGGTGCGCGCAGGCTCACCTGGCGCCACCTGTCGGATAGCACCGGGACGCCGGACTACATGGCGCCGGAGCAGATCCAAGGCGAGCGCGGCGACGGGCGAAGCGACATCTACGCGTGGGGCGTGATGATGTACGAGTTCCTCACCGACCACGTCCCGTTCGAAGGCGACAACTGGCTCGCCGTGATGGCCGGCCACATGCAGCGGAACCCGAAGCCGATCCACGCGCTGCGGCCGGAAGTTCCGCCGGCCTTGGAGGCAGTTGTGTTGAAGGCGATGCGTCGCATGCCGGAGAACCGCTACCAGAACGCGGACGACCTCTTGAACGACCTCGAGAAGCTGGAGACGCTCGACCCCGGGTCGTTCGACCTCTCCCCCGAGCCGCCGCTCGGCGGCATGGCCGCGGCGGGCTCGGCGAAGCGTTTGTGGGCGTGGATGGGCATGATCGCGCTCGGTTTCATCGCAGTAGTCGCCCTTATCGTTACCCTAACGGTGGTGTTGAAATGAGCTCACTCGAAGGAATCAACTGGGTCCGCCTCAGCTTCGTCGACGTGTTCGGCGTGGGACACTCGATGCAGATCCCCGCGTCGCGTTTCGACGGCGCGGTTAAGGAAGGCGAGCCGTTCGACGGCTCCGCGCTGGAAGGTCGCGCGCGGCTGCTCGAAACGGATATGCGCTTGCAGCCCGATCCGTCGACGCTGGTCGAGATCGGCGACGGGTTGGCGCGTGCGGTGTGCAACGTCCTGACGTTCGACGGGCGGCGCTGGCCGGGCGACCCGCGCACCGCACTTGTGTCGGTCGTTGAGGATCTCGGCGATCTCGCGCAGGAGTACACGTCTTCCGTTGAGCTCGAGTTCTTCCTGCTCTCGGAAGACGGTATCCCGGTCGATCGCGGTGGCTACTTCGAAGAAGACGAAGGGCGCGCGGCGTCCGTCGTTCGAGCAGCCGCCGACCGGCTCGGCACGTACGGCGTCGACGTGGACGCCGTGCATCACGAAGCGGGGCCGGGACAGTACGAGATCGACCTGGCTGCGATCGGTCCTATCGCGCTCGCCGATGCGATCGTGCTGACGAAGCAAGTGATCCGCGAAGAGGCCGCCGGCGCGCGCATGCGCGCGACGTTCATGCCGCGGCCGTTCGCGGACGAGCCTGGCTCGGGCATGCACTTCTTGCAGCGCGTCCCGGGGCAGTTCTTCTCCGACGACGGGTCGCTCAACGAGATGGGTGGCGGCTTCGTCGCAGGGCAGCTCGTGCATGCGCGCGCGCTTTCGGCTCTGGCCGCGCCGACGGTGAACTCCTACAAGAGGCTGCACTCCGGCGCGGAAGCGCCGTCGGCCGCGGTGTGGGCGCACGTCAACCGCGGCGCGCTTATCCGCGTCAGCTCGTACATGGGGCGCGACGCGTCGATCGAGTTCCGCGGAGCAGATCCGTCGGCGAACCCGCATCTGCTCCTGGCGGGGATGTTGGTGTCCGGTGCGGATGGGATCGAGCGCGGGATGGCTCTGCCGCCGGCGGTCGAAGAGGACCTCGGTGGGTTCGATCCGGCCGGAAGCGATTCCGTCCGGTTCGACGCGTTGCCGCGCGATCTCGACGACGCGCTGGACGCGCTGCTGTCCGACGACGTGATGGTCGACGCGTTCGACCGGCAGCTGCTTTCGCGACTGGTGGATGGGCGGCGGGCGGAAGCGGCGGCGTACCGCAACCAAGTCACCGGCTGGGAAGTCGAGCGCTACCTCGACGAGGCTTAGCGCGCGGCCTCGAGGAATGCAGCGCGGGAGTCGCTTCAAACCCGGGAGTGATACGTCCATATGTCACTCGATCTCGCATAGCGGGTATCGAGTGACACATGAACGTCAGATCCGGTCCGACGCGATGTGTTCGGGCGTGATCTCGATAAGGGTGTCGTTGCCGTAGGTCTCTTCGCGCTCGTACTTGTCTAGGAAGCCGCGAGTGATCTCGTCGTAGTTCGGCTCTCCGATCGAGATGATGATCACCGGTCCCCGGACGCTCACGAACGCATGGCCTTTGTAGCCGACCAACCCCGCACGCCGCGCGCGCATCGCGTTCCGCGCCTTCTGAGACGTGTGCTGAGACCAGACATAGACCTTGTCGTTCCGCACCAGGACCTCGACGGGAACCGCGTGCGGCGTCCCGTCCGCGCGCGCCGTCGCGATGACTGCGATGGGCCGCTCGTTGAGGAACTCTTGCCAGGTCAGTGGCGGTCCCCCGAGGGCGGCTCGAATATCTGAACGAGATTCCCCGCGGGGTCGCGCAACGACACGAAGCGGCCCGATTCGGGAACCTCTGTGATCTCGCCTTCGAAACGCACGCCGCGCGAGGCCAGCTGGACCATCGCCTGATCGAGGTCCTCGACCTCGAATACGACCGTCGCGCCTTCGTTCGGCGGCGCCATCCCGCGCGATCCGTGCAGCGCGATCGTCGAGCCGCCGACCTCGAACTCGGTCCAGTCTTCGCCGTAGCGCGCGCGCAGATCCAAGCCAAGAACGTCGCGGTAGAAGCCGATGGCTTCGTCCATGTCTTTTATCCAATAGAACGTGCTGTGAACGCGTTTCACCATGTCGCCCTCCAACCGGGCGCGAATCTAGCACGGCAGGCGCTCAGCCCTCCGGCCGAAGATGAACCACGTCGCCGGACGCCACGCGCATGTCCCCGCGCTGCGTCTCGAGGACCAGCGCGCCGGTATCGTCGATCGCGCGCGCGAAGCCGCTCACCGGATCGCCGGTCGCGCGCTCGACGCGCACGGTCTGTCCGATGGTGACGCAGAGCTGGCGGTAATGGCCCAGCGCGGCAGCCGGGTCACCGAGCGCTTCGGCGAACCGCTGTAGCGTCGCCGCGAGCAGATCCGGCCGGTCGAGCCGCTTCCCACCTTCGATCGCGAGGCTCGTCGCTGCGTCCGCGCGATCGGCCTCGAACGACTGCTGAAGCACGTTCATGCCGAGCCCGACGATGACGAAGTTCGGCACTTCCGCCTCCGTCAGGATCCCGGCAAGCTTGCGCGCGCCGACGAATACATCGTTCGGCCACTTGAGGCGCGCCTCGACGTGCGCGCGCTTCTTCACAGCGTCGACCGCAGCAACCCCGGCAAGCAACGGGATCGTCGTCCAAGCGTCCACAGGCCGCTCGGGCCGGACGATCCACGACGCGTTCAGGGCTTGATTCGGGTCCGATATCCACGATCGTCCGAGCCGCCCTCGCGCAGCCGATTGCGTATCCGCCACCACCACGGTCATGTGCGGCGCGCCGGCGCGGGCAAGTGCGCGCGCATCGTCGTTCGTCGAGCCCGTTTCGTCTAGTGTGACGACGCGCGGGGACACGTCGGCGAGCGCGCGCTTGAACGCGAGATGGAAGTCCTGTTCCTTGGGCACGCCCGTACGGTACCGTACGAGCATGGATGCAGATCGCGAGTACTTCGAGTCCCTCGTTGCCGACGCGCTCGACGAGCTACCCGAAGAGTTCGCGCGCAAGATGGAGAACGTGGCGGTCGTCGTCGAGGAAGAGCCGGAGGGGCCGCTGCTCGGGCTATATCAAGGCATCCCGCAGACGCGGCGTGGCCCCAGCAGCTACGGCGGCGTGTTGCCGGATGTCATCACGATCTACCGCGGTCCGTTGATGCGCCACGGCGGCAAAGACTTACGAGCATCCGTCCGCAAGACCGTGTGGCACGAGATCGCGCATCACTTCGGCATCTCGGACGAGTGGCTAACCGAGCACGGCTGGGCCGGCCCTTAACGCGTCTGCTCGACGCGACGCACCAACGTCTTCAGCGCTTCAACTTCGTAGGCGAGCGCCTTCTTGCCAAGCTTCGTGATCTTCACCCACGTACGCGGTCGCTTGCCCTCATACCCCTTCTCGACGTCGACCAGGTTGGCTTCCTCGAGCACCGTCAAGTGGCGTGAGAGGTTCCCGTCGGTGAGCTCGAGCGCGTCCTTCAGGTAGCCGAAGTCGACCTTCGTCGTCTCGTTGAGGATGGCAAGGATGCCGAGGCGCGCGCGCTGGTGGACGACGTCATCAAGCCCGTTAACCGGATGCGCCATGACGAGCAGCCTTTAAGCGAAGGCCGATGAACGACACAACGCCGAAGAAGACGAGGAATCCGCCAGCCGCGGCACGGTTCGCCGCCCAATCAGGCCAGAACCAATGGATCCGTTGGCCCAGGTTCGAGATGTTGTAGAGGTTGGCAAGCAGCGCGACGGGGACGAACAGCAGCGCGATCGCGAAGAGAATCTTGCTGTGTTCAACACGTGCGAGAACGAAGAAGGCGACCGCGAAGACGAGGACGGGCGTCAAACCGCGGATGTACAGGTCGCTTGCGTAGCGCTGCCACGAAAGCATCCAGCTCGGAGCGTGGAGCAAGACGAGGATTCCCGGCGCGCTCGCAAGCAGAAGGACGAACACGGCAACCCCGGCGGCGACGAACGGCCATATCCGCCCCTGCACGCCTGTTCGGCGCGCGCGCACATGGTAGTAGACGGCTACAAGGATGAACCCCAGAGGGACC
>DATGHY010000235.1:0-2399 GCA_035307625.1 Actinomycetota bacterium
GCAGCCCGATATCGAACGAGGTCCCCCAGCCGTCGTCACGGCCCGAGCCTGCGGTGCGCTCGTAGTCGACCTGACGCCCGAGGCCAACCCTGGGCCGAATCATCGCCGCGACGACCGACCCGGCAGACGTGCCGATCTTCACGTGCGCATCGGCCGGATCGATGCCGAGCGAGTCCGACAGCGCGTGCACGACGCCGATCGACCACGAAACGCCGACCGTTCCCCCGCCCCCAAGGACCAATGCGAAGCTCATCGCGCGCAAGGCTATCGGAAGATGGACATATGACGCCCGCCCTTGCGTCCCGCGGGGCCGGTTGTCATCATCACAACATGCGCCTCCCCGCCGGCGTTCCGCATCGCGCGCGCACCGCTTCCCTCATCGTCGTCCTCGCACTCGTCGCCGTCGTTCTTCCCACCGCAACAGGATCCGCCGGAACAGCCGACCCCGCGCATCTCGGCATCCATCTCGCGGGCGTCGCGAGCGGCCTCGACCAACCCGTAGCCATCGCGCAGCCGAACGACGGCTCGGGACGATTGTTCGTCGTCGAGCAGCCCGGCCGGATCCGCGTCTGGACGCCGGGAGGCGGGCTGCTGTCGACGCCGTACCTCGACATCCACACGAAAGTGCTGTCCGGCGGTGAGCGAGGGCTGCTCGGACTTGCCTTCCATCCGAACTTCAGCACGAACGGTCTCTTCTACGTCTACTACACGAACACGTCGGGCAACCTGCAGATCTCACGATTCCACGCGACGCCGTCGAGCAACACTGCAGACGGCTCGTCCGAGTACGGCATCATGAACATCGCGCATCCGACCTACGCCAACCACAACGGCGGGCAGCTTCAATTCTGGAATGGATACCTCTACATCGGCACCGGGGATGGCGGCGGCGCCGGCGATCCGAGCGGGAACGCGCAGAACTTGAAGTCGTTCCTCGGCAAGATCCTCCGGATCGACATCAACCACACCTGCGGAACGCTGCACTACTGCAACCCGTCGTCGAACCCCTACTACGGCAAGTCGTACGCGCGCTACGAGATCTGGCTGTTCGGGTTGCGCAATCCGTGGCGGTTCTCGTTCCAGCGTGGCAACGGGTCGATGTGGATCGGCGACGTCGGCCAGGACACGCGCGAGGAGATCGATCTGCTGAGTCCCGGTGTGTCCGGCAAAAACATGGGGTGGGACTGCTACGAAGGAACGCTTAACACGATCAACACGTACGGTGGCTCATACTGCAACGGCAAGACGTTCACGCCGCCGATCTACAACTACTCGCACGTGAGCGGCCGGTGCGCGATCATCGGCGGCTACAAGTACACGGGCTCCGGCCAGTCCACGTTGATGGGTGGCCTGTACTTCTTCGCGGACTACTGCACCGGAGAGATCTGGGCGCTGAACCACGTCGGGAGCCACTGGCCGAGCACGCTGGTCGGCAAGGACGGTAATTCGATCACGTCATTCGGCGAATCGGTGAACGGCGAGCTCTTCCTCACCGACACCGGCGGGAACCTGTACCACCTAAAGGCGTACCACCGCTGATCAGTCGGGGCCGGGGCCCAGCCCGAGGCGGCGGTGTGTCGCCCCCATGCACGTGTTCATGACGACGGTGAGCCCACCGTCGCGCGCGATCTTCTCGGCCTCATCGCTCTGGATCCCCGTCTGGAGCCACAGCACCTTCGCGCCGGCCGCGACCGCTTCGCGCGCGATCTCCGGCGTTTCTTCCGACGGACGGAAGACGTCGACGACGTCGATCGGCTCGTCGATATCGGCGAGCGAGGTGCGCACCGTCTCGCCGAACATCTCGCCGCCCTTCGGGTTCACCGGGATGATCTTGTAGCCCTGCGTCTGTAGGTAGGCAGGGATGTTGTGCCCCGCCTTCTTGGGGTCGTTGGATGCCCCCACGACCGCGATCGTCTTCGTGTCCGCGTAGATCTGCTTCAGCTCGTCGTCGCTTGGATTCGCCACAACCGGTCCCTTCTAGTCGATGAGCGGCTTGAGCGCACTCGTCAGTTCTGCATGGTGCTCGGACGTCGAGAATTCGTTGAGCGGGTTCGACGCGAGCATCCGCTCCTCCGTCGATCCGCTACGCCTGATGTACAACGCCGGATGGATATCTCCTGTTCCGTCCGTCTCGACCGTGATCGCGACCGCATCCGAGCCCCAGGAGTCTACGAAGTGCTGTAGCGGGACGATGCCCTCGTCGGTGATGCCGCGCGCGCGGTCGACGTTCAGGACGCGCGCGAGGTAGCTCTGCTGGTTCCAGAGCTCCGGCGCGTGCGTGGCCTCGTCCAACAGGTACGAGACGACCCGGCCGGGATCCACGGCGGGACGCTCGATCTTCACGCCGTGGCGCGTCTCAGCGATGTGATGTGCGAGCACGCGCGCGTTGTATCGGAAAC
>DATGHY010000236.1:0-8268 GCA_035307625.1 Actinomycetota bacterium
CTCGCCGCGTGCAACGGAACCACGAAGAGGACTGGGCCGGTTCAGACGTCGGTGAACAACTTCGAGCCGCCCGTGATTCCCGCATCTCCTTACCAATCAGCCGTGCTCAGCCTCAACGCGCCCGCGACGGTCAAAGCAGGAAGCATCCTGCGTTATTCGGTCTCCGTTTCCGACGCGGGGTCGGTCGACCTTGCGTTCCCAACAACCTGCCCCGGTTATCAAGAGAGGCTGGGCAACTCCCGTACGTCGACCACTGCTTCGTTTGAGCTCAACTGTGCTCGAGTAGATATCGCGGCGGGCAACTACCAGGACTTCGAGATGCAACTTCGTGTGCCGAGCAGCTTCCATGGCCACATGACCCTCGCATGGAGCCTTCTCCCGATCACACAAGACCTCCCCGCCGCGACGGCTCCGATCTTGGTAACAAACTGATCCCGAGCCCAACGACACGGATCGGATCGCACCTTCGCAAACAAAGAGGCGCCCCGAAGGGCGCCCCTGTTATGTCGTCGAAGCCCTATGCGCGGTGGATCAGCGACAAGATGTTCCCTTCCGAGTCCTTGAACCAGCCGCCCTGCGAGCCGTCCGGCATCGTTGCGACGCCGTTCTCGGTCTTCAGGCCCGGGAAGTCGTACTCTTCGAAAGTAACCCCACGGCTTTCGAGGTCCTTCTTCGTCGCTTCGAGGTCGTCAACCTCGAAGCCGGCAGCGGTCGCCTGGTTCGTGCCCGCGTACGACGACGGGTAGACGAACACACTCGTCCCGCCTCCACAGTTGTACTCAACCCCGTCGGGGTTCTCTTCTCTCACCGACAACCCCAGGACCTCGCCATAGAACTTCTTCGCGCGCCCCAGGTCTGCAGCCGGCAAAGACGCTGCTGCACGTGCTTTCGACAGCATCCCCTCTCCCCTTTCTGTCGACTCGCTTTGATGCTAGTCCTGGGCAAGACGCGCGGTCTAGGGTCGTTTGCGCTAAACATCGACGAGCAGCCTCCGGGTACCATCCTCGGGTCGCTGCGAGCAGGGAGCCCACGTGCTGCGCCTCGGTATCGTCCCGCCGATCGTGAACCGCAATCCGCGTTTCTCGCCACCCGAGTGGGAGCTGAATGCCGAGATCGACGACCTCGCGATTGCGATCCAAGCGGCCGAGCGCTTGGGTTACGAGTTCGCGTGCTTCCCTCAGCACGTCGCGATCCCTGAGGCCGGCGAGGAGCGCCGAGGCAAGATCTACTGGGATCCGCCGGCGACGATGGGCTACATCGCCGCGCGCACCTCGACGATCAAGCTTGCCACTTACATGATCGTGCTCGGCTATTACCACCCGCTGCAGATCGCGAAGACGTACGGCACGCTCGATCGCATCTCGGGTGGACGCCTCATCCTCGGTCTCGGCGTGGGCTCATTGGAGCCCGAGTTCAAGCTGCTCGATAGACCGTTCGATGATCGCGGCGCGCGCGCGGATGATGCCTTGCGCGCGCTGCGCGCTGCACTGAGTGCGCGCGTCCCCAAATACAAAGGCGAGTACTACGACTTCGACGGCTTCGTCGTCGATCCGCACGCGGTGCAAGAGCACGTCCCGATCTGGATCGGCGGAAGGACGGCGAGGAGCTTGCGTCGCGCGCTCGAGCTCGGAGACGGATGGGCGCCCTTCGGCCTGACGCTCGACAAGCTGCAGCCGATCATCGAGGCGAAGCGAGAAGAGATCAGCGCGCGCGCCGAGACCTTCGACGTCGTTCTCGCGCCAGAGCCGCCGCTCGACCCGGTCGGCCGCCCAGACGAAGCCACTGAAGTCGCGCGCTCATACGCCGAAGCGGGGGCAACGAAGCTGAACCTTCGGTTCCACCACGACTCGCCGGATCATTACGTCGAGCAGCTTGAGGCGATGCGCGACTGCGTCGCGAAGCTCTCCTCGTAACGAGAGCTAATGCGCGCGCAGGCGACTTGCAGGCGCGCGGCCGAGACGCCCCATCCACGGCCACTGCGCGCGCGGGACCGACGTGTATAGGTACGCGGGGCCCGAATCGAACGCGACGGCACCGCCTTTGCGCTTCACGAAACGCAGAAGCCACATCGGCGGCGCATAGAGGCGGAACCCTGCCGCCGTCATCAGCAAAAGGATGCCCGCGCCGGTGGCAAGGAGAACCTGGAGCGCGTGGCTGTCAACCAGATCGAACGGACCGTCCAACTGCGCGATAAGACCTGCGTTGAAAGCGGGAGTGAAAGCCATCCACACGATCCGTTCGACACCGGGTCGCAGTCCATCGGCTAAGACAGAAAGCGCTCCCGATGCCTGCGGAAGGTACGTCCACTCGGTCACAGTCTCTGCGGACGCCGAGTTGTAGAAGCGCAGTCGATACTGAGACCCAGTTAGTTGCGGAACGCGCGCCGCTTGGTGCCACCACCATCCGCGCGCGGGACCGATCTTCTTGCTATCGAAGGAGACAGGGCGTTTGAGGCCTCCGCCGGAAACGACGAAAACGGTCCGGTCACCGCTGGAGTGGGGAAGGAAGAGCGCAACGATCACGCCGACTACCGCGCCGGCGAGGAGGACCCGCTTAATGAACATCCGTCGCCTCAGCCGCATCTTAGACCGCAGCCGGGCTGATTCCTACGGGCCGGTCGCTACGAGGAAGAGCTGCTTAGGCGCTCGGGATGATGTCTACCAGGCGGCGGTTCCGCCGCTCGCGGTAGCGCACTTCCCCGGCCACGAGCGCGAACAGCGTGTCGTCGCGGCCCTTCCCGACGTTGTCGCCGGGGTGGATCTTCGTTCCGCGCTGGCGAACCAGGATCGAACCGGCCGTCACGGTCTGGCCGGAATAGCGCTTCACGCCTAGGTACTGCGGGTTGGAATCCCGCCCGTTCCGGCTGCTGGATGCACCTTTCTTGGATGCCATAGCGTCGGACAGGCTACCAGACGTCCGACAGGCCGTCCGAGGCCCGGCGCGATATTTCCGTTCCACCCTGGTACCTTCTCGCCGATGGCAGAGACCCCGGAAGCCCCCACGCCCCAGCAGCCCGACGCCACACCGGCCAAGAAACCGAGGAGCGCGCGCGCGATCCAGATCATCCTGCTCGTCGTGGGGTTGGTGCTGCTCGGCGTCGGTTTCGTCTACCTAAGCATCGTCACGGGCAAGCTGCCGTCCTTCTTGGGCAAGATCCCAAACGGCACGACCCACCACTTCAAACGCGGCTACGCGGGTGTCATCGCAGGCGTGTTGTGTTTGCTCGTGGCGATCGGCCTTTCGATGCCGAAGAAGCAACGGTCCTAGGCAGAGTTACTTCTTCTTAGGCGCCGCCTTCTTCGGAGCAGCTTTCTTGGCAGCCGACTTCTTCGGAGCTGCTTTCTTCGCCACCGCGGATTTCGCGGCCGCCTTCTTCGGCTTCGGCGCTGCAGCTTCCGTGGTGGTCTCGGCAGGCTGCTCGGGCTCTTCCACCGGAACCGGCGCAGTCGCCACCACGTCGCCCAATCGGATCTCCGTGATCTCGACGAGCGTCATCGGCTGGCGGTGCCCGGTGTGCCGCCGGTAGCCGGTCTTGTTCCTGTACTGGAACACGTCGACCTTGTCGGCCTTGATGTGCTGCACCACAGTCCCGGTCACCTTCGCCTTATCGGTGAGCTCCTTATGGTCCGAGACCACATTGCCGTCGTCGGTGCTGATCAACAACGCGGGGAACGTCACCGTGTCGCCGACTCCCCGCTGGTTCAGGTAGTCGACGGTGATCTGCTCGCCGGCAGACACCTTCTCTTGGTGTCCCCCGGTTCGGATGATTGCGTACATGTGAGCTCCTTAGTCGATCTCGTGGGTTAGGACGATACCGCGTCCTTCGCAGTTCGGGCACGGTTCGCTGAACGCGTCGAGCAGCCCTTCGGACACCTTCTTGCGCGTCATCTCGACGAGCCCGAGGTTGGACACCTCGAAGACCTGGCTCCGCGTTTTGTCGCGCGAAAGCGCGCGCTTCAGCGTCCGCAGCAGCTCTTGCTGGTTCTTCGGATCGATCATGTCGATGAAGTCGATCACGATGATGCCGCCGATGTCGCGCAACCGCAGCTGGCGCGCGACTTCCTCCGCAGCCTCGAGGTTGTTCTTGTAGACCGTCTCTTCGAGGTTGCCGCCCTTGCCGGTGAACTTGCCGGTGTTCACGTCGATCACCGTCATCGCTTCCGTGCGATCGATGACCAACGATCCGCCGCTCGGCAGCCAGACCTTGCGTTCGAGCGCCTTGTGCAGCTGCTCGGTAACACGGAATTCTTCGAAGAGTGGCAGCGCGCCTTGGTGAAGCTCTAAGCGACCGAGCAGATCGGGCGCCGTTTCATCGAGGTAGCCCTTGATCGCTTCGTACACCGCGCGTGAGTCGACGACCACCCGCTCGAAGTCTCCGCTGAAGATGTCACGCACAACTTTGTTGACGAGCTCCGGCTCTTCATAGAGAGAGGCCGGCGCCTTCGCCTTCTTCGCCGACTTTTGGATCTGGTCCCAGATCTTGATCAAGTTGTTCAGGTCGCGCTCGAGCGCTTCCTTGGTCGCGCCTTCCGCCGCGGTGCGCACGATGACGCCGTGACCGTTGGGGCGGATCTCGCGCAGGATCGTGCGCAAGCGCGCGCGCTCGTTCTCGGCGAGCCGCCTGCTGATCCCAGTCAGTTGCTGTTCGGGTGCGAGCACCATGTAGCGGCCGGCGAGCGAGAGTTGAGTCGTCAAACGCGCGCCCTTCGTGCCGATCGGATCCTTGGTGACCTGCACCATCAATGCTTGGCCGGACTTCAAGACCTTCTCGATGCGCGGCGACGCGTCGCCTTCGAGGTCCTCCGGCGAATAGTTGACCTCACCGGCGTAGAGCACGCCGTTGCGTCCGCGGCCGAAGTCCACGAACGCGGCTTCCATGCCGGGCAGCACGTTCTGCACCTTGCCCAAGAAGATGTTTCCGGCGAGCGACGTTTTGCCACCCTTGCGGGCGACGAAGTGCTCGATGAGCGAGCCTTCCTCCAGCACCGCGATCTGCGTGCGGTCGTCATGCTCGTGCACGAGCATGGTTTTCGCCGCTCCGCGGAGGGTACGCGCTTCCTCTTCGGTCAGCCGGCGTCGCGGACGGCGGCCTCGCGCTTGCTGTTGCGTCTTGCGAAGCTCGCGCGCGGCGAGCCGCGTGGAGCCTGGTGCCGACCTCGGCTTGGGTGCCGGTTTCGCTTCCGCCGACGCGACCTCGGCCGTCTCGGCGGATTGCTGGCCTTGCCCGGCCGGCTTCTTTCCGCCGCGGCCTCGACCACCGCGGCGCCTGCGGCGTTTCGGCGCTGCCGGCTTGCCGTCCGCTGAAGCCTCATCTGTCGGAGCAGCGAGATCGGTGTCGGCCCCGGTTGATTCGGCGGCCGTCGGGGTGACGGCCGAAGCCTCGCTGGCTGCGGGCCTCGGTTGCCTCGGCCGTGGCTGACGCTGGCCTTGCGGTCGAGGCGGCCGGGGCGCGCGCGGCTTCGGCGTCGCTTCCGCTCCATCCTCGCTCGGCGCGGTTCCCGAGGGCTGCTCGCCTGTTGTAGTCGCCGCGCCCGGCGTCTTCCGCCGGTGACGCTTGCCACCGCGGCGTCCGCGCCGGCGCTTCTTCGGTCCGGTTGCGCCCGGTTGCCCCGGTACCGCCGGTTGCGCGCCGTCGGGCGCGCCCCCATCCGAAGATGGAGCGTTGATCTGTTCGTCCCTGCTCGGCGACACGACTGCGTCCGGCTGTTGTGCCGGCGCCTCGCGCGCCTCGCTCGTCCCTGTTTCGTTTTCCACTGTCTTTCCTTTCCCGCGCTAGCTACTCAGCCGGCGCATGTGAACGTTGAGGAGAAGTCCCGTCGCGATATAGGTAGTGACTATCGACGAGCCGCCGTAAGACACGAACGGCAGCGGGATCCCCGTGATCGGCGATACGCCGATCGTCATGCCGATGTTGATGAACATCTGGAACGCAAGCATCGCGACCACCCCTGCCGCGAGCAACGTTCCGAAAAGGTCCTTGGAGAGCATCGCGATCCGCAAGCCTCGCCATAAGAAGATGGCGAACAGGCCGAGCAAGACCACGCTCCCAACGAACCCAAGCTCTTCACCGACGGCGGTGAAGATGAAGTCGGTCTGTACCTCTGGAACGAAATCGAGGTTGGTCTGTGTTCCCGTGAACAGACCTTTCCCCGTCAGCTGGCCCGAGCCGACCGCGATCCGCGCCTGATCGAGGTTGTACCCGGTTCGTTGCTTGTCGGCCGATGGGTCCAAGAACGCCGTCAGCCGCGCCAGCTGGTAGTCCTTCAACACGTGCGTGTGCAGTATCCCGATCACCGACGACACGCCGAGCAAGAGGATCACGAACATCGTGCGCGCGCGCGTCCCGCCCACGACCAGCATCGTCAGCAACAAGGCCATCAAGACGAGCAGCGTGCCGAGGTCCGGTTGCTTGAAGATCAACACCGCCGGCACGAGCACGAGCGCGCACGCGCCGACCACCGCCCCCGCAGCCGGATGCCCACGCCGCTCGGACAAGAAGTACGCCATTACAACGAGCACCGCCAGCTTCATGAACTCGGACGGTTGCAACTGGAAGAAACCGACGTTGATCCACCGCTGCGCGCCTTTCGCCGACGCGCCGAGCGGGCTGAGCACCGCGATCAGCAACGCGAGCCCGGTGAGGTACAGCGGGAACGCCCACGCGCGCAGCCGCCGGTAGTTGAACGTCGCCACGACGACCATCACGGCGAGGCCGATCAACGAGAACGCCATCTGCCGGTTCAACAGGTACCGCGGCGACAAGCCTTGATCGCGCAGCCGTGACGCCGACGCCGAGTACACCATCAGGTTCCCGAACGCCGTTAGTGCTAAAGCGCAGATCAGGAGGGTGGGGTCGAGGTGACGGATCGGGTTGTTGGCGAGCGCGCGCCGTTCGATGCGTTGGCGGCCGATGCGCTCGAGACGTCCGAGCGAACCTTCGAATGCCATCAGTCGCTCCTCCCGCCGAACTGGATCGGGAGCGGCTTCTGGTGGAACAGCTCGTCCATGATGCGTCGGACGACCGGACCGGCGACCTGGCTGCCGAAGCCTGCCTGCTCGACCATCGCGATCACGACGTACTGCGGGTTGTTCGCCGGCGCGTACGAGGCGAACCAGCTGAACGGTTGCTTGCCGACGATCTCTGCGGAGCCCGTCTTCGCGGCGACCGGGATCGTGCTGAACGGCCAGCCGCGGTACGGGTACACGGCCGTGCCCTTCACCGCGACTTGCGACAGCGCGTGCTGCACGTATTTCACGGCCGACGCAGGTGCACCCACGCGACTGCGCACCACGGGCCCGATCGTCTTCAAGACTTTGCCGGCCGGCGTGATGATCTGCATGCCGAGGTGCGGCACGAGCACGTTTCCGCCGTTCGCGACCGCTGCGTAAACGACGGCCATCTGCAGCGGCGTGGCTTCGACGTCACCCTGACCGATCGACATGTTGAGCGCGTCACCCCCGCGCCACAGGTAGCCGCGCTGGCACAGGTCTTCGTATAAGAGCGAGTGCGTTTTGTTGAACTGCGCGCAGTAGAAGCCCTTGTTCGCGTCCCAGTACGCCTGGCGATACGCGCGCCCCGGGATGATGCCTGCATCCTCCTCAGGGAGGTCGATCCCGGTATCGGCCCCCAAGCCGAACTTGCGCGCCCACACCTGCATCGTCTCGTACGGCTGCTTGCCGAGGCCCTGCTGATGGTTCTCGGTCAGCCACCAGTTCTTCGCGAAGTTGTAGTAGACGGTGTCGCAGGATTCGATGAGCGACTGCTGGATCGTGATCTCCGCGTTGCGCGGCTGCCAGTTGTGGAAGACGCGATCGCCGAAGCGGTAGTCGGTCTCGCACGGGTACAACCCGTTCGGCGAGCCGGCGCCCGTTGCCAGCGCGGCCGTCGCGAGGATCGGCTTGAAGGTCGACCCGGGCGGGTACGCGGCCTGCGTCGCGCGATCGAGCAGCGGGAAGTTGTTGGCAGGGTTGTTGAGGAAGCTCCAGTATGCGTCGGAGACGCCGCCGACGAACTTCGAAGGGTCGTACGTCGGGTAGCTCGCCATCGCGACGACGGCGCCGGTTCGCGCGTTGAGCACCACCGCGGCGCCCGCGGGCGCGCGGAATGCTTGCCCGGTGGCCGGGAATGCGCGCGAGCGCGCGCGCTCGATCCCTTGGAACAAGGCGCTCTCCGCGACCTTCTGGACGTCGAGATCGATCGAAAGCTTGATGTCGTCACCGGGTTGGGCCGGCTCCTCGCCGAGCGTGCCGAGCACGCGCCCCGCCGCA
>DATGHY010000237.1:0-3714 GCA_035307625.1 Actinomycetota bacterium
AACGTAACGACTGCGATACCTACTTGCCACGGGCGTCGCATGACATAGACGGCGATGCGGTGCCAGACACCTTCGCCGACCGGCTTCGGGGTGTGATGCCAGAGAACGAAGCGCTCGACACGCGGGCCGAGGGCCGCGAGCACGGCGGGAAGGACGATCACGGCCCCTGCCGCGGCGATCGCCACGACGGCGATACCTGCATAGGCGAACGAACGCAGGAAGAACAACGGGAAGACGAGCAGAGCGGAAAGCGAAACGGCGACCGTGATAGCGCTGAACAACACGGTGCGCCCGGCCGTTTCAACGGTGCGGACGACGGCCGCTTCGATCGTGCGACCCGCGCGGATCTCCTCGCGATATCGCGAGACGATGAACAGCGCGTAGTCGATCCCAAGACCGATCCCCAGACCAGTCGTGATGTTCAAAGAGAAGATCGACACATCGGTCAGCGCGGCGATGACCCGTAACACGAACAATGTCCCGACGACCGCCAGGATCGCGACGATAAGCGGAAGGCCGGCCGCGATTGCGCTGCCGAACACAAGGATCAACAGAACGAGGACGATCGGGAAGGTGATCGCTTCGGCCTTCCGCAGGTCCTTCTCAACGCGATCGCCGACTTGTTTGAACACAGCCGCCTGGCCCCCGACGGCGACCGAGATCAGGTTGTCGGACCGCGTGTACTTCGCGGAGATCTCGCCGGCGCGATCGCGAACGTGATCGTCGGTCCCGGAGACGTACGCGAGGACGAGCGCCTGGGACGCGTTCTTGCTCCGAAGCGGTGGTGGGGAACCGATCGACCAGTAGGACAGCGCGCGCGCAACATCCTTCTCTCTGGACAGAGCAGCCGTCAGCGCGAGGCCTCGCGCGCGGACAGCAGGCGCGTCGACCGAACCCTTCTTCGCCGTTACGAGGAGCACGAGGTTCGGGTTCCCGAAGTGGAACGTCTGCAGCAGGATGCGCTCGGCGCGTGCCGATTCGCTGTTCGGATCCGTGAAGCCACCCGTTGAAAGCTTCTTGACGACGGTCCCGCCGAGCGCGCCGGCGATGATCAGCCCGACGACCGCGGAGATCAAGACGGCGCGACGCCGCCTGACGGTGAATCTGCCCAATCGACCCAGCACGGCCGACCCCCTTGGAACTTATCAGCGTTCACTTAACACCGCTAACCTAGCCCGCTCACCCAGCGGGTGTCCACCCTCCAACCTTTCGACGGCGACAAGCAGGCTCCGGCCTCTAGAGTTGCCTGCTCGAGAGCCCGGGAGGACGAGACGATGTCGACGGCGCCCTACGAACGAACGGTGGTTCCCTTCGTCGGAGACGAACGCACTTCACTCGGCGCATGGCTAGACAGCCAGCGTGAGACGATCCTGTGGAAGATCGACGGTCTCGACGACGAGCAGCTTCGCCGAGTCATGGTTCCATCCGGCCTAACGTTGCTCGGTCTTGTGAAGCATCTAACGGCTGTCGAACACGGCTGGTTCGTCGTGAACTTCGCAGCAACGGGAGAGCCTCATATGTTCGAGTCGGACGACGACCCCGACCTCGACATGCACGCTCAGCCCGGCGAGACCACCCAGGAGATCATCGAGGGATACAGACGCGCGTGCGAGCGCAGCCGCGAGATCTATGCGGCTGCAGACTCCCTCGATGCAACCTTTACGCATTCACGGCGGGGAACGATGGGTCTGCGCTGGCTCATGAACCACATGATCGAAGAGACGGCCCGCCATGCAGGGCACGCGGACATCATGCGGGAATTGATCGACGGCGCGACCGGCTACTAGCGGGCGTCGGTGTCGAGCCGGCGTTGGCGGTATGAACGCACCTTCGTCCGGTTCCCGCACACTTCCATCGAGCACCAGCGTCGCGAGCGGTTCTTCGAATGATCGAAGAATGCGACACGGCATGTTTCCTCGGGGCACACCTTCAGCCGCGACCACGAACCTTCGGCCATCGCTGCGAACGCAACCGCCAAGATCGTTCCGATCGCCCCGTCGACGCCGCGCGCATTCGGCTTCAAGCCGGAACCGCCGTCCACGTCGAATCGGAGCGTCAGTTGTCCGCGCGTTGCCGCGCGATTAACGGTCTCGACGGCCTGCTCGTCCGGCGGCGCACCGCCGTTGGTGAGCAGCATCCGTCGCAACGCTTCGCGCGTTTCCAGCGCGTACTGCAGGTCGGTCGGATGCACAGGCTCCGACGACGCCACCAAGTCGCGCTCGAGCAGCCACGACTTGAGGGCCTCGGTCGTACCGAAACCCTCGAGATCCTCGTCCTCACGGTGCGGATGGATGTGATGCGAGTTCACGAAGTCTTCGACGAGGCGAAGAGGGTCCGGTGCAGGGTTGTCGGTCACAACCCCTCCGAAGCCAATCCGTCACGTGCGTTGCAAACGACATCCGAAGCAGTTCGAGCAGCCCTCAGGCCCGCCGCGATCCCGAGACCCGCCGACACGAACCGCACGCCGATCGCTCGGCGGACGCGTCCCGGTTGCCTCGATGCCTTCTCCCACCGCGGGCGCCCGTCCCCGGCTGCTCGCTGCAGTGACTCCATGTGCTCCTTCGCCAGCTCTTCCGCCAGGTACCAGTTCACGACACACCTCCGGATCCGTCCCTAACCACCAAGGACTCTACACCGGTGTCGGTAACTGGTCAAGGCCTTTTGCCAGTTTCTCCGTCACGGCAAAACCGCAGGTCAAGGGCTTGAGCAGGCCGGCAGGCGCGCGCGGCAAACGAGGGCCTGGACGGCCACCACCGCAGCGGCGAAGGCAGCCTTTGCTCGGTTCTGAACGCTCTGGAAGTTGCTCGTGCCGATCGCCTCCAGACTCGCCTCGGTCTTCTTGAGCGCATCGAGATACGCGGCGGCGGCGGGCTTCACGATGTCGGGCAGTGGGGCGCCCGTGATCGCGTCCAAGTCGCGCTGCAGGCGGGATCGCAGGGGGACGATCTCGGCCACCGGCATCGACGCCCGAAGCGACTGCTGGAGCGCGGACGCGTCGCTTGCCGCAGGCAACGCACGCGCCTCCCATCGCAGGATGTCCGCCCGATCACGCCGATGTTGCGCCTCACCGGCGAAGTAGACGCTCGTCGCCCCGATCGCAGCGACTGCCACAAGCGTCACAGCGACCATCCACGGCTTGATCCACGCGAGGGCTCTTGATGTCGTCACTGCCGCCGATGCTATCCGCGCGCCTATCATGGATGCATGCGTATCAAAGCGACGCCCGCTGCCGAGGAGATCGTTCGCCGCGTGCGCGCGGAAGGACGTGACAACCTCGTGATGGTGCTCAGCAACGGGTGTTGCGATGCGACCGCGCCTTATCTCTACGACAATCACGTCACCGAGCCCGACGCCCACGAGGTTGGGATCGTCGAAGACGTCACGGTGCTGGCGCCGGGTTGGCTCGCCAAGCTCTATCCCGACGAGGACACGCTCACCATCGACGTCGAGCGCGGCGTGCTCGACGATTCGTTCTCATTGGAGACGGAGTTCGACTGCCGGTTCGTCTTGCGCGCGCCGCAGAGCCGCTAGCCGGCAGCTTCGAGGATCGTCAGCGGCTCCCCAGCGATACAGCTGAAGATCGGCGTGTCGCGCAGCGTGTATTCGCTCGAGCGTGCCTCGCGCAGCTGCATCACGAGGTCGAGGAAATGTTCGGGGTGATCGGTCTCGAACGCGACCACGAACTCCTGATCATCGAGACCGAACGAGTATGTC
>DATGHY010000238.1:0-7667 GCA_035307625.1 Actinomycetota bacterium
CCATCGTCCAATGTTACATTCGCGCCTGATGAGTTCAGCGCGCGCGCAAACGCCCATCGGTACGGCCGACCTCGATCGGTTCCGGGCCGTTCAGGCCCTCGCGTATCGCTGCGCTGAGAAGGTCGCGGGATCCCTCCGCCCCGGCGTCACGGAGCGGCAAGCTTCAGCCCACCTGGGGCGGCTGCTCCGTGAAAACGGTGCCGATGATTGGTTCCACGTTCCGTTCGCGTGGTTCGGGGATCGCACGACGCTGCGCGGGATGCGAAACCCATTGAAGTTCTTCCCGTCGGGAAGGAAGCTTGAAGAGGGGATGCCGTACATCCTCGACGTCGCGCCGATCGTCGGCGGGTTCACCTCCGACATCGGCTACGCGGGATGCTTCGGTCCCAATGCGATCTGGGACCGGATGATCGGCGACCTCGAGGAGTATCGCGGCCTCGTGCTCGAGGGTGTGCGCGCGCGAAAGCGACTGAGCGAGATCTACGAGGACGTCGACGCGCTCGCGGCGCGCCACGGCTACGAGCCGGCGCATCACGCGTATCCGGGAAAGGTGCTCGCGCATCAGGTGTGGCACATCGACTCGCCCGGTCCGCGCACCGTCGTGGCCGGCTTCGGGAACAGGACGTTGCGCCGCCTCGGCCGCAGTCTCATGGTGGGCTTGAGCGAGGGATGGTCGCCGTTGTGGAACGGCACTCATCGCTCCGATCATGCGCCGGTTCCCGGCATGTGGGCGATCGAGCCACACCTCGGTTTCCACGGCGTCGGAGTGAAATTCGAAGAGTTGCTCGTCGTCACGGACGACGACGCCTATTGGTTGGATGACGACCTTCCCCACGTGCGACGGTGGGCCGATGGCAGGAAGAGCGCGGAAAAGGTGGTGGCGCACGATGGTGTCTAAGACGGCAGTTTCGAAGACGGTCGATCAGGAAGTGGGCGAGAAGCCCACGGACGAGCACGCATACCTCCGGCTCGTCGAGCGGCTTTCGAAAGCTTCGGTCGAGAAGCACTGGGAGCCGTACATCGATATCGAGTGGGACGAGCCCGAGATGAAGATCGACCTGCAAGACCCACGGTGGGAGATCGCGGCGGTCGACTCGCTCGCGTCGCACCCGTGGTACCGCTCACAGCCGCAGGAGGTGCGCTCGGGCATCGGCCTCTACCGTTTCGCGAACGCAGCCAAGATCGGCGTGCAATTCGAGAACCTGCTCAACCGCGGGCTTTACACGTACGCGTTCAAGCTCCCGAACGGCTCGGCGGAGTTCCGCTACGCATACCACGAAGCGATCGAAGAAGGGCATCACGGGATGATGTTCCAGGAGCTCGTCAACCGAACGGGCTTCGACCTCGAGGGCATCCCGCCGCGTCTCAAGCGCATCGCGCCGAACGTCGTGCTGCTCGCGCGCTGGTTCCCGGAAGCGTTCTTCTTCTTCGTCCTCGGCGGCGAAGACCCGATCGACTACGTGCAGCGGAAGATGCTCGCCGAAGATGAGAACATCCACCCGCTTGCCGAGCGGATCATGCGCATCCACGTTGCGGAGGAAGCTCGCCACCTCTCCTTCGCGCGCTCGTACCTGCGCCGCCAAGTTCCGAAGATGGGCATGCTCCGCAAGCGCATCCTCCGCGTCGCGATCCCGCTGATCCTTGGTCAGATGTCCCGCATGATGCTCGCGCCGTCGCGAGCGATGGTGCGCCACTTCGATATCCCCACCGAAGTGATGGACACGGCGTATCGCAAGAACCCCAAAGCGCGCGCGGAGCTTCGCGCATCGCTGAAGAAGGTGCGCGACCTCGCGGTCGAGCTCGACCTCGTCGACGGCTTCACGAAGCAGATCTGGAAGGCGTACCGGATCTGGGACGAGCCGACCCACGCTGCGGCCTGATGCTGGCGAACGAACGCCGCGTCCGTTCCGACGGCGTGGAGCTGGCCGTCCGGGAGGCGGGAGACCCCGACCGTCCCACGGTCGTGCTGGTCCACGGCTACCCGAACACCTCGGCGCTGTGGATACCGGTCTTCGAGCGGCTTGAACCGCACTACCACGTCGTGATGTACGACGTGCGCGGTGCCGGCGCGTCGTCAACGCCGCGCGGTCCGAAGGCCTATTCGCTCGAGCACCTTGTGGCAGACCTCGGCGCAGTGATCAACGCCGTCAGTCCGGACCAGCCGGTGCACCTCGTCGGGCATGACTGGGGTTCGATCCAAGGGTGGGAAGCAGTCACGACGCCGCGACTGAGCGGCCGCATCGCGTCGTTCACGTCGATATCTGGTCCGAGCATCGATCACGCGGGGAAGTGGATGCAGAACCGGCTCCGGTCGGGCCGTCTCAGCGACGCTCTTCGTCAAGCGATCCGCTCGTGGTACATCGCGATGTTCGACATCCCCGGCGCAGGACGTCTGGTGGCGAGACTCGCTCCGCGACGCGGCCTCGACCCGCGCACCGCTCGCAACGGCGTTGGCATGTACCGGCAGAGCATGCGGAACCGCTTGCTGAACCCGCGCGACCGGTACACCGATCTGCCAGTCCAAGTGATCGTTCCGACCCGGGATCCGTTCGTGTTGCCGGCGCTGCTCGACGGCATAGAGAAGATCGCGCCCAACCTGTGGCGGCGTCGCGTCCGCGCCGGCCACTGGGTTCAGAAGACGCATCCGGATCTCGTCGCGCGCTGGATCACCGAGCTCGTCGACCACGTCGAGGGCGCGCCGGCCGCACGTTCGCTGGATCGCGCGCGCGTCGGTGCGAAGCGAGGGCCGCTCGAAGGGGATCTTGTGGTCATCACCGGCGCGGGCAGCGGCATCGGCCGCGCCACCGCGCTGGCGTTTGCGGAACATGGAGCGTCGGTGATCGTTGCCGACATCAACGCGACGGCGGCCGAGCGCACCGCTGAGCTCGCGAAGCTGCTCGGTACCGATTCCTTCGCGTTCGAGGTCGACGTTTCCGATCAGCACTCGATGGAGCGCTTCGCGAAGGCCGTCGAGACGGAGCACGGTGTCCCTGACGTTGTCGTGAACAACGCCGGCATCGGCGTCGCCGGCCCGTTCCTCGATCACGGCTTCGACGACTGGCGACGCGTGCTCGACGTGAACCTCTGGGGCGTGATCCACGGGTCGAAGCTGTTCGGTCAGCAGATGGCGGACCGCGGCGAAGGCGGCCACATCGTCAACGTCGCGTCGGCCGCCGCTTTCTTCCCGTCGCGCACGCTGCCGGCCTACAGCACGTCGAAAGCAGCGGTATTGATGCTGAGCGAATGCCTGCGGGCGGAGCTCGCGAGCGAAGGTATCGGCGTTTCGGCGATCTGCCCGGGCTTGATCAACACATCGATCACACGGACGAGCAGCTTCGTCGGTATCCCTCGCGAGGAGCAAGAGAAACGCCGGCGGGAGGCGATCCGCATCTACCAGCTCCGGAACTTCACGCCGGACCGCGTTGCGACCGAGATCATTCGAGCCGTGCGCGAGAACATTGCGGTCGTCCCGGTCGCACCGGAGGCGAAGGCCCTCAGGGTCCTCTCGCGGCTGTCGCCACGTGTGATGAGGCTGCTCGCGCGCATCGAGGCGCCTCTGTGATGAGTGTGAGCTGATGGCCGATTATCGGGTCGACGAGCTCGCGCGCGCAGCCGGAACCACGGTGCGCAACGTGCGTGCGTACCAAGATCGTGGCTTATTGCCTCCGCCGCGCCGTGAGGGCCGCGTCGGCTACTACGACGAATCTCATCTCGCGCGCCTCGGAGTGATCGGCAGGCTGCTCGAACGCGGATACAGCTTGTCGAACATCGCCGAGCTCATCGCAGGCCTCGAGCGCGGGCACGATCTCGGCCAGCTCGTCGGGCTGGAAGAAGCAGTCTCGTCACCGTGGTCGGATGAGGTTCCGACCTTCATGACGCCGGAGGAGCTGCTCGATCTGTTCGGCTCGGCCGCGAGCGTGGAGGCGCTAACGACGGCGGTCGAGATGGGCATCCTCGAAGTCGACGGTGATCGGTTCAAGGTGAACAGCCCTCGGCTGTTGCATGCGGGTGCCGAGCTTGCGGCCGCGGGTATCCCACTCGATGTCGTCGGTGCGGAGCTGCGGAGGTTGCGGAACGACGTCGACCGGATCGCGGGGCGATTCGTCGAGATGACCGCCGCACACATCTTCGATGATTTCGGTGACGAGCTGCCCCCGGCCGATGAGGTGCCTAGGCTCGCCGAGATCGTGTGGCGCTTGCGTCCCCTCGCCGAGATGGTCGTCGACGCCGAGCTCGCGCGCGCGATGGAGCGGCACGCGAAGGAAACGCTGGGGGCGCATATCCAGCGCGCGCTCGACCACGGAAGCGCGCGCGATACGGCGGGCTAGTACGGCTTGCGTGGCGCCGGCGGCGTTTGACCGGCGGTGGGCTTACGGCCGCGATCGATCCTCGTGCGAAGCGCGCGCGGCAACGCGCCGACGCTTGCTTCGACGCCCATCATCCCACGCTCGATGTTGAATAGGGCTTGCTCGATACGAGCGAGCCGTTCGGGCGAGAGCTCGAATTCGGCGATGCGATCGTCGTACGACGTCGCCAGCTTATCGAGGCGATCCATCGTGTCCTCGAGCTTGAGCATGATCCGGTGCGCATCGCGGAGCATGTCGACGAGCTCGGAGATGATGCGCTCGGGCGCGTTCAGGAATGGGATGCGCTGCTGGATCCCCTTGACCATGTCGCCGACGTCGAGCCTCATGCTCACACCCCCCGGTACGCGACAACGATAGCGCCGATGGGCCGCTTCTGGGGCGAAGACCAACGGGTCACAGGGCGGCGAAGATGTGCCACTCGTCCGGCACACCCTTCAGCTCATGCAAGCCTCGGTCCTCGAATGTGATCCCCGAGCCGGCGACGAGATCCTTCACGGTGCTCGAGACGAGCACCTCGCTCGCGCCGGCGCGCGCCGCGACGCGCGCGCCGATGTGCACGGCGAGACCGCCGATGTTCGGGCCCATGATCTCGCACTCGCCGGTATGCAACCCCGCTCGGATCTCGAGCCCGACGGTGCGCACGGCGTCCCGTATCGACATCGCGCAGCGAACGCCACGCGCCGGGCCGTCGAACGTCGCGAAGAACCCGTCGCCGGCCGTATCGATCTCACGCCCGCGGAAGTGAGCGAGCTCGCGGCGCACGATGGCGTGATGCTGCTCGAGCAACGTCTTCCATTGGTGGTCGCCGATCTCTGCTGCGCGCGCGGTCGACCCCACGATGTCGGTGAACAGGATCGTCGCGAGCACGCGGTCGAGCTCCGGCGAGGGCTGGTGACCGGTGATGAACTCATGCATCTGATCGAGGATGGTGTCGGAGTCGTGGAACCATGGATAGTGGTCCGCTCCGTCGAGCTCGATGTACTTCGCCTCAGGAAGCTTCTCGGCGAGGTATCGGCCGTTCCCGACGTCGACGATCTTGTTGTCCTTGCGATGCATGATCAAGGTGGGGCACCGAACGGCGGGAAGCACGCCTCGCACGTCGATGTCCAACGCAACGTTCTGGAGTAACGCGAAGATGCCCGGGCTCGCGCCGAAACGCTGCTCGCGTGCTTGCATGTGCACGTACTCGGCCCAGTCGGGGTGCGAGCGCATCCCCGGCGCGAAACGCTCGTAGAACTGGAAGTCCGGCCGTCCCCAATTAGCAGCCGCCTCGTGCATCGGTGTCGTCGTCGGCTCCCAGCCCCAGGGGTAGTCGTCGGTCTTGATCAGCCGCGCCGTGGAGTTGACCAGCGTCAGCGACGTCACGCGGTCCGGGTACGACGCGGCGAACAGGATGCAGAGCGAGCCGCCCTCGGCGTACCCGAGCAAGGCGGCCTCTTCCCATCGCAGCGCGTCCATGACGGCGAGGACGTCGTCCATCCGCTGCTCCAGCGTGGGGACCCCGGTCCCCACGATCGGGCCGGACAGCCCCGTCCCCCGCTTGTCGAAGATGGCGACCGATGCGAACGAGCCCAGCCGCTCGACGAAATGGCGATAGTGCGGGTCGTCCCACTGGATCTCGATGTTGGACGTGATCGGGGGCGCGACGATCAGGTTGGTCGAGCCGGAGCCCGTGAGCGCGTACGCCACGTACTGCTCGCCGACGCGCGCGTACCGGATGTCGATCATGGAGGCACAAGCGTAACGGAGCCCGGGATTCCCAGACAGACCGAGCAGCCCGCCGGGCTGCGTCGAATCTCAGACCGCGTCGGCGAGCTGTTCGACGATCGGCAGGACGCCCTCGCAACCGCTGATCGCCAGCACCCGTCGGACGAGCCCATCTTTTGGCACGACTAAGGTCAGCCGGCGATCGGAGAGCGTGGCCTCGTTCCACGCGTCGAGCAGGATCCGCAGGCCCGACGAATCCATGAACGTGAGCCCGGTGAGGTCGAGAACGAGCGCCGTGGCTCCCTTGGCCCGCGCGTCCGCGATCGCTTCCTCGAACGCATCTCCGTTCGATAGGTCGAGCTCGCCGACAGGAGACACCACGATGCGGCCGGCCGAGGGCTGCTCGACCGCGATATGCAGGCCCCCCGGCCCGCCCCGCTGCCCGTCCATCATTTCATCACCCCAAGCCCGTTTCCCGCTCGCTGGTGCCGGTTCCATAAACGCTCAGTCGCGCAACGCTGTCAACTGGTCGATCGTGGTCACGTTTCTTGGGTCGCAGCCGGCCGCGTCGACGGGAGCCCGAGCTTGCGGTGATCCCACGAGATCACTTTGATCGGTTCCACTTTGATCACGACCCGCTTGTTCAGCATCGCTTCGACCGCGGGGCGGAGGTCGTCGGTGTACGGCATGTAGTAGCGCTCCATGACGCTCACGCCGAGCTCCCACATCCGCGCCGGGTCGTCGACGACTTCCGCGTGACCGATCACGGACACGCCCTGGAGCTCCTCGTAGTAGTCGCCCGTTTCGATCATGCACGTGATCCGTGGATCGCGGCGCACGTTCTGAACCTTCTGCGCCTTCGCTTTCGACTCGACGGCGATCGCGCCTTCGAGGAAGCCGTACCACATGCCGACGGCGTGGATGTTGCCATCGGGGTTCATCGTGCACATCGTCATCGTGCGGCGCCCGTGCAGGAACGCGTCGATCTCTTCTTGGGTCATCGCGATCTGCGCGCGCTGCTTGACGCCGTGGCCCATGTACTCGGTCATGATCAACTCCGGCGCGCACCATAGCCGCGCGCGCAGCCGTGGGCCAACCGCCCTGTTATCGCAGTGTTTCGAGCGGCCTGCGCCGGACGAGCGCGACGCCGAGGACGATCCACGCGGCCGTCGCTACGGTGCCTGCACCCATCCCGTATCCGCTCGAGCCGTTGTTCGGACACCAGGGGTTGGCCGGAACGTTCTTACACGGGTTCGGCATCGTGGTCTGCGCGCGCGGCATGCGCAGCGTCACGTGCGTCGACGGCGGGTAGTGCGTTATCGGCGTGTCGGGGCACGGGAAGAGCAGCCCTCGCGTCGCGCAGTTCGCCTGCAACGGCGTCAGGGTGAGATCTCCTGCGTTCGGACGATCGCACGCGTACAGGTCCGACTGCAGCAGCACCGCCGGCGGGTACGACGTCAGACCCGCAGGGTCCGTGTTCCCGCTGAAGCAGTTGCCTGGGTTGTGCGGCAGCGCGAACAGGCCGATGTCGGCGTTCCCCGGGTTCTTGTAGAAGCCGTTGCCGACGAACCGGTTGTCGCGGACGTCGTTGCC
>DATGHY010000239.1:0-14440 GCA_035307625.1 Actinomycetota bacterium
GAGGTCAGCGAGGTCGCCGCCGTCAGCACGACCCGGTTCGAGCCGGAGGTCTTCGTCCCGCCCCTGCCGGGCAGCGCGGTCCGCCTCGCCCAGGGTGCGGAGCGCGACCAAGCTCTCTTCTTCGATCGCATGCGCCAGAAGGTTCCGGTCGGTCTCAGCCACGACGAACAGCCGCTCTACGCCAACCTCGAGTTCATCGACGGCTCGCGCGGCGCGCACGTGAACATAAGCGGGATCTCCGGTGTCGCGACGAAGACCACCTACGCGACGTTCCTGCTCCAAAGCTTGTTCACGTCTGGGGCGCTCGGGACGGAAGCGGTGAACACCAAGGCGCTGGTCTTCAACGTGAAGGGCGAGGACCTGCTGTTCCTCGATCGCGAGAACACGGAGCTGCAAGCCGAGGAAGCGGCGCGCTACAAGCTGCTCGGGCTGGAGCCCCAAGCGTTCCGCAGCGTGTCGTTCTTCGCGCCGCCGAAGATCGACTCTCCCGGCGCCGTGCCCGATGTTGCTTCGCGTGCGACCGGCGTGCGGTCGTTCTTCTGGACGATCGCGGAGTTCTGCCAGCAGGGCTTGCTGCCGTTCCTATTCGCCGACGCCGAGGACGATCGCCAGCAGTACACGATGGTCGTCCACAACGTGGCCGCGCGCCTGCAGAAGGAAGCCACTCCCCTCTCCGACGGCGCCGTCATGATCGAAGGCAACGAGATCCGTACGTTCCGTGACCTCGTCGAGTTCATCACGGGCAAAGTCGACGACGAGAACGAGCGCTACTTCTGGGCCGGGCAAGCGATCGGCGCCGGCTCGGCGGGTGCGTTCATCCGGCGGCTGGCGGGCTCTGTGCGTCACGTCGAGCGGCTCATACGCGGCGACGTCGCGAACCCGGAGAAGCACCGGATCGAATTGCAGAGCCAAGTGAACGTGGTCGACCTGCACAACCTGAACGACCGGGCGAAGCGGTTCGTCGTCGGCGTGACGGTGCGGCGCGCGTTCGAGGAAAAAGAACGCGCGGGACGTGCACGGCCGCTGTTGTTCCTTGTGCTGGACGAGCTCAACAAGTACGCGCCACGAGACGGCTCGAGCCCGATCAAGGAGATCCTGCTCGACGTCGCCGAGCGCGGACGTTCGCTCGGCGTCATCCTGATCGGCGCGCAGCAGACGGCTTCGGAGGTCGAGCGGCGGATCATCGCGAACTCCGCGATCCGCGTAGTCGGGCGATTGGACGGCGCAGAGGCGGGGCGCGACGAGTATCGCTTCCTGCCGGCGCCGCAGCGGCAGCGGTCGACGATCATCAAGCCGGGCACGATGATCGTGAATCAGCCCGAGCTGCCTGTGCCCCTCGTGATCGAGTTCCCGTTCCCGGCTTGGGCGACGCGCGCCAGCGAAGCAGCGCCCTCGGGCGACTCGGTCGAGGACCCGTTCCAGGGGATCCCGTCGTCGTGAAGCTGCTGCACACGTCGGACTGGCACGTCGGCAAGACGGTACGGGGGCGCGATCGCTCGGACGAGCATCGCGCGGTTCTCGATGAGATCACGGGCATCGCGCGCGCGCATGCCGTGGATCTGGTGATCGTCGCCGGGGACCTGTTCGAGTCGGCTGCACCGACGCCCGACGCCGAGCGGATCGTTTATCGCGCGCTACTGGATCTTGCCGAGGTCGCACCCGTGGTCGTTGTCAGCGGCAACCACGACAACGACCGGCGGCTGATTGCCGTGGAACCGTTGCTGGGGCTCGGTCGGATCACGACTCGCGCGATGCTGGCGAAGCCCGACGAAGGTGGCGTCCTGACGCTGGACACCGCCGCCGGCGAGCGCGCGCAGATCGCGCTGTTGCCCTGGGTCTCGCAGCGATACATCGTGCGCGCGGAAGAGCTGATGGCGAAGGATGCGTTCGAGCACGCCGGCGACTACGCGCAGCGACTGGCCGACGTGATCGGATGGCTCTGCAAAGGTTTCTCGGACGACACGGTCAACATCGTGGCCGGGCACGCGATGGTCGCCGGAGGAGTCCTCGGGGGCGGAGAGAGAACCGCGCACACCTACTTCGATTACTACGTCTCACCGACCGCCTTCCCCACCACCGCACACTACGTTGCCCTCGGCCACCTTCATCGCGCACAGCGACTGGGGTCGCAACCGCCGGTTTGGTATTGCGGATCTCCATTGCAGATGGACTTCGGCGAAACGGAGGATCGCAAGTGTGCTCTCGTGGTGGAAGCGACGGCGACGACACCCGCCCACGTCGAGCAGATAGCACTCTCGTCCGGACGCAGCTTGCGCAAGATCACGGGAGCGTTCGAAGACCTGGAGACTCTCGGTGGCACGACCGGCGACGATTACCTGTGCATCGTCGTCCGTGGAGAGGCGCGCGCGGGTCTGGCTGAGGATGTGAGAGAGATCTTCGGCGAGAACGCCGTCGACGTAAGGATCCAGACCGACGCGGACGCCCAATTTGGCCTCGATCCCCGCGCGCATGAGACGCGATCGCCGAAGGAGCTCTTCCGTGAGTACCTCGCAGAGAAGAAAGTGAACGACGAGCGAGTGCTCACGCTGTTCGACGAGCTGTTCGAGGAGGAGCATGCGGCCTCTCCGGCTTGAGATCTCGGGCTTCAGCGCCTTCCGCGAGCTGGTGGAGGTGGACTTCACCGACGTCGAATATTTCGCCCTCGTCGGCCCAACCGGCGCCGGCAAGTCCAGCTTGATCGACGCGCTGACGTTCGCGCTCTACGGCTCGATCCCGCGGCTGGCCAAAGGCACGGTCCTGCCGGTCATCTCGCAGGGCAAGGCCGAGATGCGTGTGCGGTTCGACTTCGCCGTCGGCGACCGCGAGTACACGGCGGTGCGCGTGGTTCGAAAGGTCGCCGAAGACCGCGCGACGACGAAAGAGGCGCGCCTCGAGCACGACGATACCGTTCTCGCCGGCGATGCCGACGGGGTGACGGCAGAAGTCGAGCGGCTGCTCGGGCTGGGCTTCGACGAGTTCACGCGCTGTGTCGTGCTTCCGCAAGGCGACTTCGCGCGCTTCATGCACGACAAGCCGGCCGACCGGCAGAACCTGCTCGTCAAGCTGCTCGACCTAGATATCTATGAGCGGATGCTGCAGCGCGCGAACATGCGCGCCGTTGAGGCCGATGCGCGCGCGAAGAGCGAGCGCCAGCGGCTCGATGACCTATCGTTCGCGACGGACGATTCGCTCAAGGCTGCGCGCGCGCAGATCGGGCTTTTGGAGAAGGTGCAGAAGCGCATCGAGAAGGACGAGCCGGCCCTCGAGCAGTTCCGGGATGCGTTCAAGCAGGGTGCCGAGCTGGCGAAGGCGGCCGAGCGCGCGGCAGGGCTGCTCGAGAAGATCGAAACGCCACACGACGTCGCCGGTGTGGCTGCGGGGGTCGCGGATGCGATCGAAGCGGCTCAGCGCGCCGATGCGGTCGTTGCGCGCGCCGAAGAGGCGCTGAAAGAGCGCGATGCGGCTCTGGGCGAGCTGCCTGCGCGCGCACCGTTGGAGACTGCGCTTGTCGCGCACAAGGAGCGCGCCAAGATCGAGAAGTCGTTGGGTGCGGCTGAAAAGACGGTAGCCAAGCTCGAGAAGGAGCAAGCGAAAGCCGGGAAGATCGCCGTCTCGGCCGAGAAGGCCGCAGAAGACGCAGGGCATGCGTTCGAGGCCGCGCGGCTGCAGCACCGCGCGCACGATCTCGCGCGCGAACTGGTCGCGGGAGAGCCGTGCCCCGTGTGCGGACAAGAGGTGCACGCGCTGCCGAAAGTGACGGTGCCCGGCGACCTCAAGAAGGCGGAGAAGGCCGCCGCTGATGCCCGCGCGGCACAGAAGTCGGCGTCGGATGAGCTGGTGCGCATCGAGCGAGAAACGGCGGTGGCAACGGCTCAGCTCGCGTCGTTGACCGAGGATGCTGCGTCGCTCGCCGACGCATTGGCCGAGCACCCCGACGTCGAGTCGATCGATAAGCAGCTGGCCGCGATCGTTTCCGCGGAGAAGGCGCTCGACGCGGCTCGCAAGGAAGCCGATACAGCACGCGCGGCTGCACGGAAAGCGCGGGCGTCTGCTGATGAAGCGGCCAAGGCTGTGGGGCGCGCGCGCAAGACACTCGACGCAGCGTGCGACGGCGTCGCCGAGTTCGCCCCTCCCCCACTCTCGCGGGACGACCTCGCTGCCGACTGGGATGCGCTGACAACGTGGGCGCGCGCAGAAGCCTCCCGGCGGCGCAAGGCTGCAGCCTCCGCCATCGAAGCCGCGCGCACCGCGAAGGGAAAGGCCGATGCGCTGATCGAGACACAACGGCAAGCCTGCATCGACGCCGGCATCGAAGACGTCACCAACCCGCGCGACGACACGCTGAAAGCGATCGAGCGCACGAAGGAGCGCGCGGCGCAGATCGAGATCGCACTCGAGAGCGCGAAAGAGATCGCGGAGATGGTGCGCGCGCTCGACGAGCGCGGGGTCGTCGCGCGCGAGCTCGCGAAGCACCTCAAAGCGAATGCATTCGAACGCTGGGTTCTGCGCCAGGCGCTAACGACGTTAGTGGATGGCGCAACGAGCATCCTGCTGGAGCTGTCCTCGGGCCAGTACTCGCTTGACCTGGACAAGCAGTCCAACTTCTTGGTGATCGACCACCGCAACGCCGATGCACGGCGATCCGCCAAGACGCTTTCCGGCGGCGAGACGTTCCTCGCATCGCTCTCGCTCGCGCTCGCGATGTCCGACCGTATCGCTCAGCTCTCGGCGAACACGGCCGTACGGCTTGAGTCCATCTTCCTCGACGAGGGCTTCGGGAGCCTCGACCCGGAGACGCTGGATACCGTGGCAACCGCGATCGAGCAGCTGGGCCGGACGAGCCGCGTCGTCGGCATCGTTACCCACGTCCGCGACCTCGCCGAACGGATCCCCGTCCGCTTCGAAGTTCGCAAGGGACCCGCGACGTCCACCGTGGAAAAGGTGCTCGCGTGAACTTCGCAGTCGAGAACTGGGCTCCCTCTTACGGCGCTGCGACCGAGGATGTCGGCGCAGAAGAAGCGACGGCTGAGGTCGAGCGGTCGGTTGAGATCCCGGAAGGGAAATGGAAGCCCATCAAACCGTCGGTCGCGCCACCGTCTGAGATCGCGTTCGTGGACGGCACTAATCGGATCGACGCCCAGGTTTGGATCGACGAGCCCGACGGCGACGTCCGGCCGGGCATCTGCGCCACCTACGCGGCCGGCGCCGTCGTGTGCGATGGGATCGCGAAAGTCACCGACGTGCGCGTGCAACGCGGACTGTTTACCTCGTCGGGGCATGCGGAGCCGATCACGACCGGCCATGTCACGTACGAGGTGCGCGCGTCCACCGGCACGCTCGAACAATTGGCGATGTCGGTGATCGACCGTATGCGGCATCTCGAAGCGGAGGTCGCGCGCGCGGTGACCGGGGTGGACCTGATCGTGCTGGACGGGCTTCTTTGGGGACGCGAGGACATCCCGAAGGCGATCGGATACATCAAGTCACATCGGACGCCCTACCTGCCGGCGGAGCTGAACGCGATCGTCTCTTCGCTCGCACCCGGCGAGCGAACGCCGCTCTTCTTAGTGACGACGTCCTGGACGCGGTTCTCGTGGTACGTGCGTCTTCCCGGTTCGAGCGGCCACCCGTGGAGCGGGGTCGTTCGGTGCGAAGCGAACCCCAATATGGCGCCGGCTAAAGCGGCCGGCATCGCCGATCTCGCGACCGCTTCGCTTCCTCGCTTCGCGTCGAGCCGCCATCGCGATCCGCGCGCGCCGCAGAACCTCTATCCGATCGGCGGGCTCGAGCGAGAGCTACGGCGCCGCAGCGGTGACGCGCGCTTCATCTACCGATCGCTGTTAACGGCTGCCGGCTAACGCTTCCGACCCAGGATCCAAGTGCTAGCCTGCACCACGGCCGCGGCACCTCAACAGACGTAGGAGAACAGTTCGTGTCCTTGACGACAAGAACGGCGCGCCGATTGCTGCGCCGCTTGGGATATGACGTAACTCGCGCACGACAATCGACCCCTTCCCAGCCCGCGAAACCCGCGCCACCGGCCGCGCGCGCGCAACCGAAATGGCCCGGCGACTTCACACCCGAGGAGATCGCACTCTGCAAGGAAGTGCGGCCCTACACGATGACCTCACCCGAGGCCATCGTGACGCTCGCGTCCGGCGTGAGGTACTTGGCGGACCGAGAGATATCCGGCGCGTACGTCGAGTGCGGCGTGTGGAAGGGCGGAAGCATGATGGCCGTCGCTCGGACGCTCCTGAACCTCGGGCGCACCGACGCGGATCTGTATCTCTTCGACACCTTCGAAGGCATGCCCCCACCGACGAGCGACGACGTCGACCGATCAGGCCGCCCTGCCCAAGAGCTCCTCGATCAAGATGACGATCTCGAGAGCTCACGATTGTGGGCGCGCGCGCCGCTCGAGTCGGTGAAATCCGCGCTCGATTCCGTCGGGTATCCCGCGGAACGGCTTCATTTCGTTCAAGGGAAAGTGGAAGAGACACTGCCCGACTCGGCGCCGGAGCGGATCGCTTTCCTCCGTCTGGACACGGACTGGTACGAATCCACGCGGCACGAGCTCGAGCATCTGTGGCCGCGGCTCCAGCCGGGTGGGATCCTGATCATCGACGATTACGGCTGGTGGAACGGCGCGCGCAAAGCGACCGATGAGTTCTTCGCCACCGTTCAACGCCCGCCGTTCCTGTTCCGGGTGGACGAGAGCGGGCGGCGGATGGCGGTCAAGCCGGAAAACTAGGCCACTGCGGTTAGTTCGCGGGCCGCGTCAGGGCTCGTCCGATGACCAGTCGCTGGATCTGGTTCGTTCCTTCGAAGATCTGAAGCACCTTGGCCTCGCGCATATAGCGCTCGACCGGGAACTCGTCCACGTAGCCGTAGCCACCGTGGATCTGAACGGCATCGGTCGTCACTCGCATGGCCGTGTCCGACGCGAACAGCTTCGACATCGCCGCGTTCTTCGAATACGGCGTGCCCGCGTCCCGTCGCTTGGCGGCGTCGATCGTGAGCGCGCGCGCGGCCTCGATCTGCGTCGCCATATCGGCCAGCATGAAGCTGATCCCTTGGAACTCGGCGACCGGAGTGCCGAACTGCTTGCGCTCGCGCGCGAACGTGAGCGCTGCATCCAACGCCGCCTGCGACAAACCGACCGAGCACGCCGCGATCCCCAACCTGCCCCCATCGAGTGCTTCCATCGCGATACGGAAGCCGATGCCTTCTTCACCTATGAGGTGGTCGGCCGGCACGCGCGCATCGTCCAATGTGATCAGTGCCGTCGGGGACGAACGCAACCCCATCTTGTCTTCGAGCTTCGCCGCAGCGAGGCCGCCGGTGGTCGAAGGAACGAAGAACGCCGAGATGCCTTTCGCGCCCGCGTCGCCGGTGCGCGCGAACACGATGTAGTAGTCGCTGGAGCCGCCGTGCGTTACCCACGCCTTCGTTCCGTTCAAGACGTATGAGTCGCCATCGCGCGTGGCGCGCGTCACAAGGGACGCCGCGTCGGAGCCGCTCCCCGCCTCGGAAAGGCAGTAGGAACCGACCCATTCCCCCGCCAGGGCCGGGGGGATCCATCGCGCGCGCTGATCCTCCGAACCGAACGCGTACGTCGCGAACACGGTCAGGGTCTGGACGCTGGCTCCGACGCCGACGGACATCAGCGCGCGCGCAAGCTCCTCGATCGCCGACAGGTACACCCAGAACGGCTGCTCTCCCCCACCGTAGGTCTCCGGGTACGGCAGGCCGAGCAGCCCTGCCTTGCCAAGCGCCGTGAACGCTTCGCGCGGGAAGTGCGATGTGCGCTCCCACTCTGCAGCGTGCGGTGTGATCTCGCGCGCGGCTACCTCACGGACGAGATCGAGCAGTGCGGCCTGCTCGGGAGAGAGCCCGAGGTGATCGCTCACGCGGGTGAGACGCCGACGATCTCCTCGTCGGTCGAGCTGAGGTTCTCGAACTCGAGCACGCCCATGCGTGCGAACTCCGTGCGCACACGCTCGGTCAGCAACCCGAGCTTGCGCAGGTTCGGCACGATCTTCATGAACAGGAAGCGCCGGAACATCTCGTTCTGCTGCGAGTGCTTGAAGTGGTCGGCCAGCTCGTCCCCCGGCAGGCCCATCCGCTCGTAGACCTCCTTCGCGTCGAAGCGGTCCCGCATCAGGTAACACGCGTCGATCGTGAACTCTTCGCGCTCCTTACGCTCCGCCTCGCTCATCTGCGGGTAGACCTCGCGCAAAGAGAGCACCCCGAACGCCACGTGGCGCGCCTCGTCGGCCATGATGTACTGCGTGATCTGCTTGATCAGGGGCTCTTGAGTCGTGTTGTACATCAGCCCGAACGCCGCAAGCGCCAGCCCTTCAACGAGTATCTGCATCCCCAGATAGGTCATGTCCCACCGCGAATCCATCAGGATCGCATCGAGCAGTGTGCGCAAGGGCTGCGTGATCGGAAATGCTTCCCCGAGCTTCTCGGACAGATACTTGTGGTACACCTCGACGTGGCGCGCTTCGTCCATCACCTGCGTCGCGGCGTAGAACTTCGCGTCGATCGACGGCACCGACTTCACGATCTTGGCCGTCGCCAACAGGGCGCCTTGCTCGCCGTGCATGAACTGCGAGAGCGACCACGACGTCGACTGCAGCCGGAACTCATCGCGCTGCTTCTGCGTCATCTTTCCCCACACGTCGGTCGTCGAGATCGCGAAGCGCGCGTCGGGGAAGGTCTGGTCGTTCACCGGCACGTCGAGCGACCAATCAGGGTGGGGCATGACGTCGTTCGTCTGCGCGTTCCATTGCTCAAGCTTCGCGCGGTCGTACAGCGCGCGCAGGTTCTTCTTGTTGACCTCGTAGTCCCAGCTATAAACCGTAGGGAAGTTCGAAGGGATCATCTCGATGACGCCGTCGGCGAACGCGGCGTCGATCCCGGGAAGCTCGTTCGGTCTCTCTTCCATCACGTCTCCGCGCGCGAGCCTAGCATGAGCGCCACTCAGACCTTCAGACGGATCGCGCCCCGCACGAGGTCGAAGTGCGCGGGCGTCGTCCCCAGCGGCTCACCGTCCGCTTCGATCAACATCGGCTCCGGCCCATCCAGCGCCAATGTGTCGACGAGATACTCGGTGAAGATCTTCGACGGCACATGCTCGCCCATCGGCATCTTCCGCAGCGCGCGAAGCGCGTCGCGCTTGGTCCCCTCCCCCACCAGGACGTCGAGCATCCCGTCTGATGGGATCGCGCGCGGCGCGACTCGCAATCCGCCGCCGTAGAACTGGCAGTTGGCGATGACGACCATCGTGACCACACCGCTGTGCTTTCCCGGTTCGAGCGGCGTGTCGGGCCGAACACCGCGTCCCTTGCGGCCGTTGAATTCGAGGTGTGCAGCCTGTGGCCTGAACGCGATGATCGCGCGCAACGCCGCAAGCCGGTATGCGCGCCCGCCGAGCCGGCGTGGCATCTTCGCCGCCGACACCACAACGTGCGCGCCGATCCCCGCCTCCGCGATGTTCGCGAACCAGCGCGATTCCTCTTTGCCGTCCTTTCCTCGATACCGGATCCGCGGGATATCGAGCGCGCCCCACACGTTCTTGCCTGCGAGGTTGCGCGCCGCCTCTTCAGGCACGGTGGGGAGGCCGAACGTTTTGATGAAATCGCTGCCGCTCCCCGACGGAACGACGCCGAGAACAACGTCGGGCACCAACGGTCCGTCGTCGCCCATCAACCCGTTGACGACTTCGTGCACCGTGCCGTCGCCGCCGACGGCCACGACGAACATGATCCCGGACTGCACGGCTGCGCGCGCGAGCTCCTTCGCATGCCCCGGCGTGTTCGTCTCGACGATGTCGTACTCGAGCTCTTCTTGCTCGACGACCTCTTTGATGCGCGGCAGCGCGCGCCCGATCGCCCCGCGCCCGGCTTGGGGGTTCACGATCATCCGCATCGGTCCGTACGGAGACGCCATGCGTTCGCGATACTAGCGTCGCGTCGTTCGAGCAGCCGGTTACAACGCGCCGCTGTACGCCACCACGCCGCGGTAGATCGCGCGCGCGGCGTCCCGGCAGCGTCCCGACAACGGATCCGGTGCAACCTCAGCCAATTGGCGCAACAAGTCCCATACTTGCTTCGTCGACCGGACGAAGTCGCCGGCCGACAGGTCGACGTCCTCGAGCACCTCTTCGAGCGGCTCCTCCGATGCCCACCGATGCAGCTGTTCGCAGAATCCCGGATCGGGCTCACGCACGAGCTCGAGCCGGTGATGCTCTTCCGCGTCGTGGATGCGCCGGTAGAGGCGGTTCAGCTCGGTGAACGCGCGACGGACATCCGCGTTCGGCATGTCGAGCTGTGGCAAACCGATGCGAGTTTCGAAAACGACGGGCGACACGGCCGAGGCGATCCCCGGCGCCGCGAGGTCGGCGAACACGCCCGTTTCCAGCGCCTCGGCGACGAGCAGGTCGCTCTCGTTGTAGATGCGGCTCAGACGCGTCCCCTTCTCGGTCACCTTGCCGTCGCGAACGTAGCCGAACGTTTCGAGCACCATGAGCACGCGCTCGAACGTCCGCGCCAGCGTTTCGGTACGCGCGCGCACGCGGCGTCGCAATCCTTCGGTCTCTTTCCAAAGCTCGTCGATCCGTTGCATCCACCGCTCGTGCTCTGCGCGGTCGGGGCAGGAGGAGACGGGGTGCGCACGTAACCTCGCCTCGAGGTCGCCGTCGTGTGGTCGGTCGGCCTTGGGGACTTCTCGAGGCGCTTGTGCCGGCGTGATCGCCGCCAGCTGGCGCCCGACCTCGTGCCGGTATTTCGGCGCGCGCGGGTCGCCGCGAGGCAGCGCCACCTCGCCGACGACGGCAGGCGGCTCGCGGAAGTCGCGGACCGCGAGCCGCGCGACGGTCCTCTCCTCCGTGACGACGACCGGCTGCGGCTCGCCACGCTTCCCGTGGCGCACCTCGACGACGGCAGCGAGCCCTTTGCGCGCGCCCCGCCGGACCTGCACGACCTGGCCGGGGCGAAGCTGCTCGAACGCGGAACGCACCGACTGCGTTCGATCGCGCTGGAAGCGGTCCCTTTCGTGCTGCGCCGTCGCGCGCGCCGTCTTCGCCAGCTCCCAGTACTCAACGATGTCGCCCCGGTTGCACGCGGCGTTCTCCCGGTAGCTCGCGAGGAACCGTTCATTGCGCTCGATCTGGCGCTCCAGGCGCGACACGCTTCGATCGGCGAGGAACTGCGCGAACGACAGGTTCAGAAGGCGCGCGGCTTCCTCGACGCTGTAGGTGCGCAGCAGGTTGACTGCCATGTTGTACGACGGGCGGAACGATGAGATCAACGGATACGAGCGGCCCTCGGCCAGCGCCGCGACGCGGTCGAATGGGATGTCGGACTGGAACAACGTGATGCCGTATCCGATCTCGTCCATCCCGCGCCGGCCGGCGCGCCCCGTCAGCTGCGTGAAGTCTGCGGGCGTCATCAGCTCGTGCTTCTCGCCGGTGAACTTGATCAGGCGTTCGATCACGACCGTCTTCGCGGGCATGTTGATGCCCAGCGACAACGTCTCGGTCGCGAAAACCACCTTGACCAGTGCCCGCTCGAACAGCTCTTCGACGGTTTCCTTGAACAGCGGGATCAGCCCAGCGTGATGCGCCGCAACGCCGCGCTCCAGCCCGTCGAGCCACTCGTCGAAGCCGAGCACGTCGAGATCCTCTTGCTCGAGGACCGACGCGCGCAGCTCGACGTACTCGCGGATCCGCTCGCGCTCATCAGGCGTCGTCAGCCGGACCCCTCCTTCACGGCAGACACGCACGGCCTGCTCGCACCCGGCGCGCGAGAAGATGAACACGATCGCCGGCGTGAGCTTCTCTTCGTCGAGCCGCTTCACGACCTCGACCCGGTCCGGCCGGTACACGCGCCGGTGGCCCTGCTGGGGGCCCGAGCGGCGCCGCTGGGGGCCACGACGGTCGCGCGGCTCGCGCGCGTTGAGCCGCCGCATCGCCGGGTTGGGGGCGAGGCGGTCGCCGTCCCGGACGAACATCATGTGCAGCGTCGGGCCGACCATGTAGCGGTGCTCGATCGGGACGGGGCGCTTGTGCTCTACCACGATGTCCGTCGCACCGCGTACGGTCCGCAGCCAATCGCCGAACTCGTCGGCGTTGGAGAGCGTTGCCGAGAGAGCCGCAACTTGCACATCTTGCGCGAGATGGATCAGAACCTCTTCCCACGTCGCGCCGCGGTACGGGTCCTTCAGATAGTGAACTTCGTCCATCACGACGACCTGCAGGCCTTGCAGCGTCGGCGAACGCTCGTACAGCATGTTCCGCAGCACCTCGGTTGTCATGACGACGACCGGCGCCTCGCTGTTGATGGAGTTATCCCCGGTGAGCAGCCCGACCCGCTCTGCGCCGTGCCGCGCGATGAAGTCGCCGAACTTCTGGTTCGACAGTGCTTTGAGGGGTGTCGTGTAGAACGCCTTCCCGCCTCGTTGGAGCGCGAGCCAGACTCCGAACTCCCCGACCACCGTCTTGCCCGCGCCGGTCGGCGCGCACACCAGAACGCTGCGCCCTTCGGACAAGGCGTGGTTCGCCTTCCGCTGGAAGTCGTCCAACGGAAACGGATACGTCTCCGCGAACGCGGATTCCATGCTCATGCGCCCGATGCTAACGGGCACACGGGTCGAGCGTCGTTCTCTATTGCGATTGCGGCAACGTTACCGGGTTCGGCGGAAGCACCGACTGCGAGGGCGGCGGAACCACACCGGGTGCCGGCGGGAACGGATTCGCGATCTTCACGTGCCACTTCGCGGCAAGGTCTGTGATCGTTTGAATCGCCGCCGTGTAGTTGGCGTCGGCCCGTGATTGCGCATCCTGGACGTGCTGCTCCAACAGGTTCAGCTGGTTGATGGCCGCCTGCTTCTGCTTCTTCAGGCTCACTGGGATCGAGTCGGCGAGGTCGCTCTGTTGTTGCACCGGTATGTAGAAGCGCGCGACGCCGATGTAGTCGGCTAGGGCGATGAGCAAGTCGTGTTGGGCGGCCTTCAGCTCGCTGGGCGGTTTCAAGGCAGCGATCGCGGTCCCGGCTGCGTTGAAGTCTTTCTCCCATAATGCGGAGTTCACGGCGAGCGCTTTCGAGTTCATCGTGCCGTTCTTGAAGTCTGCGATCGCTTGCTGCATGGAATTGACGCCCGTCTGGACGTCTTGGAAGAACGGACGCCCGGCGATGAAGAGCTTCGATGTGTACGAGCGAAGGGCGCTCGCACGCGAGACACGGCCCCAGACGAACATCGCGATCCACAACGCGAGCACTGCCAAGACAACGGCTGCCGTGCGGCGGAACCACGTCCGCCGCATGAGCGGGGTCTTGCGCGGCTCTATCTTCGGCTTCGGCGCACCGGGGGCGGCACCACTCTTCGCGCGCGGCTTGCTCTTCGTTGCCACGGGATCACCTCTTGAGGCCGTACTTGATCACCAGGATGGATAACTCGTACAGGATATACAGCGGAACCGCCATCACTATCTGGCTGATGGGATCCTGTGAAGGCGTCGCGACGGCGGCGATGATGAAAGCGCTCAGGATGGCTGCTCGCCGGGCTTTGCTCAGCTGCCGGGAGCTCAGGATGCCGACCCCGGCCAGGGAGATCAGCAACAGCGGGAACTCGAACGAGATCCCGAAGGCCAGGATCAGCAGGAAGACGAAGTTCAGGTATTCGTTCAGCTGGATCAGGGGCTGCGCCGGGGCGACGAAGCCGAGCAGCCAGTGGATGCCCAGCGGCAAGATCAAGAACGCGATGTACCCGCCGAGGACGAACAGCAGCACGGCCGAGACGACGAAGGGGATCGCGAATTTTCGCTCGCGCGGCTCCAGGCCGGGCGTGACGAACCGGAACAGTTGGAACAAGATGACCGGAAGAGCGAACACGAGGCCGGCGAAGGCCGAGGTCTTCATCCGCAGGATGAACCCCGTTGCGATACCCCCGAGGTACACCTTGATCTCGGAGCTTTTGATCGTGGCCTCGCCGGAGCCGATCGTGCCGGAATGGTGCAGCGGATGCAGCAGCAAGTTGAGGATCGGCCGATAAAGGAAGTAGGCGACGATCACGAGGACGACGTACGCGCCTAAGCAGATGAAGATCCGATAGCGGAGCTCTTCGAGGTGCTCGACGAGCGACATCCGGCCGCCGGGAGCGGTGCGTCGACGCCGCAGGCGTGCTCGAACGCGTTTGAACAAATCCGGAGCTAGGCTCCGGCGGCCGGCCCCGCCCCGCGGTCATCTTTCGCAGGCGGCGCGGCGGGCTTGTCCTCAGCCTTTTCGTCGTCGGTCAAGCCCTTTGTTGCGTCCCGGAACTCGCGAAGGCCTTTGCCGAGGCCCTTCCCGATCTCAGGCAACTTCTTCGCGCCGAACAAGAGTAGGGCGAGGAGAACGATGAAACCGATCTCTAAGGGACTAGCGATTTCTGCAAG
>DATGHY010000240.1:0-6162 GCA_035307625.1 Actinomycetota bacterium
CAACCTGTTCCGCGTTGTGACCTCTCTCAAAGACTTGGTGGATGGGATCACGTCCGAGTCCGTCCCCTTGATCGGTGAGGTGGGGAACACCGTCCGCGGGGTGAACAAGGAGCTGGAGCGGGTCGACTCGATCGTCGGCTCGGTGCAGCGCGTGGCTACGAACGTCGAAGTGATCTCGGACACAGTTCAAGCCGCGGTCACGAACCCTCTCGTCAAGCTGCTCGCGTTCTTCGCAGGCATGCGGCGCGCGTCCAAGAAGGTCAAGGCAGAGAAATAGATGCGCCGCGTGTTCTGGGGTCTCGTCGGAGTCGGGCTCGGCGTCGTCGTCGGCGCGCAGGTAGTCCGGTGGGCGAACCGGACGAAGGCGAAGTACTCGCCGCCGAATCTCGCGCGCGAAGCAGGAGGCAAGGTCGCCGGCTTCGCCGGGCGCCTTCGAAGAACCGTCGAGCTCGGCCTCGAAGAGATGGAGCAAGCCGAAGCGGAGATCCGCGCCGAGCTGGGCCTGCCTCCGCAGTAAAGCGTCCGGGTTCGCCCCGAGCGGGCCGGTAGGATACGCGCCGTGGACGGCAACGACATCCGGCGGACGTTCCTCGACTTCTACAAGGGGCGAGACCACAGGATCTTCCCCTCGTTCTCGCTGATCCCAGAGGACCCGACTCTGCTGTTCACGGTCGCCGGGATGGTCCCCTTCAAGCCGTACTTCAGCGGCGAGCGGCCGGTGGAGTTCGCGCGCGCCGCCAGCTGCCAGAAATCGATCCGAACGAACGACATCGAGAACGTCGGCCTGACGGCGCGCCACCAGACCTTCTTCGAGATGCTCGGCAACTTCTCGTTCGCCGACTACTTCAAGGAAGACGCGATCAAGTGGGCGTGGGAGTTGTCCGTGGGGCCATTCGGTTTGGAGCCCGAGCGGATCTGGGTCACGACGTACGAAGAAGACGACGACTCCGTCCAGATCTGGCACGACGTTGTCGGTATCCCCGCGGAGCGCATCATCCGCCGCGGGGCCGACGACAACTTCTGGTGGATGGGCGTCGCCGGCCCCGGGGGTCCGAGCTCTGAGCTGTTTTACGACCGTGGCCCGAAATACGGAGACGTCGAAGGGTTCCAAGACGGCGATCGCATCATGGAGTTCTACAACCTCGTCTTCACGGAGTTCCAGGTCGACGATGAGGGCAGGCGGATCGCGGATCTTCCGAATCGGAACGTCGACACCGGTCTCGGTCTCGAGCGGCTTGCCCAGATCCTGCAAGACGTGCCGACGGCGTACGAAACCGACTTGTTGCGCCCGATCGTGGCCCGCGCTGAGAAGGTCTCGTCGACGAAGTATGGCGATGAAAAGAAGGCGGACGTGTCTCTTCGTATCTTGGCCGAGCACTCTCGGGCGGGCGTCTTCTTGATCGGTGATGGCGTCACGCCCGCGAACGAAGGGCGGGGCTTCGTGCTCCGCCGGTTGCTTCGTCGCGCGATACGTCATGCAAGGCTGCTCGGTGTGGATCGGCCGATGATGCGAGAGATGGTGGAGGCCGTTGTCGAAACGATGGGGGATGCCTATCCGGAACTCCCATCTGCCCGTGCGTACATCGAGCAGGTCGTTGCGGGTGAGGAGGAGGGGTTTCACCAGACGCTCCGTCTCGGTGAGTCCCTTCTGGATGACGAGATCGACAAAGCGCGCGAGTCTGGATCGAAGACACTTCCCGGCGACGTTGCGTTCAAGCTGCACGACACGTACGGGTTCCCGTTCGAGCTGACGCTCGAGATCGCGCAAGACGCGGGGCTCACCATCGAACGTGCGGATTTCGAACGCCTCATGGACGAGCAGCGTCGGCGCGCGCGCAGCGACCGGCGCGCGAAGCTCGATCTAACCGACAGCGATGCCTTAACGCGGGTGCTGTCCGAAGCGGGAGCCACATTGTTCACCGGCTACGAGCGAACCGATCAGGAAGCGAAGCTCGTCGGCATCGTGCGCTCCGGTGAGTTGGTTGAGGCCGCATCGGAAGGCGACGAGATCGAGGTCGTGCTCGACACCACCCCGTTCTATCCCGAAGGCGGTGGTCAGGTCGGCGATCACGGCGTGATCGAGATCGACGGCGCGCGCCTGGAGGTTACCGACACGCAGCGCCGTCTCGGCGATCTGATCGTGCACACGGCGACCGTCGCGCGAGGCGAGGTTCAGCCAGGCACGCCGGCGTTCGCGCGCGTCGACCCCGCGTGGCGCATCGCGACCGAGCGGAGCCATTCTGCGACGCACATACTGCACGCCACACTTCGCCAGACGTTGGGCGAGCAGTCTCGACAAGCGGGTTCTCTGGTCGAGCCCGGGCGACTCCGCTTCGACTTCCCCTACCACGAGCGTGTGCCCCGCGAGGTGCTCGACGAGATCGAAGAGACGGTGAACCGCAGGCTGTTGTGGAGCGACCCCGTGCGGGCGTACGAAACGACGATGGCCGAGGCGCGCGCGCGTGGCGCCCTCATGCTGTTCGAGGAAAAGTACGGCGACTTCGTTCGCGTGGTCGAGATCGGCAACTACTCCGTCGAGCTTTGCGGCGGCACGCACGTCACGCGAACGAGCGATATCGGAGTAACCAAGGTCCTCGGTGAGTCATCGATCGGCTCGAACCTTCGCCGGATCGAAGCGCTGACCGGGCAGGCCGCGATCGAAGACTTCCGTCGATCGCGCGCGGTCCTCGAGCAGATCGCCGCGCTCCTAAGAACGACGCCGGAGGAAGCGCCGGCTCGTGTCGAGCGGCTGCTCGCCGACCTCAAGGGCGCGGAGCAGCAGATCAAGAAAGCGCAGAGCGCGGGACAGAAAGAGCAGGCATCAACCTTCGCAGAGAGGGCCGAAACCATCGGCAGTGCGAAAGTGGTCATCGCCGACGTGCCCCGTTCGAGCGTCGGCGATCTGCAGAAGCTCGCGGTTGCCGTGCGCGACGCCATCGGCGCGCCGGCTGCGGTCGTCCTCGGGTCGGCGGACGACGGGCGCGCGGGCATCGTCGCCGCCGTCGATAAGGGAACGGCCTCATCGGGGGTCAAGGCTGCAGCACTGATCGCGCAAGCAGCCCGAGCGATCGGAGGAGGCGCCGGCGGCCGGGACGACGTAGCGACCGGAGGCGGGAAGAACGTCGAGGGGCTTCCCGAAGCGTTGCGGCTTGCGCGCGCGGCCGCCGAAGAGCTATTCCGCTAACCATGCCACGCTCGCTCGGCGTCGACCTCGGTACGCGACGGATCGGTCTTGCGATCTCCGATTCGCGAGGAAAGGTTGCGACCCCGTATGCGACCCTCGAGCGCACGAACGACGAGCACGACGCCCAAGCGATCGCCGAGGTCGCTTCCGCGGAAGAAGCCAAGCTGATCGTGCTTGGGCTGCCGCTGATGCTCGACGGGAGCCGAGGCGACGCTGCAGCCGTCACCGAAGCGTTCGCCGCCAAGCTGAAAGAAGCCGGTCTCCGCGTTGCGATGTTCGATGAACGGCTGACGACGAAACAAGCCGAGAGCAGCCTTAAGCGCCGCGGCATGAAGGGTCGCGAGCGGCGAGCGGTCGTCGATAAGGTCGCTGCTCAGGTGCTCCTGCAATCGTATCTAGACACCAAACGCTGACCCCGTGCTCGAAGAGACCGAAGTACACGAAGAACCGCCCCAGCCGCCGGTACCGCCCCAGCGGCGACGCGGGCTCCGCGTGTTCCTTGTTGTGCTGCTTCTCTTCATCCTTCTTGTGGGTGCAGGCGCAGGCTACGTCGCGTGGGCCATGGGCGGAATCTCCAACGGCGAAACGGTGCGCGTGATCATCCCTGAAGGAGCGAGTGGCAGTGAGATCGCCTCGATCCTGCAGCGCGAGAAAGTGGTTCGATCGGGATTCATCTTCCGGTTGATCGCGCGCTTGCGCGGTGTCTCCACAGATCTGAAGCCCGGGACCTACGAACTTCGGGTCGGGATGGGTGTCAACGCCGCCCTGAACGCCCTGAAGACGGGTGTGCCGTTGAAGACGTTCACGTTCACGATCCCGGAAGGGAAGACGATCCCCGAGATCGCCGCGATCGTTGCGGAGCACACTCCTATCTCCGCTGCACAGTTCCTGGAGGCATGTCGCAGCGGACGGCACCGCCTGCCGATCATGCCGAAGAACTCGAACAATCTCGAGGGGCTGCTCTTTCCGAAAACGTACCTGGTCGTTGAGAAGACGACGGCCGACGAGCTCGTCGACATGATGCTGAAGCAATTCACGATCGACACCGCCGGTCTCGATTTCGGCAAGGCGACTGCACACCACATCACGCCGTACCAAGCGGTTATCATCGCGAGCTTGATCGAGCGTGAGGCGAAGGTCGAGCGCGACCGGCCGCTCATCTCGTCGGTGATCTATAACCGGCTCGCTCGTCCGATGCGACTGCAGATCGATGCGACTGTTGAGTACGCGATCCTGTTGCAGACGGGGCACTACAAGTACCCGCTGACGACCGACGACTACACGAACGTGCACTCGCCCTACAACACGTACCTCGTCGACGGCTTACCGCCGGCCCCGATCGCATCACCGGGGCTCGCGTCGTTGCAGGCCGCCCTCGACCCCGCCAACACGCAGTACTACTACTACGTGCTCACGTCGGATCAGAAGTCGCACTGCTTCGCGACCGATCAAGCGGGCTTCAACCGCTGTCGCGCCGGGGCATGATCGCGCGCAAGCTGGCCTGCATCATCGGTTGGCCGGTGGCGGAGAGCCTCTCACCGGCGATCCACAACGCTGCGTTCGAAGCGCTCGGTCTTGATTGGACCTACGTGCCGCTCGCGGTTCGGCCCGGCGCGATCGACGAAGGCATGACGCTCCTCCGTGAGCTGGACGTTCAAGGCGCCAACGTCACCATGCCGCACAAGCAGTCGATCGTGCCCTATCTACAACGTCTGGAGGGCGACGCCAAGACCTTGCGAGCGGTGAACACGATCGTTCGCGACGGTAAGGCCTTGGTGGGGGAGAACACCGACGGCCCCGGCTTCCTGGCCGCGATCGCTGAAGAGGCGGGATTCGTGCCGAGGAGCAAGCGCGCCCTTGTGCTCGGGGCCGGCGGTGCCGCACGCGCCGTCGCTGTGGCGCTTGCGAGAGCCGGAGCCGCGGTCGTCGTCTCGGCGCGGCGAGCCGAACAAGCCGCCGAAGTCCCCCTTCTGTCGCCCGGCATCGAGACTTTTCCCTGGGGCGCCCCGACCAAGGCCGACCTTGTCGTCAACGCCACGCCTTCTCGGGACGGCTTGCCGCTCGACTCGGTGGGTTTCGCTCCCGGCGTCCTCGCCGTCGACCTCATCTATCTGCCCCCTTCGACCGGGTTCGTGCTCTCAGCGCGCGCGGCCGGAGCGACGGCTCTGGACGGGCTCGGCATGCTCGTCCACCAAGCCGCGCTGAGCTTTCGGCTCTGGACGGGCCGGGACGCCCCGTTGCAGGTCATGCAGGAGGCGGCTCGGGCGGCGGTCGAGGGCTCCGACCTGGGGTAAAGCGCCCCCTTCGGGCTGCCGAAGACTCCATCAGAGCTACCCAAACAGGGAGGGGCCATGCTGAATGGCAACCTCGATACGTTCGCGTTGCCCGACGTTCTTCGCTTCATCGCGTCCGGGAACGTCACAGGACGGATCGAGATCACGCGGGACGACGTCGCGGGAGAGATCGCCGTCGACCAGGGGAAATTCGTCGGCGCAAGCCTGACGGACGAGGAAGCGCCGACGACGGTCGATGAAGCCCTCGATATCGCCGTGCTCTTGTTCGACGGTGCGGGCGGCACGTTCGAGGTCGTTCAAGAGGAGTGGGTCGGCGGGCCCTTAAGCCTGAGCGCGGACGATCTCGCGAAGGCGGTCGAGCGCCGGCGCAAGGAATGGGCCGCTGTTGTCGAACAGCTCGGCTCGCTCGACGAGCCGCTCGTCATCGCATCGGATCTCCCGAGCGGAACCGAGCAGATCCTGGTCCGCGCCGAGCAGTGGCGCTTGCTGTCGTTCCTCGACGGCCGCCGCAGCGTGCAAGACGTGGCGCGCGACACCGCCTCCAGCGTTTACGCGACCGCCGTTGCTCTCGCAGAGATGGCGAACGCAGGCATGATCGCGCGCGGGCACGCCGATTGGGACGAGCAGCCTGCCCCCAAGCGCTCCAAGAAGTCGCTCGAGCCGGATGCAACCGAAGCGCTGCAC
>DATGHY010000241.1:0-5799 GCA_035307625.1 Actinomycetota bacterium
AAGGCCTTCTGCACCGGCATCGACCGCACCGAAACGATGGGGGACGAGTTCCCGCCGGCGAGCGGCAAGACGGTCGGCTCCCCGTCGGCGACCCCGTTCATGTTCGACGACCCCGGTAAGAACATCGGCCCGCGCTCGAACGACTTCTGGAAGCCGGTGATCGCCGCCGTGCACGGGATGGCGTGCGGTGGCGCCTCCTACATCCTCGGCGAGGTCGACATCATCATCGCTTAGAAGACGCGACGTTCTTCGACCCGCACGTCACGTACGGCATGACGTCCAGCTTCGAGTCCATGCACATGCTGCAGAAGATGCCGCTCGGCGAAGTGCTTCGGATGCAGCTGCTCGGCAACTACGAACGCATGAGCGCCCAGCGCGCGCACCAGATCGGGATGGTGTCCGAAGTGGTACCGCGCGAGCAGCTGAACGAGGCCGCCACGTGGGTAGCGGAGACGATCGCCAAACAGCCGGCGCTCGCGATCCAGGGCACGTTGCGCGCGATATGGGCGGCACAGGAGCTGTCGCGCACGCACGCCCTCGAGCAGGGCTATGCGTTCATCAAGATGGGGACGAGCGACGAGTCGATCCGCGAGGGGCAGAAGGCTTTCGCTTCGGGCGAGCGCCCGAAGTGGCGCCTCCGCTAGCGCGCCGCTTCCGCCTCGGACCTTCCTGTTCCTCAGCTTCCGCCGTCGCCGTTTCCGCCTGAGATCCGCCGAGGTACGCCTCGACGAGCTTCCCTTCGTGCGCGAGCTCGCCCGGCTCGCCGATGAACGCGATGCGTCCTTTGTGCAGGATCACAACGATGTCGGCAAGGCGGAGCGCGTAGCGCACGTACTGCTCCACCAAGAGGATCGTCGTGCCCTCGCTCTTGATCTTCTCGAGCGTGTCGAAGAGCTCAGCGACGAGGCGTGGCGCGAGCCCGAGCGATAGCTCGTCAACCATCAACAGCTTCGGCTTCGTGATGATCGACCGGGCGAGCGACAGCATCTGCTGCTCGCCGCCCGACAACGTGCCGGCGACCTGATCGCGGCGCCGCTGCAGCACGGGGAACAGCTGGTGCACGCGCGCGAGCGCGCCGTTGGTGCCGTCGGTCGTGTACGCGGCCATCTGTAGGTTCTCGCGGACGCTCAGCGTGGGGAAGATGCCGCGCCCTTCGGGGATGTGCTCGAGGCCGAGGCGCGCGATCTCGTGGTCCGGCTTGTTGTCGATGCGGACGCCGTCGAACGTGATCTCGCCGTCGGTGGGAGACATCATGCCCGACACCGTCCGCAGCAGCGTCGTCTTCCCGACACCGTTCGGGCCCAGCAATGCTACGACCGAACCTTCGGGGACGATCAGCGAGACGTGTTGTAGAGCGACGAACGCCCCGTAGCGCGACTCAACGTTCCGCAGGCGAAGCAGCGGCCTCATCGTCCTCCTCTCCGAGGTAGGCGGCGCGCACGGCCGGATCCTTCACGATTTCTTTTGGCGTTCCCTGCGCGATCAAGCGGCCGAAGTCCAGCACGTACAACGACTTACACACATCCATCACGAGGTCCATGTCGTGTTCGACGAGAAGGATCGACATCCCCATCTCCTCGTTCACGCGCTTCAGCAGCTTGCCGAACGCGCGCGTCTCCTCGGAATCAAGTCCCGACGATGGTTCGTCGAGCAGCATGAGCTTCGGCTTCGTGCAGAGCGCGCGCCCCAACTCCAATATGCGCGCGTGTCCGACGGGAAGCTCCGCAGCGCGCCGGTCGCGCGCCCACCCGAGATCGAGCGCCTGGAGCATGTCCTCCGCGATGCGCGCGCACCTCGTCTCCTCGCTGTGGCGTCGGGGCAAGCTCAGGATGTCGGACACGATGTCGAGCTTGCTCTCCGCCGACTCGGCCGCGACCATCAGGTTGTCGAAGACGCTCATCCGTCCGAACAGCTCGAGCTTCTGGAACGTGCGGCCCATGCCGAGGCGCGCGCGCGCCGATGGTCCCATCGAGGTCACGTCGCGGCCCTCGAACATGATGCGTCCGCGTGTGGGCGACAGGAAGCCGCTGATCGCGTTGAACATCGTCGTCTTGCCGGCACCGTTCGGACCGATGAGGCCGATGAAGCCGCCTTCGGGTACTTCGATCGTTGCGTCGTCGACGGCCGTTAGACCGCCGAAGCGGATCGTGACGCCCTGCGACAGGAGCACGCTCATTCTTGGCCTCCGGCAACGGGGAGCGGTTCCGGCCTGCCGCTCGATCTGCCGGCCCGCCTCTCATACAGCCGCGTGATCGCCGCCCCCGCTCTCCGCAGCTCGCCGAACATCCCCTCCGGGTTCTGGACGAGCGCGAGCGTGCAGCCGAGACCGAAGAGGACGAGCTGCCAGTTGTTGAGCCACGACAGCAGCTGGTAGCCGGAGAGTTGGCCGTAGATCCCGTAGAGCAATCCGCCGACGATCGCACCTCCGACGCTGAATATGCCGGATAGCACCGCCACCGCGATGTAGATCAGCGCCAGGAACGGCATGAAGCTCCGGTTGCCGGCCTGCTCGAGGATGAAGCTCAAGAGAACGCCACCCATCCCCGCGATGAACGCGGACAAACCGAAGATCAAGACCTTGTACTTCGTGACGGGGATGCCGAGAGAGCGTGAACCTGTCTCGCTGTCGCGCATGCTGGCGAGCACGCGACCGGTTCGGCCCGTGCGCAGGTTCACAGCGATGATCGCGAACACGATCAGGAAGACGAAGCCGAGGTAGAAGAGAGCTGTCGGGCTGTGGAAGCCGGCCGGCCGTTTCAGCGCGATCCCGCCCTCACCTCCGGAGATCGTTGGGTTCTGGAAGAACAGAGAATCAGCCATGAACGCGAACGCAAGCGTCATCAGCGCGAGATAGAGCCCGTGGACCCGCACCGCGATGAACCCGATCAGGTTGCCCGCGGGGACGGCCGCTAAGGGACCAAGCACCATCGCGATCCACATCGGTAGGTGTGCGCCCTGCACCAAGTGCGCGGTAGTGAATGCTGCGATCCCCATGAACGCGGTCTGCCCGAATGAGATCTGACCTGAGTAGCCCGTCAGGATCACCAGCGAGATGAAGATGATCGCGTAGACGAACCCTTGATAGACGGAGTCCCTCCAGGAGCCCGAGAACAGGATCGGGACCAGGGCCAAGAATGCGAAGAACACAACGGCGACGAGTCCTCGGGTGTTTTTCGAGACCCGTTGCGTGATCTCACGCGATCGAACGATGAAGCTTGCACCCGCGCCCGCTTGACGGAGGGCGCGTGGTGCGAAGATCACCGCGAGGGTGATCATGATGAAGGGGAGCGAGTCCGAGATCCGACCTAGGATCCCTTGCGAGCGTATGTACTGGACGAAGATCGCCTGAGCGATCCCGATGAAGATCCCCCCCGCGTATGCAAGTGGCAAACTTCGCATGTACCCGATCACGGCTGCACCCAACACGAACGCGATGATGAACGGCGGCAGGAGATTCGGGTCGAGCAGGAGCGTGGGCGCAAGAAGGATGCCCATCAACGCTGCGAACGATGTTCCCAGCGCCCAGGCGAGCCCCGACACATAGCCGGTGTTGATGCCCATCAGGCCGGCGACCGAACGATTGCTGACGACCGCACGGAACGCGACGCCGATCCTCGTCCAACGCAGCGCGGCCCCCAGGCCGAGGGCTGCGACGATCGCCACGATCAAGATCCCAAGTGAGTCCTTCGGGATCGTGGCTCCACCCGGAAGGTGGAACGCCACGCCGGAGGGGAACAACGAGGGAACGCTTTTCGTCTCGCCCTTCCAGATCAGCTGGGCGATACCGCGGAAAAGCACGAACAAGCCCACCGTCGCGATAACCGAGATGATCTGCGGTTGTCCTTCGAGAGGCCTGAAGAGCTGCCGCTCGAGGAAAACGCCGATGATCGGAGCAACGATGAGCACAACGATCAACGCCGACAACCACACCGGCAGGTGGGTCCCGATGCAGCCGCTCGTCGTTATCCCCGGTGTTCGCACGCACGTCAACGACCAGTGGATGTACGTGGTGAAGAGTGCGATGGCGCCGTAACCGAAGTTCAGAACACCGGAGGTCTTGTAGGTGAGAACCAAGCCGGTCGAAGCAAGGGCATAGACACTGCCCGACGCGATCCCAAGGATGAGCGTGCGGATGAAGATCTGCATCGCGCGCGCCCGGGGCTACTCGCCGCAGAGCTTGCAGGCCGCGTATCCGGACGCGACCGCCTGCGCAGCTTCGAGCTCCTTGACCCCTTCCTTCCCTTCGAGGATCGGGCACCCCGGCTGGTGATAGCTGCGACCGCCCGGGACGACGAACACGTGATGGCCGTTCATCGAGAACGCGTCCGCGCGCACGCCGCGATCCTGCGCGCGCGAGCCGATCGCCGCGAGCGCCTGCGCGATCTCGCGCCGGAGCTCATCGTTGGAGCGTTCCTGCGCCGCGCCGGCGGCCATGACTCCGGCGACGATGATCAATCCAAGCCCGAGCAGCCCGCCGGAGATCAAGTATGGGATCTGCTCGGTGAGGATGTTCGTGTGCGCTGCGCCGTACCAGCCAAGGATCACGAAGATGATCCCAGCGGCGAGTATCCCGAAGGTGACGAGCATGCGCGTGTTCTCGCGTACGAACGCGCGCCAGTCGAACGTCTTGCGCGCGCGCTTCGGCTTCTGGGGTACGGCTTGGGGTGAGGGCTGCTCGACGGCTTCGTCGGCTACCGCTTGGTCCGCCTGTACGTCCTCAGCGGGCTCTGGCATGGCGTAAGGATGGTCCGTAGGCGAACCCCATGGCAAGAACGAGCATGGCCAGGCCGCCCCAAAGCAGCGCGACGGCGGGGAGGCGGGCGACGAGACCGAAGAGGCGAAGCTGCACGCCTTGAACGGACGGCGGCGATGAAACCGCCTGCGTAGGGCCGACGGGCGTGATCGCGGGCGCGATGCTCGGAGGGGTGATCGGCGGAATCACCGAACCGCATGTTCCCGTGCATCCGCCGCCCGGCGAGAACGGCAGGCTCAGTCCGGCGACCGCGAACGCATCGGTCGAGCCGATCGTGAACGTCACGCGTCCTTCGCTCCCGAGGCCCGGCAGGATCCCCGGCCCGAAGCAGATCGGCGCGGGGATGTGGAAGTCGCTCAAGCACTGGGTCGGGATGGCATTGATGATCTTGCCGAGGACCGGCGCGACCTCTTGGGGAACGGGCACCGACGGCACGGTCGCGTCCAGCGCGATCGTAAGCCCGCCCACCGACGACTCGCCGCTGGCGCCGTCGATGATCTTCGCCGGCGATGCGGCGGCCAGCGTGATCCCTGCCTGCACGAGCAAGTCGTTGATCTGCTCGGTCAAGCTCAGGTTCTGAGCGCGCGTTAGCTGCGGATCGTCGGAGTGGATGCCGTTGTTGTCGATCGAGATCGCACGCGTTGCGCCGTTGGCCGTGATGGTGGCGTCGGCGAACGTGAGTGTTCCATTCGCATCTCCGGTCGTTCCATCGGACGTCGCGATCGATGTCGACGTCAGAGATCCGATCTTGATGAGGCCGCCGAGCAAATTGATGTCCTTCGCCGTCGACGTGACGACGTTCTGGACGGCCTTGCCCGCCGCGGTCGCTTTGCTGCTTGTCGTCATGGCGCCGATCGAAAGCACCTGCTGAGTCGCTCCCGCAGAAACGTTGAAGCGCGTTGTCTGGATCGAAGCGCTCCCGTTGTCTTGACCGGCCGTCGCGCTGAGGTCTCCACCCGCGATCGATGCGACCTGTGTGAGCGGGCTGGCGGGGAGCGAGGCCATGGTGTGTTGCGCGCTTGTGGCACAACCACCGCCGGCCGGAT
>DATGHY010000242.1:0-3037 GCA_035307625.1 Actinomycetota bacterium
GACCCCGGCGAGAACGAGCCGCTCGGACCCCAGTACTGCGACAAGATCGTTGCCTTCAGTGTGGCCGCGCGCGCACTCCACTTCGCCGCATCGGCCGCATCACCCATCACACCGGCTGCTCGGACGGCCGATTGCAGACCCATCCATTGCGTGACCGCGCCCTGCATGCCGTCGCTCGGGAAGAAGTTGTCGTCTTCCATGCCCGGGCCTTGCCTGCCCGTCGGCTCCGCGTACAGCGTCATCCAGTTCGCCGAGGCCTTGATCGCCGGATACACGGCGTCCAAGTAACTCTTCGACGGATACATCTTGTAGTGCTGCCACAGCGTCCACGTCCCGAAGCCTTGCTGGTCGGACTCGTAGGGGAACGGTCCGCCCTCCTCGCCGTCGGCGTAATACATCGTTCCCCACGTGCCGTTCGCCCGCTGCACGCGCGCGTAGAAAAGGTTGTGCTTGGTGACCATCTCGGGATGGCCGGCAAGATCGAGCGCGTAGTTCAAGAACGCGCCGTCGCGCGTCCAGTCCTCCGAGTATGGCGACTGCCGCGCGATGCTCGCAACGATCGATCCACCCGAGCGGTCGGTCGCATTCGCCACCGCGATGAGCGCGCGCCTGTCGACGTTCAGGTCGGCCGACGACGTCGGCAGCTGCGCGTTCGCCAGCCACGTATTCCAATAGCTTTCTTCGTCGAGCAGCGTCCTGGCGTACGTGGTTGCTTGCGCGGCGTGCATAGCCGCGTCCCGCGTTGAGGCTGCAGCCATCACCACGTCGGCCACGCCGTGCTTGAACGGAAGGCTGATCGCCGCGTCGACCTGTCCAACTGCCGTGTTGTCGCCCGACAAGTGCGCGCCGCGCGCGTTCGCGTCGTTGTACGCGTCGCTACCGCCGAACCCGCCGAGGTCCGCTCCAACCTGATGCGCGCTTGGTGCCGGGTTCGACGTGACGGCGAAGAACACGCCGGGCTTGCTCATCTCGCTTAGATCGCGCACGAGCGTGTCGCGCGCGCTCGCCGTGGAGCCTTCCGCAACGTTGAGCAGCTTGGTCGGGTCCACGTCCTCGCGGAAGTGGACGAGCATCTCGTTCTGCCATTGCGCGGCCATGTCGTTGAACATGTAGCCGAACTGATCCTGCCCGGGGAGGAACGGCATCTTGTGGTCGGCGGGGTTGAGGTTCTCGAAGAACACGAGCTTCGGGTCGCGCGCGCCTTGAACCTTGTAGCGGATCGTCATCACGTCGGACGTGGTCGAGACGACGGCGGTCTGCGTGACGGTGATGCCGTCTTTGCTGAAGGTGGTCACGAGCGCGTCGGACGTTCCGCTGAGGTAGGCCTGCGTCGACGGCCAGTCGCGCAACCAGCTGAACACGCGCCCGTGCGCGGTCGCGACGTCGAGACCGGCGAACGCGCCCATGTTCTTGGCGGCGCCGAGGTTCGGATCGCCGCGGCTCAGCGTGAGGTAGTCCATCTGGTTGAAGTAGCTCGGGTTCGGCCACGACAGGACGGCAACGGTTCCCTCGGGCGTGAGGCCCGCAGTCAGCCCGCCGTTGCCTAGCGAGGAATCGATAGCGGTAGGCCCGGCAAGCTCGGAGTTACCGAGCCCGGGCCCGTTCGGCCCCAGCGTGAGGTCGTCGGCAACGAACGGAACGTTGGTGACCTCGAGGCCGTTGGCGCCGGCGCCGACGCGCCCCTGGAGATCGCGCGCGCCGATGGTCGACGTGTACGAGCCATCGGAGCAAACGTTGACGGCAAGCCCCGAGGCGGCCGAACCACCGCTCACGCACTGCGCGGCGGCGGGACTGATGGTCGCGACAAGGGTCAGGGCCCCGAGTGCGATGAGCGCGCGCCGCATGCGACCGGCTTCGACGGGGGAGAGAGTCGTTCCTGCCTCCCGCGGCGTGTCTGACCGTCAGACCGTCAGACACCTGGGCGAGCACACTATTAAGCCCCCGCAAAGGCCGCCGGCTAGCCCGACCCCTTGGGCGGTCCGCCCGTGTACACGACAAGGCGCGCGATCTGCCCGTCGCGCGCCGTGAAGAAGTCCGCAAGCGGCGCCGCCACCCCGCCGGCGTGCAGCTCGAGCTCGACCGCCACGCGATCGCCCTCGCAGATCATCGGCCCGGGGACCGGCGAGAGCGCGCCGCTCGCGAAGGCGCGCGCATAGAAATCGGCGATGTCGGCTGCTCCGATGATCGTGATCGAAGGAAGCACCAGCTCCGCGTCGTCGGCGAACAACGCCCGCAGCGCCCCAGCATCGTGGCGCGCCACGGCGCCGAAGTACGCGCGCGCAAGCTCCTCCGGCGTCAAAGGCGGTAGCACGCACGCGCGTTCTTCCCCAGGATCTTTCGTTGGATCCGCTGGGGGAGCGGCGCGATCGTGTCGCGCACCTCTTTCACCGCGCCGGGGAACGTCGAGTCGTGATGGGGGTAGTCCGATCCCCACATCGCCTGGTCTTCGATGAGGCGCGCCAACGCGGGCAGCGTCTTCTCGTCGGGCTCGAACGGCACCCAACACTGCCGCATGAAATACTCGCTCGGCTTCAGCTTCATGTCCGGCTGGAACGCGCCGAACCCCCACACCTGCTCGTCCAAGCGCTCCATCCAGTACGGCGCCCAACCGCCGCCGGCTTCCAGGAACACGAAGTGCAGATCCGGATGCCGCTCCATCACACCGAAGCAGATCAGCTGCGCGCACGACAGCATCTGCTCGAACGAATGGGACACGGCGTGCAAGATGAACGGCGTGATCATGCGGTCGGTCGCAAGCGTCGGGATCGTGTTCGACGACCCTTCGTGCACGCCGATGGTGACGCGCAGCGCCTCCGCTGCTTCCCACACCACCTCGTGCGCCGGGTCTGCGATCGAGCGGCCTCCCACCGGGTTCGGACGAACGAACGCGACGCGGAAGCCGAGCTCGTCGTGCGCGCGCCGCAGCTCCGTCGCCGCCGCGGCCGGATCCTGCAGAGGGATCATCGCCGCCCCGAACATCCGGTCGGGTGCAGTCGCGCAGTAGTCGGAGAGCCAGTCGTTGTACGCGCGCGCAAGC
>DATGHY010000243.1:0-8216 GCA_035307625.1 Actinomycetota bacterium
CACGATCCCTGCTCGCGCTTTCGCGTACAGTCCCTTGCGGTCGCGCGCCTCGCATGCCTCGAGCGACGTCGCGACGTGCACCAAGATGAACCCGCCGCCCTTCTCGACCATGGCGCGCACCGCCTTCCGCGTCGCGTCGTACGGCGCGATCGGCGCGCACAATGCGATACCGCCGTTCTTCGTCACTTCGCTCGCAACGAAACCGATCCGCCGGATGTTGATATCGCGGTGCTCGTGTGAGAAACCCAGCTCCGACGAAAGATGCTTCCGGACGATGTCGCCGTCCAGCAGCGTCACAGGCCGTCCACCGATCTCGAGCAGCTTCGACTGAAGCACATTCGCGATCGTCGACTTCCCGGCCCCGGACAGCCCTGTGAAGAAGACCGTGAAGCCCTGGCGCGCGCGCGGTGGATACGAGCGGCGCAGCTCCTCCGCCACGAGAGGCGGCGTGAACCAGTGCGGCAGGTCGCGCCCTTCGTTCAGGCGGCGACGCTGCTCCGTCCCGGAGATATTCAGGACTCGCACGCCCTCCGGCACTTCGTCTTCGGGAACGTACGTGTCCAAGTCTTCGACATACACCATCTGCTGGAACGGAACCATCGTCACGCCGAGCTCGGCCTCGTGCGCGCGCAGCGACTCCTGAGCGTCGTACGGCCCGTAGAACGGCTTGCCGCTCTTGTCCGACCCCGGCCCCGCGTGGTCGCGCCCGACGATCAGATGCGTGCAGCCGTGGTTCTTCCGGATGATCGCGTGCAACAGCACCTCGCGCGGCCCGCCCATCCGCATCGCCAGCGGCAGCAGAGACAGCATCGCCGTCCCGTGCGGGTACGACGGCATGATCGCCTTGTAACAGCGCACGCGCGTGTAGTGATCGACATCGCCGGGCTTCGTCATCCCGACGACCGGGTGCACCAACAGTGACGCCTCAACCTCGCGCGCCGCGCGCAACGTCAGCTCGAAGTGCGCGCGGTGCATCGGGTTGCGCGTCTGGAACGCGACGACCTTGCGCCAGCCGGCGCGCGCGAACTGCTCGCGCACCTCCTTCGGCGTCAACCGCAGCTCTCGATAGTCGTAGTGGGATGGCGGCTGGATCCCTTCCAACTCCCCGGCCACGTACACCGGATTCGTGCGCTTCAACAGATGTGCAACGCCCGGGTGCGTATCGTCGGTCGTCCCGAACACCTCGCGTGCTTCCAGCTCCGGATCCGGCCGCCACACCTCGCTCACGTGCAGAGCAGCCAACATGACGCCCTCTGGATCACGAAGTGCCAAGGTCTTGCCGGGTTCCAATCCCTCTGCCGCTTCTTCCGTCACGTCCAACGTGATCGGGATCGGCCACAGCGTTCCATCGGCGAGACGCATCTCCGCGCGCACACGTTCGTAGTCGGCCTTACCCATGAAGCCGCGCAGCGGCGAGAACCCGCCGGAAAGGATCAGCTCGATGTCGCAGATCTGCCGTTCGGTCAGATCCCACGACGGCCAGTCCGAGGACTGCTTCTTCAGCTCGGCCGCGCGTTCATCGTCGACGATCCCGTCGACGAGCACGCCACCGTGAGGTTCGATCAGATGCGTCACGTTGACCTCTCGCGATTGGGGCCCGCGGAAGAGGCGGGGGTGCGATTATCGCAGCCGCGCGCGCGCCAGGCGAACCGTCACCCGGCGGTCCGCAGGAATTCCTCGATGTGGGCGGCCAGCTCTTCGTGCGCGCGGAACGGGATCTCGCGCGGGGCATCGAAGACTTCGAGCACCCCGTGCGGCAGGCTCTCTGCCAGCCACTGCGCGGCCTCGAAGGGCACGAGCCGGTCTTCGCGAAGGTGCACGATCAGGGTCGGCGGCGTGACCTTCGGCAAGAAATGCCGCAGATCTTCGTCGCGCGTGTGCAGCAATATGTCGAGCGCCCCGTCCCGCCCGGCCGCTTCCCAGTCCTCGTTCATCGCAAGCGACGCGCCCGGCGGCGGCTCGTTCGACGATTCGAGCTTCCCGAAGGCCGCATCCCAAGCCCCGTCGTTCAGGCCGTAGGGCCACTCGGGGCCCGCGCGCCACCGCGGCGTTCCGCCGATGCAGATCACGGCGCGCACAAGCTTCGGGAAGTGTCCTGCAAAGTGCATCGCAACCTGTGATCCGCGCACGCCGTGACCCAGCATCACGATGTCGTCCATCGATAGGGCCTCGAACATCCCGGCGAGATCGCGCGAGTCGCGCGCCGTCGTGTAAGGCGGCCCCGGCTTGTCCGAGGCTCCGGTGCCGCGGCGGTCGTACAGCAGCATGCGGTGATGGTCTGCCAACTTCCGCACCAGTGCGCTCGCGCGCATCGAACGCGATGACAAGAACCACTGCGGGACGACGAGGATGGCTGGGTCGCCGCGTCCGAGCTCATCCCACGCGAGCTCGATGTCGTGCGCCTTGACTCGATTCATCGCCGGTCCACGACGATACGCCCGTTCTGCGCGACGAGCGCAACATGTGCGTATGCGTCGGCGTCGTGCAAAGGATCGCCGTCCAACAACACGAAGTCGGCGAGCTTGTCCGCCTCGAGCGTCCCGATGTCTCCAAGCCCGAGCAGCTGCGCGGCGTCGCGCGTCGCCGATGTCAACACGCGCTCGAGCCCGAGCCCCGACTCGTGCATGAGCTTCAGCTCGTGCGAAAGCCCCCCGTGGAAGTTATACGGCGTGCCGGCGTCGGTGCCGCTCGCGATGCGCGCGCCCAGCTCCACGGCGCGCGCGAACGACTTCCGCTGCGCGTTCATCACTTCCCTCGATTTCTCGATCGCATACGCCGGGGCCTCCGTGCCTCCGTTCACGATCCGCTCCGGCGCGGAAAGAGTCGCGACGAGCCAGGTCGGGTTCCCGATCATCTCGCCGATCACCGGGTCGGAGAGGAAGCAGCCGTGCTCGATCGAGTCGACGCCCGCGTCAACCGCGGCGGCGATCCCTTCGGCGCCGATCGCATGCGCCGCGACGCGCAACCCGAGGCGGTGAGCTTCCTCGACGGCCGCGCGCAGCTGCTCGGATGGGAACGACGATTGCTGCGCGCCTATGCCCGGCGTCAAGACGCCGCCCGTCGCCACTACCTTGATGACCGTCGCGCCGGCTTCGCCCAGCGACTGGATCGCTTTGCGTATGTCGGCGACCGACGCGACCTCGCGGCCGATGTAGTGCGCATGCCCGCCGGGCACGGTCAGCACCTGTCCCGCGGTCAGGATCCGCGGGCCTTTCAAGCCGCCCGCGGCCTGGGCGCGCGCGACCTCCACAGTGACCAGGCCGATCCCGCCGAGATCGCGCACCGTCGTGATCCCGGCTTCGATCGCGTGCAATGAAGCCTCGGCGCATCGGTCGCGCGCCTGCTGCAAGGACAGGCCCGTAGCGTCTGAAGCGAAATCCGGGCTTCCGTTCGAGCACAAGTGGACGTGCGCATCGATCAGCCCGGGGATCAGCGCGCGCCCGTCTGCGTCGACGGCATCGGGCAACGCATCGAAGCCGCGTGCGCCGGCCGCCGGGCCCGCATACATGATCCGGCCGCCTTCACACACCAGGACTGCGTTATCGATCACATCGAGGCCGCGCCCGTCGTACAAGCGCGCACCGCGAACCACCGTCTCTGCCATAGCGCGTGAATCTTCCTCGCGCAGCACGCGTACGGCAAGAAAGCATGAGCCCCTCGAACATCGAGGGGCTCAATCGAGTGGGGGACCGGGGATTTGAACCCCGATGAGCGTGAGCTCACACGGACCTGAACCGTGCGCGTCTGCCATGTTCCGCCAGTCCCCCGCGATCGCCGGGCGGCGGGACCGCAACTTTACCAGCAGGGCACTCGCATCAGGCGTCCGGGTTGGTCGAGCAGCCTGCAGGATAGAATCTCCTGCGTCACGGCCCCGGCCGGGAGATCATGTGAGCTTCCTCCGTGGATTCGAAAAGCGCCTCGAAGGCCTCGTCGAGGGGTTCTTCGCGCGCGCGCTCCCCGGCGGCGGCGTCCAGCCGGTCGAACTGGGGAAGCGCATGGTGCGCTCGATGGAAGAAGAGAAGACCGCGGCGGCCAGCGGCGCGACGTACGTGCCGAACGCGTTCGAGTTCAAGCTTTCGAGCAAGGACTTCGAGCGTCTCAGCCAGATCTCATCCACGCTGCGGAAGGAACTTTCGGCCGTGGCCAGGCGCGCGTCGGCCAGCGAAGGTTGGCGCATGGTGGGACCGCCGGAGATCCATATCGTAGAAGACTCCACCTTCAAAGCAGGGACGTTCGGGATCGGCGCGCAATTCGTCGAGTCGGCGACCCCGGAGCCCGAGGCCGGACCCCAGACGCAGCTGATCCAGATGTCGCTGGACGCCGATGCCGAGCTCGTGCAGCTCGGGAAGACGAGCCGTACGTGGCCGCTCTCGAAGGAAGCGGTCGTTATCGGACGGATGGAGGGATGCGACGTGATCCTTGCCGACCCGGGTGTGTCTCGCCGTCACGCCGAGATCCGACGTGAAGGCGACGAGTGGGTCGTGATCGACCTCGGGTCGACGAACGGAACGGAGATCAACGGGAAGCGAGTGAATCGCCATCGCTTGACCCCGGGCGACCGGGTGGTCCTAGGAGAGACCACGCTGGAGTTCCGGAGACCTTAAGTGCCGCAGATCGTCCTCACGACCCTCAAGTACCTATTCCTCGCCCTTCTTTACCTATTCATCGCGCGCGCAGTGCGTGTCGTGTACCTCGACCTCGTCGGGCCGCGCGTTCCGAAGCCGCGCGGACAGCGCGCGCGTCAGGCGCCGACGAAACGGCGCGGTGCACCGCGTTCGATCGTCGTGACCGAGCAGGACAAGCCGGTTCGTACGTTCACGCTCGACGATGAGGTCACGTTCGGCCGCTCGGAAAGCTGCCGTGTTCAGCTGGACGACACGTATGTCTCGACTCTGCACGCGCGCTTGTTCTCGAAGGACGGCACATGGTTCGTTGAAGACCTCGGATCGACGAACGGCACGTACCTGAACCGCGTGAAGGTGACCAGCCCTTCGCCGATCGCCGTCGGTGACGAGGTTCGGATCGGTAAAACGATCGCTGAGGTCCGCCGCTCGTGACGACTGCCGTTCAGGTGCGCGCGAGCCTCCTGACGGACGTGGGACGCGTCCGCGAGCGCAACGAGGATGCCGCGTTCGCCGGCGACCACGTCTTCGCCGTCGCGGACGGTCTCGGCGGGCATCGCGCGGGCGAGGTTGCGAGCGACCTGGCACTCGGCTCGGTGCGCGCGCTCGATCAAGCGGAGCCGCGCGCGGCCGCGAAGCAAGTGGCCGATGCCGTGCGCGACGGCAACAAGGCAGTGCACGATCGTGCTGAGGGCGACGAGAGCTTGCGCGGCATGGGCACGACGATGACTGCGGTCGTGATCTCCGGCAATACCGCCTTCATCGCCCACGTCGGAGATTCACGTTGCTACCTGATCCGCGCAGGACAGATCACGCAGCTCTCGCGCGATCACACGCTCGTGGCGCGCATGGTTTCCGAAGGGCGTCTTACGCCCGAGCAGGCCGAAGCGCACCCACAACGGTCGGTCCTGACGCGCGCATTGGGCGCCGACAAAGACGTCGACGTCGACGAGTCGCGCATAACGCTCATCGACGGAGACCGGCTCTTGCTGTGTTCCGACGGGCTGACGGGGATGCTCTCCAACGATGAGATCCGAGACTACGCAACGAGCGGCTCCGACCTCGACGAGATCTGCCAACGTCTCGTCGATGCGGCGAACGAAAGAGGCGGCCAGGACAACATCACCGTCGTCCTGATCGACATCGGTGATTCCGCGCACCCGGGCCGCAAGCCGCATCGGGCGCGCCCGAAGAAGACCGGCCGGCGGTTCCCGTGGCGCCTCGTCGTGTGGGTGCTGATCCTCGGCGCCTTGGTCGGCGGCGGGTACGGCGGTGTGAAGGCGTGGGCCGACCGCTCCTACTACGTCGGATTCAACGGCAACGACGTGGCGATCTATCAAGGGTTGCCGGTCAGCTTCGCAGGCGTGCACCTCTCGCACGTACAGGAGCCCACCCCGATCAAGAAGACCGATGTCGTCGAGTACTTCCGCCCGCGCCTGACCGACGGGGTCCGGCAGCCGACCCTGGCGAAAGCGCGCGCGTTCGTCTCGACGATCCCGCTCACACCCGCGGCCCAGGCGAGCATCCACCCGTCGCCTTCGGCGACGCCGACGGTGACGCCGAAAGCGAGCGCAACATGAGGCCTCGCAACGCCGAGCTCAGCATGCTGATCCTGTCGATCGTGATCGCGCTCGCAACGTTCGTGCTCGTCGACTTCTCGCACTCGTCGAAGGTGTCGCCGGACCTTGCGAAATTCATGATCGCGTTTACGGCGCTGGCGGTCATCGGGCACGTCGCTATTCGCCGGCTCGCGCCGACCGCCGATCCACTGCTGTACCCGATCGCGATCCTGCTCGCCGGGTTCGGCTACGGCTACATCCGCCGCCTCGCGCCGGATCTCGCGGGCGCGCAGCTCGGCTGGATCACGATCGGCATGATCGCGTTCATCCTGACGCTGGCGATCGTTCGAGACCACCGGCAGCTCGAGCAGTTCCGCTACTCGTTCTTGCTGCTCGGCGTCGTCCTTCTCCTCCTGCCGCTCTCTCCAATCGGCACAACTTTGGGACGCGGTGTGAAGCTCTGGATCAGGGTTGGGCCGCTCGCATTCCAGCCGGCAGAGCTCGCGAAGGTCGTGCTGGCCATCTTCCTCGCCGGATACCTCGCGTCGAAACGCGAAGTCATGACGCTCACCTCGGCACGCGTCGGGCCGCTCGGCTTGCCGGCGCCGCGACACTTCGGACCGCTGATCCTCGCCTGGGGGCTGTCGCTCGCCGTGATGTTCTACGAACGCGATCTCGGTTCGTCGACGCTGTTCTTCGCGCTGTTCGTGATCACGTTGTACGCCGCGACGTCTCGAAGCGCGTACGTACTGACCGGGGTAGTGATGTTCTCGGGCGGCGTCTGGTACGCGTACAAGCACTTCGCGCACGTGGGGGTCCGCATCTGCGCGTGGCTACACCCATGGAGCGCGACCGACACGGTCTGCGGTATCAACGCCGCCGGCCGTCAGATCGCGCAGTCGGCGTTCGCCCTCGGCACGGGAGGGCTGACCGGCACGGGCCTTGGCTTGGGTCATCCGCAGTTCATCGACCCGGGCGTTCGAAGCGGCACCCTACCCACGGACTTCATCTTCGCCGCGATCGGCGAGGAGATCGGATTCTTCGGCACCATCGCTATCCTGCTGCTCTTCGGCCTCATCGCTGCGCGCGGCTTCCACATCGCGCTGCGCTCGCGCGACACGTTCGGGACTCTTCTCGCTGTTGGGTTGACCGTGATCATCACCGTGCAGGCTTTGTTGATTATGGGCGGCGTGTCGCGGCTCTTCCCGTTAACCGGCATCACGCTGCCGTTCGTCGCGTACGGAGGTTCGAGCATCTTCGCCAACTTCATACTCATCGCGCTGCTGATACGGATATCGGACGGGGAGGCCGTGACGTGAACACGTCGGTGCGCAAAGTGGCGTTGATCCTCACGCTTGGCTTCATCGCGCTGTTCATCAACCTGCAGGTCGTTCAGGTGGCTAGGTCGCACTCGTACTCGACCGATCCGCGCAACCCAAGGCTGCTCGCGAGCGAACTGAACGTGAAGCGTGGAGAGATCCTCGCGGCCGACGGCACGGTGCTCGCGGAATCGCAAGCGACGGGCAACAAGAACTACCCGTGGCAGCGCGTCTATCCTGAGAAGAACCTCTTCGGGCACATCACCGGCTATTACACGAACTCAGTCTTCTGCGGAAGCGCCGGGTTGGAGTCTTCATACGACGCCTTCCTATCCGGCCGGGAGCCGGCGACGACGCAGAACTTCGTCGACCAGCTGCTCGGACGTAAAAACCCAGGCAACACGATCCAGATCACGATCGATCCGAAGCTGCAAGAGATCGCGAAGCAAGCGCTCGGCGACCAGCGCGGCGCGGTCGCGGCGATCGACCCCGACACCGGCGCGGTGCTCGCGTTGTACTCGTCGACCACCTACGACCCAAACCTGATCACGAAGCCGCTCGGCGACGGCTGCGTCAAGCCGAAGACGGCGCTGGAGAACGCGGCGGGGAACCCGCTGCTGTTCCGTGCGACGCAAGAGCGCTACCCGCCGGGATCGACGTTCAAGATCGTGACTGCGACGGCGGGTCTGGAAAATGGGATGACGCGCTTCACGACG
>DATGHY010000244.1:0-9988 GCA_035307625.1 Actinomycetota bacterium
ACGTTCTCGATCACCCTTGCGAGGTAGCGCGGGCATCCGCGCGCATCCTCGATCGTGACGGAAGCGAGGCCCCCTATCTCGGGTCCGGTCTCCGTGACATCGGCCGGCGGGACGGTAAGCGGTAGCTCGTACAAGATCGCAACGTCGCGCGCGACGCCGAGGATGGACAATGCGTCTGGACGGTTCCCAGTGATGTCGAGGGCGAAGATGACGTCATCGAGATCGAGCGCGGAAACGAGATCCTTCCCGACCGGCGCATCTGGATCCAAGATCATGATCCCCGAGTGATCGTCGGCGATACGCAGCTCGCGCGCGGAGCACAGCATCCCGTCGCTCGTTTCACCGCGAACCACACGCCGCTCGATATCCATCCCGTTCGGGAGGTGCGCTCCGGGGAGCGCCATCGGAACGCGATCGCCGACGACGTAGTTGCGCGCGCCGCATACGATGTCGCGCTCGATCGTTCCGTCGTACGCGCGCACCAGCATCAGGTTGTCGGCGTTGGGGTGCTCCCGGATCGCGCGCACTTCTCCGACGACCACGCCGGTGATCCCCTCTCCGACGCGGATAACTTCGTCCACCTTCAGGCCGAACATAGACAGCTTCGTCGCCATCTCGTCCGGATCGTCGTCTACGGGCGTGAACTCACGGAGCCACGAAAGAGGTACGCGCATCAGGCGTGGAACCCCGCGAGGAAGCGTTGATCGTTCTCGTAGAACCAACGGATGTCGCGAACGCCAAGGGCGCGCATCGCGACGCGTTCGACGCCCAGACCGAATGCGAACCCCGACCACACCTCGGGATCCCATCCCACGGCTTTGAGCACGTTCGGGTGGACGACACCGGCGCCCATGATCTCGATCCAGCCACTGTGCCCACATGCCGAGCAACCGGCACCTTCGCAGTTCATGCACAGCACGTCGACCTCAGCAGAGGGTTCGGTGAACTGGAAGTAGGACGGACGGAAGCGCACGCGCTGGCGCGGGCCGAACATCTCGCGCGCGAACGCCGCGATCGTTCCCTTGAGGTCGGCCATCGACAAGCCCTTGTCGATCGCAAGGCCTTCGATCTGCTGGAAGCACGGGGAATGGGTTGCGTCGAAGGGGTCGCGTCGATAGACGCGGCCGGGAACGACGACGTATATCGGCGGATCCTGCGCTTGCATCGCGCGGACCTGGACGGGTGACGTGTGCGTGCGCATCACGAGGTCAGTGCCGTCGACGTACATCGTGTCTTGCATCGAGCGGGCCGGATGGTCCGGTGGGATGTTGAGCGCCTGGAAGTTGTACCAATCCGTTTCGACTTCGGGACCTTCGGCGACGCGGAATCCCATCCCGATGAAGATGTCGACGATGCGGTCGGCCATCAGCGTCAGCGGGTGTGGGTGACCGATCTCCTTCTTCCGGCCGGGCGCCGTCACGTCGATCCGGTCGCGGGCCAGCATCGCGGCCTGCTCGTCTGCAGCTAATTCATTTTCGCGCGCGGCCAGCGCGGCTTCGATCTGCTCGCGCGATTCGTTCAGAAGGCGGCCGATCTCACGCCGCTCGTCTTCGGATAGCGAACCCATCTCCGCGCGCACGCGCGACATCGGTGCCTTGCGTCCGAGCGCGCGCACGCGCACGTCGCGTAGCTCCGCAAGCGTCGTGGCCGTGCGGGTTTCGCCGAGCGCCGTCTTGGTTGCTTCCGAGATCAGCGCTGCTGTTTCCGTCACATCTCCTCCAGCGGCAGGGTGAATGCGAATACCGTACCGCTCGAGTCGGTGTGCTCGATGGATATCTGACCGCCGTGCGCTTCGATGATCCCCTTGCAGATGTAGAGGCCGAGGCCCGTGCCGGCGTGACGCTGCCCCGTCCCGCGCCGGTAGAACTTCGTGAACACGTACGGGACGTGATGGGGATCGATGCCGGGACCGGAGTCGGCCACGCGGACGGTCACATTTGCCGGACCACTCTCGCCGCTGACGACGATCATGCCGGGGTCGCCGTGCTTGACCGCGTTCTCGACGAGATTGACGAGCACCTGCTCGACCTTGCCGAGGTCCGCAGACACTTCGGGGAAGCCGCTCGGGAAATCGGTCTTCAAGCTGTGCGTCCCACCGTTCGTCTTCGCGATGCGGTCGACGACTTGAGCCGCGAGCTCGGACAGATCGACCAACTGCCGTTTCAGCTCGAGGCGTCCGGCCTCCAAACGAGAGAAGTCGAGCAGATCCTTGAGGAGCCGGTTCATCCGGTCCGCGTCCCAGTCGATCGTCTCGAGCATGTCCTGCTTCTGCTTGTCGTTGAACTTCTGCCAGTTACGGCGGAGCGTCGACGTGAAACCCTTCACCGACGTCAGCGGGGATCGCAGATCGTGCGCGAGCGTCGCGATGAGGTCGTACGCCGACTGCTCGCGGCGATGACGTCGGCCGATGTCTCGGATCGTCGCCACGACCTCGTCGAGCTTTCCGTCCTTCCAGCCGAATGCCGTACGCACGGCGACCCAGCGCTCCGTCCCGTCGCGACACGTCAGCATGTACTCGCGCTCGGGCGAACCGGTCGCCAGGCGCGGTGCCACGGTGAACGGATCGGCACGTTCGTGGACCAAGAAGCCGGCGGTGTGCCGAAGCCTGAGGACGTCTCCGTACGGGCGCCCGACCGCGTCTTCGCTCGACCAGCCGGTCAGACGCGTCGCTGCGCGATTGATCTGCGCGACGGTCTTATCCGGTCCGATGAGAACCACACCGTCCGGCAACCTATCGAGGATCGTCTCGCCGGTCATCGAGCCCTGCCCGCCCCCTGCTCCCGGCCGTGTGTCACTCGCCCGACGCGCGCCCTCGCTCCAGCCCTGCACGCGCGACTTCAACCAGCGCCCCGAACGCGGCCGGATCTTTCACGGCCATGTCCGAGAGCACCCGGCGATCCACGTCGACCTCAGCCAGCTTCAACCCATTGATAAGTCTGTTGTACGACAGCCCGTGCTCGCGCGCGGCTGCGTTGATGCGCGCGATCCACAACCGACGGAAGTCGCCCTTGCGCTTCCGGCGGTCGTTGTATGAGTAGCGCAGCGAGTGCAGCACTTGCTCTCGCGCAGAGCGATAGAGCCGTCCGCGCGATCCGCGATAGCCGGACGCACGCTCGAGAACGGTCCGTCGCTTCTTGCGTCCGCTGACGCTTCGTTTCACGCGAGCCATGGCTCAGCCTCCCAGCAAGCGGCGCGCGCGCGCGCGATCCGGTCCGGAGACGACGATGCTCTTGCCCAGCCGCCGCTTCCGCTTCGACGATTTCTTCTCGAGGATGTGGCGGAAGAAGGCTTGCTTCCGGACGATCTTCCCGCTCCCCGTCCGCCGCAGCCTCTTCGCGGCCGCGCGGTGCGTCTTCATCTTCGGCATGGCGTTACTCTCCCTCAGCTTTCTCTCGTTTCCCCGCCGGGCGCTTCGTCGGCGCGAACACGATGGTCATGTTCCGGCCGTCGAGCTTCGGCGGTGTTTCGACGTGCGCGATCGGCTCCAGGTCTGCGGCGAGACGATCTAAGATCTTCGCCCCGAGCTCCGTGTGCGCCATCTCCCGCCCGCGATACATGATCGTCACTTTCACTTTGTGGCCACCGTTGAGGAACCGCTCGATGTGTCCTCTTTTGGTCTTGTAGTCGTGGATGTCGATCTTGGGGCGCATCTTCATCTCTTTGAGGACCGACGATGCTTGCTTGCGCTTCGCATCCTTGGCCTTCACCGCCATCTCGTAGCGGTACTTCCCATAGTCGAGCAGCCTCGCGACGGGCGGTCGCGCTTGCGGCGCTACCTCGACCAGATCCAGATCGAGCTCGCGGGCGATCCGCAAAGCGTCTTGCAGCGCCAGCACCCCAACCTGACTTCCGTCCGGTCCCACGAGGCGGACCTCGGGGGCACGGATCCGTTCGTTCACACGCGGTTCACTTGCGATCCAGCATCACCTCATCGATCGATGGAGAAAAAAGAAGGGGCGCCCGAAAGGCACCCGGAACGAACCTCTTCACAACCCGACCGGTTCTTGTTTCCATCCGGCGGGTGAGGAGTCCCAGCTCCTTCTTTGCGCGCGAACAAGCTGCTCGCGCACGCACGAAGTATAGGGGTGGGGCAACCAGGTGTCGAGGACGAGCCGGCTGCTCGAAAGGGATCGCTGCAGGTCAGGCGGGCCGAACGTTGGCGGCCTGCTGCCCCTTCGGGCCTTCGACGATGTCGAACTCCACGCGTTGGCCTTCGCTCAATGTGCGGTAGCCGTCCATCTGGATCGCGCTGTGGTGGACGAAAACGTCATCGCCGTCCTCGCGAGAGATGAAACCGAAACCCTTCTCGTTGCTGAACCACTTGACGGTGCCTTGTGCCACCCTTCCCCTCCTGCCCGCCGCGCGAACGCGCGGATACCTCTTGCGCCGTCACCCAGCGCGGCGCGAGCGTACCACAGGCACAAACTGCCAGGAAAGAGAAGCGGGGACCTCCCCGTCAGGGGACGATCTTGGATATCGGAAGCTCGATGATATCGGTCGCGCCGCGCTCTTTCAGACGAGGGATGAGGATGTTCACCTGCGCCTTTTCAACGACCGTTTCGACCGCATAATCCTCGCCCGACGTCAGCTTCGAGATCGTGGGAGCCTTCATCGCCGGCAGGATCTCGAGCACGCCTGCGAGCGAAGGCTCGGCAACGTTGAGCTTCATGAGGACCCGGCCGCGCGCCTCGATAACGCCGAGGAGGAGCGTCTGCACATCGGTCATCGCCTGACGCTTCGTGGGATCGGATGCCGACTCGCGGTTGGCGATGAGCAACGTGGGTGAGTCGACGAGCGTCTCGACGATCTTCAGGCCGCTCCTCCGCAGGGAGGATCCGGTCTCCGTCGCTTCGACGACGGCGTCCGCGATGTCGGGCACCTTCGCCTCGGTCGCACCGTAGGAGAGGAACACATGCACGGGGATACCGAGCTTCTCGAACGCGCGCGCAGTGATGTTCGGGTACTCGGTGGAGATGCGTGAGTTGGGTGGGAGCTGGTCGGCCCGCTCTATCGACGAGTCTTTCGGGACCGCCAGCACGATCCGCACGCGCCCACCGACCCGGCCTGCGTCGCCGAGCTCGCTGAGGACCTCGACGTCGCTCTCGGTTTCCTCGATCCAATCCCTGCTCGTGATGCCGAGGTCGAAGAGTCCTTCTTCGATATAGCCGGGGATCTCTTGCGGTCGAAGGATGGAGACGCGATCGATCCGCGGGTCGACGATGGAGCCGTGATAGTCGCGGTCGGAACCACGTTTCAGGGCGAGGTCGGCTTGCTCGAGCAGCGTCAACGTATTCGCTTCGAGCGAGCCTTTAGGGATGACCAGCCGCAGCACGGGCGGATGCTATCAGAGGGTTCCGGCGTCCTCGGCCGGCTTTTCTAGGCGACGCATGAGCGCAGCCATCTCGATCGCGGTCGCCGCCGCATCCCAGCCCTTGTTGCCCTCGGCCCCGCCTGCGCGCGCTTCGGCCTGCGCGAGATCGTCGGTCGTCAGCACGCCGAGCGCGATGGGGATGCCCGTTTCGAGCATCGCGCTCATCAGGCCGCTCGCCGTCTCCGTCGACACGAAGTGGAAGTGCGGCGTACCGCCTTTGATGATGCAACCCAATGCGACAACCGCATCGACCCCGCGCGTCTCTGCGATCGCGCGCGCCGCGAGTGGCAGCTCGAACGACCCCGGCACCCATTCGACGGGGACGTCGCTCGCACCGCTCGCGGTGAAACACTCGAGCGCGCCTTCCACGAGCCGCTCGGTCAGCTCATGGTTGAAGCGCGCGGCCACGATCGCGAACTTCAGACCGCGCGCGTCGAGCGGTTGGTCAGGGGGCTTCATCCGGCCCGACAACGGGCTCCCCTCCGGCGACGATGTCGTCGATGTCTAGGTCGTGTCCCAGCTTCTCTTTCTTGGTGCGGAGGTATGCGATGTTGTGCTTCGTCGCCATCGTTTGCAGCGGCACGCGCTCGACGATCGCCAGGCCATAACCCTCCAAGCCGGCGCGCTTCGTTGGGTTGTTCGTGAGCAGCCGCATCGACTGAACACCGAGGTCCACGAGGATCTGCGCTCCGACACCGTAGTCGCGCGGGTCGGGCGGGAAGCCGAGCGTCACGTTGGCCTCCACGGTGTCCTGGCCGGCCTCTTGGAGCTGGTACGCGCGCAGCTTGTGAAGCAACCCGATGCCCCGCCCTTCGTGTCCGCGGATGTAGACGAGCACTCCTCTCCCCTCGTCCGCGATCTGCGCGAGCGCGTTCTCGAGTTGGGTGCCGCAGTCGCATCGCAGCGAGTGGAACACGTCGCCCGTCAAGCATTCGGAATGCATGCGCGTGAGGACGGCGTCACCGTCGGACAGGTCGCCGATCGTGAGCGCCATGTGGTGACGGCCGTCGAACGACTGGTATCCGATCGCAACGAACTCTCCGTAGCGCGTCGGGAGCTTCGCAACCGCTTCAGCCTCGCGACGAACGAGCGTCTCGTGGCGCCGGCGATACGCGATGAGGTCCGCGATCGAGATCAGCTTCAAGCCGTGATGCGTCGAGACGTCACGGAGCTGCGGCAGCCGTGCCATGGTGCCGTCTGTATTCATGATCTCGCAGATGACGCCGGCCGGATACAGACCGGCGAGGCGCGCGAGATCGACGGCCGCTTCGGTATGGCCGGCGCGTTTGAGCACGCCGCCGGGCTGCGCGCGCAACGGGAACGTGTGTCCGGGCTTACGGAAGTCTTCAGGAACGGCGTTCGCGTCGAGGACCTTGCGGACGGTCGCGGCCCGGTCGTAAGCGGAGATCCCGGTGCTGCCGTTCGCGAGGTCGATGGGGACGCTGAAAGCCGTCTCGTGGGTCGACGCGAGCTCGGGGACCATCGGTGGGATCGACAGCTGGTCGAGCCGCTCGGCGACGATCGGCATGCAGATCAAGCCACGTCCGTGCGTCGCCATGAAGTTGACGATCTCAGGAGTGACCTTCTCCGCAGCGATGATGAAGTCGCCTTCGTTCTCGCGATCGGCGTCGTCGACGACAACGACGATCTTCCCGTCGCGGATGTCTGCGATCGCTTCGTCGATCGTCGCGAACATGATCCCTCTCAGCGCCTGCGCTTCGCCGGCTTCGCAGGTGCGCGCTTCGCGCTCCGCTTCGCCGAGGCGGCGGGGCGTTTGGCCGCCTTCTTGGGTGCGGACTTCGCGGGTGGGCGCGGGCGCGATGCCGCCACCGGAGGCGTGTGTGCGACCGGGCGCGCCGGCAGTGGCTTCGGAAGGGCCGGACGCGGCGCTTCGGTGCGCTCTTTCGGCTGCTCTTCGAAGATCGTGAAGGCGGGGCGTGGGGCGCGCGCGGCCATGTGTCGTTCAACGTACTTGGAGATGACGTCGACCTCGACGTTGACCGAAGCGCCCTGTCCCTTGCGGCCGAGCGTCGTGACGGAAACCGTGTGCGGGATCAGCGCGACGCGGAACCGATCGCGATCGACGGCCACGACGGTCAGGCTCACGCCGTCGAGCGACACCGATCCCTGTGGCGCGAGGTACCGGGTCAGCTCGAACGGCACAGTCACCTCAAGCACTTCCTGCGCGCCGACGCGACGCCGGCTCCGGACGAGACCGACCGCGTCCACGTGACCCTGCACGATGTGGCCGCCCAAGCGGTCGGTCGCGCGCACGGGCCGCTCGAGATTCACTTCTTCGCCGACTTCCAAGATCCCGAGGTTCGTTCGCGCCACGGTTTCGGGGACGAGGTCGCACGCGAACGCCTCGGTATTGCGCTCCGTGACGGTGACGCACGCGCCGTTCACAGCGACGGAGTCACCGATCTGCAGCTCCCCCACGATCTCGGGGGCGTTCACCTCTAGCCTCGCTCCCCCGCCGCGGCGCATCAGGCGGACGACACTTCCTTGGTACTCCACGATCCCTGTGAACATCAGACTCTCGGCCTCGCTTCGATCTTGACGTCTGCGCCGGTCCGGCGCACGGATGTGATGGTGAGCTCGCGCGCATCGGCGATGTTCGGCGCAACGAGCCCGGCGATGGCGCTCAGCCCGACCTGCCCGAGCAGCTTGGGCGCGATGTAGAAAACGTACTTGTCGACGAGCCGGCGTTCAACGAGGTCGCCGATCAGCGTCGGACCTCCCTCGACGAGCACGTCGGTGATGCCCCGGCCGCCCAGCTCCTGCAGCAGGGCCATCAGATCCACGCGGCCCTCGCGCGCCGACAGTTGGACGACTTCAGTCCCAGTGGCCCGGATCGCACGAACGGATTCCTCGGAGGCCTTGGCCGTCGTTGCGATCAACGTCGGTGCCGCAGCGTCCAACACGCGGGCTTCCGTCGGCGTGCGCGAGGCTGAATCGACGACGACGCGAAGAGGCTGGGGCCCGGTGTACCCGCGAAGCCGGCACGTGAGCGCCGGGTCGTCGGCAAGCACGGTGCCGATGCCGACGACGACTGCGTTCGACCAGGCGCGCATCCGGTGTGCGTCTCGGCGTGACGCGAGCCCCGTGACCCATTTGGACGAGCCGTCGGCGGCGGCAACGCGTCCATCGAGTGTCGAAGCGATCTTGACGGTGACGAAGGGCGTACGTGTTCGGATCCACTTCGTGAAGCCCTGGATCAACGTGCGCCCTTCTTCCTCGAGTATGCCGGTACGAACCTCGATCCCAGCCTCCGTGAGCGCGCGGATCCCCGCGCCGCCCTCGTTCGGGTTCGGGTCGGTCGTTGCGATCACCGCGCGCGCGATCCCGGAGTCGATGAGGCGAGGCGCGCAGGGCGGCGTACGTCCTTGGTGCGTGCAGGGTTCGAGCGTGAGATAGATGGTTGCCCCACGCGCCCGGCCACCGGCCGCTTGGAGGGCGTCGACCTCCGCATGCGCGCGCCCGGCACCCTGGTGCCACCCTTCGCCGACGATCTCGCCGTCTGCGACGATGAGCGCTCCGACCGGCGGGTTCGGCGCCGTCCGGCCCCGGCCTCGCTCGGCAAGGCGCAGCGCTCTGCGCATCAAAACGGTGTCTCGATCGGTCACGGCAGCCACTATACCAGTGGGTAACCAGCCCTATTTTCGGGGCTTTTTGGGCTTCAGACCCCGTCTTCGGCCCGTCCGCGCCGGTCGATCGCGTAGACGCTTCCGGGACGCTTCTTCGAGAAGCTCTTCATCTCAGTGGCGACCTCGACGAGCTCGCGATAGTCGTTCACCGGATGGTGCTCGTTCGTTGCCGCTCCGATCGAGACGCTGAGGAGCGGGTACTCGAGCTCCCGTCCGAGGCGGTCGGTCACGATGACCGTGCCGCGCGCGGCGTCCTCCGGGTCGTAAAGATCCTTCACCTCTTTGTCGAAGCGAGCGACGATCGCTTGTGCGAGGGACTCGCATTCTTCGGCGGACGCGAGGACCACGAAGTCGTCCCCGCCGATGTGTCCGACGAACTGGTCGTCCGTCGTTGCATCGCGCAGCACCGTGGCGAGGTAGTTGATCGCGCTGTCGCCGCGGATGAACCCGTAGCGGTCGTTGAACGCCTTGAAGTTGTCGAGGTCGAGCCACAGCACCGCGAACGTCTCCCCTTGCGAGACCAGTCGCTGCATCTCCGCTTCGATCTGAACGTTCCCGGGCAAACCGGTGAGCGGCGAGACCGACCGCATCTCACGTGTGCGCCGGAGCGTCGTCTTCACGCGCGCGACGAGCTCCATCGGGTCGAACGGCTTGGAGATGTAATCGTCTGCTCCCGCCGTCAGGCCGAGCACCTTGTCGGCAGACATCGACTTCGCCGTCAGCATGATGATGCACACGCCGCTGGTCCGGCCGTCGGTGCGCAGGCGTTGGCAGACCTGATAGCCGTCGAGCTTCGGCATCATGACGTCGAGGATCACGAGCGAGGGCACGCGGTCGTGCGCGACGGCGAGCGCCTCTTCGCCGTCGACTGCGGTGAGTACCTCGTACCCTTCGAGCCTCAAGTTCAGCTCGACGAAGCGAAGGATGTCGGGGTCGTCGTCTGCTACCAGGATGACGTCTGCCATCAGGC